>JBEVNE010000159.1:0-6839 GCA_040508275.1 Duganella sp.
GCATCAGCTCGGGCAGATCGACCTTGCCGGACGCATTGGGCAGCAGGATCACTTCGTTGCCCAGCGCGCGCAAGGCTGCGCCCTTTTCCGGGTCGCGCACGGCGGCCACGATCCAGGTGCCGCCTCCTTGCAATATCTTGGCGGCCGGGTCGATTTCAAGGCGGCTGTCGATGACGATGCGGATCGGCTGGCGCGGCGTGTCGATGCCGCGCACGTTCAACTGCGGATCGTCGGCCTTGACGGTACCGATGCCGGTCAGGATGGCGCAGGCGCGTGCACGCCAGGCGTGGCCGTCGGCGCGGGCGCGCTCGCCGGTGATCCACTGGCTGGCGCCATTGTGCAGCGCCGTCATGCCGTCGAGGCTGGCGGCGGTTTTCATGCGCACCCAAGGCCGTCCACGCGTCATGCGCGAGAAAAAGCCGATGTTCAGCTCGTACGCCTGCTCGGCCAGCAAACCGCTGCTGGTGGCAATGCCAGCCGCAGCCAGCAGGGCCATGCCCTGCCCCGCCACAAGCGGATTGGGATCTTCCATGGCCGCTACCACCCGGCCGATGCCGGCGCGCACCAGTGCATCGGCGCACGGTGGCGTGCGGCCATGGTGGCTGCATGGCTCCAGCGTGACGTAGGCGGTGGCGCCGCGCACTGCCTCGCCATTGCCGCGCGCCTGCGCATCCTTGAGCGCCTGGATTTCTGCATGGTCGCCGCCCACCGCCTGGGTAACGCCAGCGCCGATGACTTCGCCATCTCGCACCAGCACGCAACCGATGTGCGGATTGGGCGAAGTGGTGTACAGCCCTTTTTCGGCCCAGGCCAGCGCCAGCGTCATGCCCTCTGCATCGTTATGGATTTTCATGTCTTCCTAGCTTCTGACTCGCCCTTAATTGGCAACGCCGCTACAGGCGGCATCGCTGGCTGGATTGCATACCCGCAGCCGCCCCAGCATATTGATTTTAATATTGCGCGCCTGGTCGCCCAGCACCAGCGACAGCGTGCCCCAGCGCGCCGCCAGGCTGTTGCCGGCGTTGCAGCTGCGTCCTGCGCCATTATAGGCAAGATAGGCCGGCGCTGCACCGGACGAGAAGACCATGCTCATCTGCAGTCCATCGGGCAGCGGTCCGCGCCGGGCCAGCACCGCTTCGCCTGCGTCCGGGCGGCGGTTGCCGTTGCTATCGACAAACACGATCCAGCCGGCGCGCCAGTCCACCCCGCCGGGGTCGAGCGGCGCCAGCAACACGGTACGGCCCAGCGCCAGCGCGTGCGAGCGCGTCAGGTCAATCGCCGCGACCAGGTCGTTGACGGCGGCGCGCAGTTGCTGGCCACGCAGTATCTGCTGGTAAGCCGGCGCCGCCACGCCCAGCAGCACGCCGGCCAGCGCCAGCACCATCATTAACTCCACCAGCGTTACCCCGCGAATGCTACCGCTACCGCTTCCGCTACGGCGCATGGCGGACCTCAGCGCCAGCATTGGGCTTGCTGGCCGGACGCCAGCCGCAGCCCGCTGCTGGTCAGCGTCAGCACGGCGCAGGCGGGATCGCGAAAGCGTGCATCGACCCTGGCGGTGCCGGGCGTGGCCACCAGTTGCAGGCACTCGGACAAGGTGGCGCCCTCGCAAGCCTTGCCTTCGAGCTCGTAGCCGCTCAGCGGTGCGCTGGCGCCGCTCCACCACTGGAACTGGCCGGCCTCGACATCGGTAGCGTTGGCAGTCGCGGAAAACGCCAGGTAAGCGCCGTTCTGGGTAAAGTAGCGCTCCTGCTGCAGCATCAGGCGCTGCATGGTCGCCTGCGCCTCGTAGCGGCGGGTGCGAACCACGTACTCTTGCCAGGCCGGCATGGCCACCGCTGCCAGCACGGACAGCACCAGCAGCACGATCAACATTTCGATCAGGGTGAATGCGCGCGCCTTCATTTGCCGGCCTCCTGTTTGCCGGCTTCGGACTTATTCGCCGCGGGCTGGCTGTTCTCGTGTAGCTGGCGCCAGTTGGCCACCTCGCGCCAGCTCAGGCGGCCAGCGCGCGTCACGCTGCGTATGGTGCCGAGCGGCTGCTGGCCGCCTGCTGCCGTATGCGCAAGGGCAAACTCGCGCACCACGCGCACGCCGCCGGTGGGGTCAGGCGGCGAGATGCTGGAAGCCAGTGGCAGCAGCGCCGGCTTGCCGTCGTACGACAAGGACAGATCACCGACAATCGGCTGCTCCGGCGCCGGTGCAGGCGGCAGCCGCACCGATACGCTATGTCCTTGCGCCAGCCCCGTCAGTGCGTTGAGCACATAGCTGCGGCTACGCGCCGAATCGCAGGAGTCGGTCGCCGGCAGCACGGTGGTAATGGCCAGTACGCCACCTTCGATCACGCCGCTATCGATGCTGCGCTCGCCGGTGACGCCGGCATGCAGCAGATCGAGGTACCAGCCCTTGCTGTTGCCTGCCTTAGCCTCGCCTTCAATGGCCAAGCTGGCGCTGGCAGCATCGCCCAGCAGCGTGCGGCGCGTGAGCTGGTGCCGGCCGCTGACGATGTCGGCCGGCTGGCGCAGGCTGTCGTGAATCGCGTATAAACTTTGCGGCGCGTAGCGTGCGGCGCTGCGGTCGGCTTGCTCGATCAGCTTGCCGGTGCCAAACAGCAGCAGGTAGCCGCCCTGCTCTGCGTACACCACTTGCGGCAGTTGCGTAATCGGCTGACGCTTGCCGGCAGCGTCGCGCGCGACGAACAACGGGGTGCTGTTGGGGCCGGGGCCTACCGTCTGCTTCCATGGCAGCCCGCCGCTAAAATCGAAGCGCCACAGATTGCCCTGCAAGTCACCGGCATACGCATAACGCAGAGAGCCAGCGCGGTCGTTGACCAGCACCGGCGCGTGCAGCGCATTGGCCAGCGTGGCGTCGGCAATCGGCGTGGTGAAGCGGTAGTAATTGTCCTGCAAACGCCAGGGATCATTGCGCGGCTTGTCCAGCGCCAGCAGGAACAGCGCGCCTTCGCCGCTGCTGCTGGCATGGCCATCTGCAGCGTAGTTGTTCAGGCCGCTTGCCACCACGGCAAAGTAACGGTAGACCACCTTGCCGGCGGAACTGGCGTTGATGCGCAGGCGGGCGATTTGCGGCAAGGCCGTAACGTTGCCCATCATGGGATCGTCACGGTCGGTAAATTCCCACAGCACGCCGCCCTTGTCCGCAAAATGCACGGGGTCGGTGATATCGAGCGCAAACACGCCCTGCGCACCACCGCCCATGCCGGACAACAATACGGTGCGCGCCTGCCCGGCGATGCTGACCTCTCCAGCGCTGGCGGGGCCATCAACGTAAGCACGCTGCACGTAGGCCGGGTCCGGCAACTGGTTCAGCGCGCCAAACACGGCTGCCGGCACATAAGCAAACCGTTCGCGGCCATCGGCAACGTCAAAGGCGTGCAACATGCCGTCGTTGGCGCCGAGGTAGAGCATATCGGGACGCACGGGTGCACTGGCGCTGACGCCGGGAGGCTGGCCGACACGGACCGGCGTGCTGTGCACCGAGTTGCCTAGCACGCTGCTGCGTACGCGGAAAAGCGTGCCCTCGTGCGTGCGGTCGCCGCGCAGGTAGGCCAGCCGCAGCGGACCGAGGCCATCGCCGGCCGAGCTCGCGGATTGACTGGGAGCTGCAGGGACGGCTGTTTGCGGCGGCTGGTCGAGCTGCGCCTGTTGTGCTGACGACAGCGCGCTCCAGTCGAACGCAGTCATGCTCAACGCACCGCCTTCTGCAATGATGGCTGTGTAAATATGGCGCGCAGCCGGCGCCGGCGATGGTGCCTGCGTGCCGCTGCCGGTCAGCAAGGCTCCCGCTTCCCACGCCACCTGCGGCGTTACGGACAGGCCGGCAGCGTCCGGCGCAATCAGGTAGCGGGTGAGATGGCCGCCGCCATCGCTCATGCGCATAGCCGCCCGGAACAGCTCGCCGCCACCATGCGACAGCGCCGCCGGCTGCAGCAGCGATGCGCCGTCCAGCATGGCCGGGCTGGACGGCGGCACAGCAACGCGGCAGGCGGCCGTCAGCGGTTCGCTGGCGATGTCCAGCAGCAGCGGCGCGGCCAGGGTGCCGTCGGCCGCCAGGGCCAGCCACAGCACGATCTTCGATGCGGTACGCATACGGCTACCTCCTCGCTCATGTTCATTCTTCTGCTCATTCCGGTATGTACACACTCTGCAACACCACTTCAACGCCCGGCCTCGGACCAAAGCCGATGGCGGTAATCCGGTAGCACGGCGACGGCGCCGTTGCACTGTGCCCGGGCTGGTGGCAATCGAGCGCTTCGATCAGATAGCGCGGCGGCTGCAACGGCAGCAGGCCAGTGCCGGTGCGCATGACGGCGCCGGTACGTGCGCCGTAAGCAGTGGAGCAGGCGCCGCCATCGGCGCTGCCGCTGATGTCCACGCGCTGCCACACGGGCGCCACGGCGCATGCGCCAGCCGCTACCGTGGCGCTGCCATTGCGCAGATCGCGTTCGGCATCGACCAGCGCATCCTGCGCCGCCTGGAACGCGGTTTCCCGCTCGCGCAGGCCACGCACGGCCTGCTCGCCCTGCAAGCTCAGGCGCGCTGCCGAGGCGCCCAGCAACATTACCAGCAGCATCATGATCAGGCAGACCAGCACGGTCACGCCGTGCTCGCGGCGCGCTTTCATGTGTCACCGGGAGGGCTATGATTGCGCAATGCGACCGTCAAATTAAACTGGCGGCGCGCCCGCCATCGTTCGGGCGCCGGTAACGCCTGCTCGCGCACCAGCACGCCAAGGTCGTTACCATGACTGTCCGAATAGCTGCGGCCGAACAGGTCGTAGCGGGCTGGCGCCTGATCGGCGCGGGTGCTGGCGTCGCCACGCAGCAGCAACGCCAGCTTGATGCTGCACACGCGTTTCCAGTGGGTCTGTCGTTGCCAGTCGGCTAGCTGCGCCTGCGGCGTGGCGCCTGCCACCACCAGCGCATTGTCGAGTGTGCGGAGGGCGGTGGCGTTCAGGTAGCGGTTGGGTACGCCGTCGGCCGGGATGTCGGTATCGAGCCCGTACAGCACCTGGAACGATTCAACGCCGCGCACAATGGCGTCGGCGCCCCAGTTGCCGCTGCCGCGATATTTGCAGCGCAGTTCGGCCTGGCCGCCGTCGTCCTGCGCCACATAGAAGATGCTCCAGCCATGGTCTGCATACGCCGCAGCGTCGACCGGCGCCGGTACGCCAAAGCCGCCGCAGTTGACGCTCGATCCATCGCCGCTGGCGCCGGCGCCATGGCCGGCAAAGCGCAGCGCCAGCACGTCGCTGCCGTGCGCCACCGCCGCCAGCGGCGCCTCTATGCCCTCGCTGCTCTTGCTGATGCTGGCGGCATCAAGCCCCATGACAGCGGGCGGCGCCGCGCCATCGAAGGCCGGCGGCGCCGCCGTGCTGTCCCAGTTGACGTAAGCGCCCTGGCGTATGCCCTGGGCCATGATGTCGAGCGCGTAGCGGCCGCTGTCGTCGAGCCAGGCGCTTTCGCTGTGGTGGCGGTAGTTGCTGGCCACTGCCTGCAACAAGCTGCCGGCAAGCAGCGTCAGCAGCAAGCCGAGGCCGAGCGCGATCAGCAGCTCGATCAGCGTATAGCCTGAGGGCGCGCGCATTACCGTGCTCCCACGGTCAGCGCCACGCCGGGCGCGTATTGTCCGGCCTGGTCGGCCTGGGCGCTGCCATCGGCGTTTTTGCCGCGCCAGCCAACCTTGATGACAATCGGCGCCGCGCTGCCGCCGCTGCACGGCCATGTGAGCTTGCCGGTACTCCACAGCGCGGCATCACGGCACACCAGCACGCGCCCGGCCGGCAATTGTTCGCGCACGGCGCTCTGGATGTCGTACAGGTCGTACCAGGCCAGTTGCGCGGCATTGCAGGCGCTGCTATGGCACAGCACGGCCGGCGGCGCCGGAACTGGTTGCAGCTGCGCATCGTAATGCAGGGTGAGATAGGGATTGGCGCCATCGTCCAGCGCCATTTGCGTGGGGTTGGCACGCATGCGCTCGGCCAGCCCGGCCGCCAGCCAGGCAGCCTGGGCGCTCAAGGCGCTCTGGTGGCGCGCCCGCATGGCGGCCAGTTGCATCGATACGCCGCCAACGATGCCGAGCGCCAGCACGAACACGGCGATTAATATTTCCAGCAGGGTAAAGCCGGCGACGGCACGCATGGTGCGTACGGAGCACAGCGGAGCAAAGGCAGACACGACACACCTCAACTAAGCGATCAAAGTAGTTCGACGTTAGCAGTGGTGAATGGACGGGATATGCGCTACATCAAGCGTGCGCGGGCGTTTTATAGCTTGCGCGGCTTGCCTTCATTGCCAACTTCTGCAATGGCGTTCTGGAACTCGGCCAGATCTTCAAAGTTTTTGTACACGGAAGCAAAACGGATGTAGGCCACCGTATCGAGGCGCTGCAATTCCTGCATGACCAGCTCGCCGATATAGCCGGTATCGACTTCGCGCAGGCCGCTGGTCAACAGCTTTTCCTTGATCGACGCCACCGCTGCATCGACGGCGGGCGCCGCCACGGGGCGCTTGCGCAAGGCCAGCGACAGGCTGCCGCGCAGTTTGTCGGCCGAGTATTCGGTGCGGCTGCCGTTCTTTTTGACCACGGCCGGCATCACCAGCTCGATGCGCTCGAAGGTGGTAAAGCGTTTATCGCATTTTGCGCAGCGACGGCGACGGCGAATGGCGTCCGCCTCCTCGGATACGCGCGTATCGAGTACCTGGGTATCGTCATGCTGGCAGAACGGACATTTCATATGAGCCAATTAAAACGGATGATCGAAAGCTGCATCCGGCGCGCGCAAGCTACTGCCGTCGCGCGCCGGGCTGTTACATGATATTA
>JBEVNE010000177.1:0-18269 GCA_040508275.1 Duganella sp.
GCGAAAAGCGCCAGAACGAAGAAGCCACGGCGCAAGCCGACACCACCTACGAGCTCGCCCGCAACCTCACCATGGGCATCAGCGTGCTGGCCATCGTGGCCGGCCTTGGCGTTGCCTGGCTGATCACGCGCAGTATTACCACACCGATCAACCGCGCCGTGGCGATTGCGCAGACCGTGGCCGCAGGCGACCTGACCAGCAGCATTACCGTACAAGGCAACGATGAAACGGCAACGCTGCTGCGCGCGCTCCAGGCAATGAACGACAGCCTGCAGCACATCGTCGGCCAGGTGCGGGCCGGCACCGACACGATGACCACGGCCGCGCGCGAAATCGCCACCGGCAATCTCGACCTGTCGTCACGCACCGAGCAGCAGGCAGGTTCGCTGGAAGAAACGGCGTCGTCGATGGAAGAGCTGACCTCCACCGTCAAGCAGAACGACGACAATGCGCGCCAGGCCAACAGCCTGGCCGCCACCGCCTCGGACATGGCCAGCAAGGGCGGCGTGGTGATCGCCAACGTGG
Organism: Duganella sp.; assembly: GCA_040508275.1. GTDB lineage: Bacteria > Pseudomonadota > Gammaproteobacteria > Burkholderiales > Burkholderiaceae_D > Rugamonas. Next base: position 526 of record JBEVNE010000177.1, read on the forward strand.
TGCAGACCATGGAAGCGATTAACGCCTCGTCGAAGAAGATTGCCGACATCATCAGCGTGATCGATGGCATTGCCTTCCAGACCAATATTCTGGCGCTCAATGCCGCCGTGGAAGCAGCGCGCGCCGGCGAACAGGGGCGCGGTTTTGCGGTGGTGGCAACCGAAGTGCGCAACCTGGCCCATCGCAGCGCGGCGGCAGCCAGGGAAATCAAGACCCTGATCACCGATTCCGTCACCAACGTCGATTCGGGTACGCTGCTGGTCGATCAAGCTGGCAGCACCATGAGCGAAGTAGTGGACAGCGTGCGCCGCGTGCGCGACGTCATCGCCGAAATCACCGCCGCCAGCCGCGAGCAAAGCCTGGGCATCGAACAGGTCAACCAGGCCATCATCGAAATGGACAACGTGACCCAGCAAAACGCCGCGCTGGTCGAACAATCGGCAGCCGCAGCGGCCTCGATGCAGGAGCAGGCGCTGGGACTGGCGGACCTGGTGGGCAAGTTTGTGCTGAAGCCTGCCTCAGCAGCGGCAGCAGCAACTGGCCGGCGCGCGCTGGCACTGAGCTAAGGCACTTGCTGGTACATGGGTTCCCGCGTTCGCGGTGGTCAGCCGATGCGGACCGACGCCACCACTACCCCAACCTGAACGGCAACTCGCGTATCGGTTTGCCGGTAAGTTGGGCCACTGCGTTGGCAAATGCTGGCGCCAGCGGTGGCAGGCCGGGTTCGCCCATGCCGGTCGGCGCTTCGGCACTGGGCACAATGTGCACGCTGAAGCTTGGCACGTCGGTGATGCGCGCCACGCTGAAGTCGCCGAAATTGCTCTGCTCGACCACACCGTCTTTCAGCGTGATGGCCGCACCGGGCAGGCACATCGACAATCCCATGATGGCCGCACCCTGCACCTGCGCCTCGATGGTGCGCGGGTTGATCGCCATATTGCAATGCACGCCGGCCGTCACATGGTGCAATTGCGGTCGGCCATCCTGCACCGACGCTTCCACCACATAGGCCACCACGGAACTGAACGACTCGTGCACCGCCACGCCCCAGGCGCGCCCTGCCGCCAGGGTGCGCTTGCCATAGCCGCTATGGTCTACCGCCAGTTGCAGGGCGGCGCGGTGGCGCGCGTTGCCGGCGCCGAACAGCTGCATGCGGTAGGCCACCGGGTCCTGGCCCGTGCGGCGCGCAATCTCGTCGATCAGGGTTTCCATCACAAAGGCGGTGTGGGTGGCGCCCACGCTGCGCCACCACAACACCGGCACATTGAGCTTGGGATGGTGCACCGTCAGGCGCATCGGCAAGGGATACGGTTCCAGCATGCCTTCGGTCGCCGTGGCGTCGATGCCGTCTTTCAGGCGGAACGATTCAAACACCGTGCCGGTGGTGATCGACTGTCCCACCAGCACATGGTCCCAGGCCAGCACCTTGCCCTGCGCATCGAAACCGATCTGCGCACGGTGCAGATGCATCGGGCGGTAATAGCCGCCGCGCATATCATCCTCGCGACTCCAGACGGTGCGTAGTGGCACCGCAAACCCGGCTGCGTGGGCGGCCTTGGCAATGTGGCAGGCTTCCACTACAAAGTCGCTGCTGCTGGCAAAGCGCCGGCCAAAACCGCCACCGGCCATTTGCACATGCACCTCGACCTGCTCGGGCTTGATGCCGAACACCTGCGCCACGGCGGCGCCGTCGAGGCCCGGACACTGGGAGCCGGTCCAGATTTGCGCGCGCCCGGCGCTCAGGGCGACCGTGCAATTGAGCGGCTCCATCGCCGCGTGCGCCAGATACGGAAACACAAACTCGGCCTCGATCCGCTGCGGTGCGCTCGCCAGCGGTGCCATGTCGGCGTCGAATTTGCGTGGCCCTGCCTGCTGCGCCAGCGCGCGGTACTGCTGCAACTGCTTTTCACTGTCGACCTGCTCGAGGATGCTGCTGTCCCATGTCAGCTTGAGCGCATCGCGTCCCTGTTTGGCTGGCCAGTAGCCGTCAGCGACAATCGCCACGCCTTCGGCGCCACGGTCGAGCGGCACGCGCAGCACCGCCCTCACGCCTTTCACCGCACGTGCCGCACTGTCGTCGAGCGTGGCGATCCTGGCACCAAAGGTCGGGGGCCGCGCCACCACGGCGGTGAGCTGGCCGGGCAGCCGCATGTCGATGCCAAAGTGCTGCTGGCCACTGCTCTTGGCGCGGGCGTCGAGGCGCGACGTTGGCTGTCCGATGATGCGAAAATCTTTGGGCTGCTTTAACACCACCTGCTGTGGCACCGGCAGCGCCATGGCTTGCTCCGCCAGTGCGCCATAAGCGAGCTTGCGGCCATCGGGCGCGATCACGGTGCCTGCCTCGGTGCGCAGCGTGCGTACATCGACCTGCCAGCGCGCCGCTGCGGCAGCAAGCAGCATTGCCCGCGCGCGGGCGCCCAGTTCGCGGTATTGCATAAAGCTGTTCTTGACCGAGTTGGAACCGCCGGTCAGATGCATGCCAAACAGCGGATCGACATACGCCGGATCGTTGGAGCCGTGGCGCGCGCGCACCAGCGACCAGTCGGCGTCGAGTTCCTCGGCCAGTATCATCGGCAGCGCCGTCTGCACGCCCTGACCAAATTCCAGCCGGTTAATTGCCACCGTCACCTCGCCATTCGGTGCAATGTGCAGGAAGGCCGACGGCTGCTCGGACGGTTTGAGGGCTTTATCGGCTTGCGCCAGGACCATCGGCGAAAATACCCCGAGCGCCAGGCCCAGCGCTCCGCTCAGTTTGAGAAAGCTGCGGCGCGCCGGCGCGACCAGATCGCTGCCTGCGCTGCCTTCGCTGTCACGCGCGAGCATGTGCTGCAAGGCGCGTGGCATGTCGGCCGGTATGGTGGTGGGTAACATGGCAGCTCCTTCAGGCGAGTGCGCGCGCGGCATCGGCCACCGCAGCACGGATACGAACATAGGTGCCACAGCGGCAGATATTGCCGGCCATGGCGGAATCGATATCGGCGGCGCTCGGTTGGGCGCCGCGCGGCAGCGACTTGAGGAAGCCGGTGGCGCTCATGATCTGGCCGCTTTGGCAATAGCCGCACTGCGCCACGTCATGCTTGATCCATGCCTCGTGCACGGCCGTGCCTACCGGATCGCTGCCATCGGTGGTGGCTTCTATGGTGGCGATTTTCCGCCCTTCCACTGCCGAAATCGGCGTGATGCACGAACGCACCGGCTGGCCGTCGAGGTGCACGGTGCAAGCGCCGCACAAGGCAGCACCGCAGCCAAACTTGGTGCCGGTCATGCCCAGGTGGTCGCGCAGCGCCCACAGGATCGGGGTGGTGGGGTCGGCGTCGATGGCGTACTGGCGGCCGTTGATGTCGAGCTTGGTCATGGTGGGGATCTCCAGAGTGGGTGGGCGGGGCCGCGTACATTGTGCGCCGCGCGGCGCCACAGCCGGTTGCCGGATCTGACGCGCTTGTTGCCTGATCTGACGAGTTCGCGTTAAAAACCCAAATCCGCGCGCTGCTGCATGCTACCCTCGGCGCTGATGGCAAACACTGCGAGAACCCAATGAGATTTAAGCGCGATACACCGTTGACGCAGACCGATAGCCTTGCCGAACTGGTTGGCAAAATCGCTGAGGCCGATGGCAGTTACCCCACCGCCATCGCGTCGCTCCGGCTGTACCGGCGCGACGCCACCAGCGAGCCGCTGCCTTGCATTTACGGCATGGGCCTGGGCCTGACGGTGCAAGGAGAAAAGCGGGTAACACTTGGCAGCGAGATTTTTGATTACGGCGTTGGACAAAGCCTGGTCACGTCGATTGATCTGCCGGTGGTCACGTATGTATCACGCGCCTGCAGCGACGAGCCTTTTCTCGCCCTGTGGCTCGAACTCGACGCCCAGGCGGTGGCCCAGGTCGCCGCGCAGATGCAGCTTGCGCTACCGTCGGGCAGCACCTCGCTGCTCGGCATGTCGGTCGTTACACTCGACGATGGCTTGCAGCGCGCGTTGCTGCAAATGCTGCGCCTGCTCGATGAACCGGCGCTGATTCCGCTACTGGAACCGCTGATACAGCACGAAATTATCGTGCGCCTGCTTAGTGGAGAGCACGGCCCGGCGCTGCGGCGCCTGGTCATGAGCGGGTCGCCGAGCCAGCAAATTGCCAAGGCCGTATCCTGGCTCAAGCAGCACTTCAGGAAGAATTTTCCGATCGACGAGCTGGCACTGCAGGCGCATATGAGCCCGTCGACTTTCCGCCTGCATTTCCGCAGGGTGGTCGGCATGAGCCCCTTGCAATACCTGAAGCAGCTGCGCCTGCAGGATGCACGACAATTAATGCTGAACGAGCATATCGACGCCGGCAGCGCCGCAGTGCGGGTAGGCTACGAGAGCGCGTCGCAGTTCAGCCGCGAATACACGCGCCTGTTCGGCGCGCCACCGGTGCGCGATATCCGCCGCCTGCAGCAAGGCGCCTGAGCGGACCGTCCGTGCTCAGTGCAAACTGCGCAGATACGCCAGCAGGTCGGCAATCTGCTGCGGGTCGCTGATGCCCCAGAAGCGCATGCTGGTGCCCGGCACCAGGTCGTGCGGGGCGCGCAGGTAGGCGGCCAGGTTTTGTTCGGTCCACACCAGGTTCGAGCGCTTCATCGCCTCGGAATAGCGGTAGCCGCTGGTGGCGGCAGCCTTGCGGCCGACGATGCCGTTCAGATGCGGGCCGAAACCGGCTTGCGCATATTTGCCGACCTGGTGGCAGGAAGCGCACTTGCGGAAGGCCGCCTCGCCGGCTTTGGCATTGCCGATACGGTCGGCAGCACCAGCAGCACTGGCAGCAGCGGCAGCGACAATCAACACCAGCAGGGCGACGAACTTGGACATGGCGGTCTACAGCAAGTGGAGAGCCGCATACTGTAACAGCATGATGGTCTTGGCGTCGGCAATTTCACCGCTGGCCATCATCGCCATGGCGCGTTCCATCGGCAGTTCCAGCACTTCGATATCCTCGCCCTCCTCGGCCAGCCCGCCGCCGTTGCCGGGGCGCGATGCCGGGTCGTATTCGCCGACGAAAAAGTGCAGCCGTTCCGTGACCGAACCGGGGCTCATGAACACTTCGAAGATCTTGCGCACGGCGCCGATACGGTAGCCGGTTTCCTCCTCCACCTCGGCCTTGATGCGCTCCTCGGGCGAGGCCTGGTCCAGCAGGCCGGCCGGCGCCTCGATCAGGAAGCCGGAATGGCCTTCCACAAAGGCGGGAAAGCGGAACTGGCGCACCAGCACCACCGTGCGCTGCGCAGTATTGTAGAGCAGGATGGTGGCGCCATGGCCACGGTCGTAGGTCTCGCGCGACTGGCGCTGCCAGCTGCCGTCCGCGCGCAGGTAGTCAAACGTCGTTTTCTTCAATACAAACCAGTCATCGGACAGGGTTTCGACCTGATGGATACGGATACGGTGAGTAGACATGGGCTCCTTGCGTCGGTGATTGCGTATTTTGACGATATCATGCAATATCGTGCAATATCAAGAAAATTCGTGCAAACATGCTGACTCGTCAACGCAAGGAACTGCTGCTCGCCCGCCTCAGGGAAGACGGCCGCATCGTCGCCAAATCGCTGAGCGAAGAATGGGGCCTGTCGGAAGACACCATCCGGCGCGATCTGCGCGAACTGGCCGCAGAAGGCTTGCTGGCGCGCGTGCACGGCGGCGCCCTGCCGGTGGCGCCGCCGCTGCCCACCTCGCCGGCCATGGCCGATTTCGCCCACCGCCAGCACATCTCCAACGACACCAAGCCGGCCATTGCGCGCGCGGCCGCCGCCATGATCGCTCCCGGCCAGGTGGTGTTCATCGATGGCGGCACCACGGCCGTGCAACTGGCGCGCCAGTTGCCGCCCGACTTGCGCTGCACGGTGGTCACCCATAGTCCGAGCATCGCGGTAGAACTGGCGGCGCATGCGCTGATCGAGGTGGTGCTGATTGGCGGACGTCTGTTCAAGCATTCCATCGTGGCGATGGGGCACGAGGCGCTGGCGACGATAGCGCAGATCCGCACCGATATCTATTTCATGGGGGTCTGCAGCCTGCACCCGCAGCATGGCTTGAGCACCGGCGACTACGAGGAAGCCGGCATCAAGCGCGCCATTGCAGCGGCGGCGCAAAAAACCGTGGTGCTGGCGTCGCCGGAAAAGCTCGACACGGCCTCGCCCTTCCATATCGCCCCGCTGCAGGGGGTGGCGACGATTGTCGTCCATGCCGATGTGGACGAGGCGCTGCTGGCGCCCTACCGCGAGCTGGGCATCGAGCTGGTGCTGGCGCGCTGAACGCGTCGCCGTTGTGGCGGGTGTAGCAGCATCGCCGATCCGTTGTAAAAACCACGCTGCTGCGCATCAAAGCTGCTGCCTGCTGGTCGGGGCGGGTGCGGCGTGGCACACTGGACGTTTTCCACGTTTCTTCCAGCATGCGGCACCTTTATTTTGCTCGATGGCGCAGCGTATCACTGCTGCTGGCTGCCTGGCTGCTCACCGGCAGCGCCCACGCCATCACCCTTACCTACCCGCTCACCAGCGACGGCGTGGACAGCCGCTACGACTACGAATGGGCGGTGCTGCGCACGGCGCTGCAAAAATCCAGTGCACGCTTCGGTCCTTTTTATCTGCAACGCTCGCAGGCCGCGATGACGCCGCCGCGCGTGGTGCACGAAATGCAGTCGCCCACGGGCCGCATCAACGTTTTCGTACGCGCGACTTCAGCCGACCTGGAACGGGAATTTCTACCAGTGCGCCTGCCGGTGGATCGCGGCCTGCTCGGCTACCGCCTGCTGCTGATCCGCAGCGCCGACCAGCCGCGCTTTGCGCGCGTGCGCTCGCTGCAGGACCTGGCCACGCTGCGCGCCGGCCTGGGCCAGGGCTGGGCCGATGTCGCCATCCTCAAGGCGGCCGGCATACCGGTGGTCGAAGGCAGCCACTACGCCGGCCTGTTTACCATGCTGGAGGCCGGCCGCTTCGATTTTTTCCTGCGCTCGATCGACGAAGCGGCCAGGGAATTCGACGAGCGCCAGCAAGAGCATCCGCAGATGGCCATCGAACAGACCTTGCTGCTGCACTACCCGCTGGCACGCTACTTTTTTGTGCGGCGCGACGCCGAAGGCCAGGTGCTGGCGCAGCGTATCGAAGCCGGCATGGAAATGATGATCAAGGATGGCTCGCTCAATACCCTGTTCCAGCGCTACAAGGGCGACCTGATCGCCAAAGCGCAGCTGAAACAGCGCCAGTTGATCAGAATCGACAATCCTCAGCTCAGTGCCGAAACGCCGCTCAAGCGCCAGGAGCTGTGGTTCAATCCTCTCAGCCCCAACCCTAAATAATCAGGGCCAGATCGCCTTGAGCACCGCCGCCAGCTGGTAGCCGCCCTGCGCCAGCTGTTCAATCGCGATGCCCGAGCTGGGCACCGGATAGCCATCAGGCGCCGTCAACGGCCACACGGTATAGCGCTCGCCCGTGCTTTTGCTGGTCTGCTCGGTGGCAGCGCCCACGGTCACGCCGGCATATGCCACTTTGGAATGCGCCAGCGACTGGTCGGCCCACTGGTAGGGCCAGGTAGCCAGCTCACCGGTGGCCACCGCCACTGTGGGCTTGCGGGCGATGATCAGCGAAGCAAACTGCGCAGGCGTGCGCGCGCCGACGCGGCGGAAGGCGTAGTTCACCACCGTGGTATCCCAGTAGGAATGGAAGGGGCGCGTGGTTTGCGGAGGGCGCGGCGCGGCATTGCCCGCCTTATCATCGGCAGCCTTTGCCTCCACAGGCGGCGCCGGCGGAATCACTTTGTCGCTGCTGGCTACCAGTTTCGCGTCATCGAGCAGCAGGTTGTTGCCGCCGCGTGTTTCGGCCACTTCGCCGGCATCGAGCTGCGCCTGGGTGGGCACGACAAAATCTCCGCTCTTGCCGACAAACCCCGCGCCCACGTGCAGCGGCTGGGCGATGTCGCCGGCCAGGTGGGTGAGGATCAGCAGCGCCTGGCGCGGTGTGAAGTTGTGCGGGTTGCTGCTGCTGTCGGTCTTGCCCTGCAAAACTGCGATGCACTGTTTGGCCGTCTGCACGATATCGACGTCGGTGGTGCCCACGCCGTGGTCGTGGTAGTGCGGCAGCTGGAACGGCACATTGGTGTAATGGTACTCATTGTGGCGCGCATTGGCCGCCACATAGGTCTGCATTTCCTCGCTTTGCGGGCCGCAGTAAGTCCCTTTGACGCAGTCGGCCCAGGTCGATATTTTTTCCAGGCTTTCACCCGGCAGCAGCAAGGCGCGCACGCGCTGCTCGGCGTTGCTGCCCTTGATCAGCTGGTCGGCAATCGCGCCCACCGCGCGGTGGCCGTCATTGCCCCAGGCCTGGGCGTTCTGGCTCAGTACCACGCCGCCCAAGGCCAGCACACAGGCCAGGTGTTTGAGTACAGGACGCTTCATTCTGCTTTGCCTTTGACCGGTTTCGGATACTGCTTGTTGATGTTGAGCGGCTGGGCGTACGGCGAATCCCATATCTGCTGCTGGGTGGCGGCCAGGCGCTCGGCCATTTTCTCGTTGCGCATCACCACTTCGAAGTTGCGCGAGTGGTCCATATAGCCGCCGGCCCAGTTGCTGGTGCCTACCCATGCCAGCTGCTTGTCGATCACCATGGTTTTGCTGTGGATAACGCGGGCAAACGGAATGAAGCCGCTGGACGCCATCGGCAGCGTGACCACGCGGATTTCCACGTTGGGCAGCACGGCCAGGCTTTTCAGATAGGCTTGCGCCGGCTGTTCGAGGTTCCAGTTGGACACCAGCAGACGGACCTTGACGCCACGGTTGGCGGCGGCGCGCACGGCGTTGTCGATCACCGCGTAGTAAGGGCGCGTGCCGTTGGGGCCATAGCTGATCGGCGCATAGTCGAGCAGTTGCACCTGCACGTCGCTCTTGGCCTCGGCCAGCAAGGCCGGCAGGCCGGTTTCCGAGTTGCCCACGCCAGCGGTATTGTAGGGATTGGGGCTGGCCAGCAGGTAGGCGTTCTGGCGGTAGTCGGGCGCCACGTCTTTTTTGTTCAGCACCGGTGGCGCCTTGCCGCCCTTGGCAATGACCGCCTGCGCGCGCCAGTCCTGGTTGAACACCGCCAGCACCTGGCCGACAATCTTCGGATCGCTGATCAGCAAACCGGTTTCGTGGATATGCTCGAAGGCGCGCCAGTCGAAATTCTGGCTGCCGATAAAGGCCTGCTTGCCATCGACCACCAGGTACTTGGCGTGGATGATGCCGTTGCCGGTCAGCTTGGCAAAGTCCATCACACGCAGTTCCAGGTTGGGGATTTTCCTGAGCCGCTCAAGCGTCTCGGGCTCCGACAAACCGACACCCTTCTGGTCGATCAGGAAGCGGATTTTTACGCCGCGCTGGCCGGCGGCGGCCAGCCGCTCAACCACCTTGTCAAAGGCGCTGCCAGGCTTGGTGACGGCGTAGAACTGGCCGATCACGATTTCGGTCTTGGCATTGTCAAACAGTTCGCTCCATACCGTGACAGGATCGCGCAGATCGGGGTTGCGCAGCGTGGTCTCGGCCGGCGAAGTTTGCACCAGCTCGAAGCCGGGAATGGAAAACTCGGCGCGCGCGGCGCCGGTGGACGCCAGCAAAGCCGGCACGAGTACAGACAACAAAACGCGACGCATGGTCACTCCTTTTCATTGATGCGCTGATAGCGCCCTTGTGGCTGGCTGGCGCCAGCCGGTTTGCCGCTTTGCTCGCGCTTGACCAGGTAGTCATTGAGCGCATCGATATCGCTGATGGCGGTATTGGCGCGGTTGCGGCCATTGGCGAACATCGGGAAACCGTCGCCGCCTTCGGCCAGGAAGTTGTTGGTGATGATGCGGTACGATGTTTCGCGCTCGAGCGGCACGCCATGCAGGCGCACACTGCCCGGCACCACCTTGCTGCCGTCACCGCGGCGTGCATCCCACTGGTAGCTGAAGCCGTCGGACACCTGCAGCAGGCCGCGAATTTCTTCACGTCCACCGCTCCACTGCTGCTCGAGCAGCTCGATAATTTGCCAGCCCTTGAGGTTCATCACCACCATCGTATTCCCGAACGGCAGCACCATGCGGATGTGTCCCACGTTGGAGCGGTTGCCCTGTGCCGTATTGAGGTCCTGGCGCATGCCGCCATTGTTCATGAAGCCGATCTGGGCGCCGAAAGGGCGACCGGCGGCCAGCGCCGAATCGGCCACCAGGTCGCCCAGCGCCGATTCTCCGCTGTCGGCGCGCGTACGCGTCACACTCGCCACCGCCAGCCTGGCCACTGGCTGCGCCAGCAGCGCCGCGCTGCGTTCGCGTACATTGTCCAGGTAGGTTTTCAGTTCAGCGTTGGCCGGCCACTTACCGGGCACCATCACCTCCTGGCTGGCGCTGACGGCGTTCAGCGTATTGCTGCGGGTATCGACCGTCAGCTTGATGCGACCGAGCACATGGCCGCCCATGTCCGACTGCGTGACGGTGCGGCCATCGACCTTGCACAAATAGCCCTTGTGCGAATGGCCGCTGACCACCAGCTGCACGTCGCGGTCGAGGCGTTTGACGATATCAACCACCGGCCCGCTCAACTGGCTGCAATCTGGCTGGTCGAATTTTTCCGGCGTGCTGCCGCCCTGGTGCACCAGCGCCACGAACACGCCCACGCCCTGCTTGCGCAACTCGGGCAGCTGGCGGTTGATGGCGTCCGCCTCGTCGATAAAATCGAGGCCGGCCACGCCCGAGGCCAGCGCCTGTTCGGCGGTATCCTTGAGCACCACGCCGATAAAACCGATCTTGACGCCGTGGGCAGTTTCGATTTTATAGGCCGGCAGCAGCGGCTTGCGGGTCTTTATGTCGATGACATTGGCGGCCAGGTAGTCGAACCTGGCGCCGCTGTAATCGGGCTGGTACTTGCAGGCCTTGTCCATGCGCGGCGATTTGCAGCCGCCCTGTTGCTGGCGCAGCAGCTCGACACGGCCGGCGTCGAATTCATGGTTGCCGACGGCGCTCATGCGCAGCCCCAGCAGGTTCATCGCTTCGATGGTTGGTTCGTCAGCCCACATGGCGGAAATCGCCGGGCTGGCGCCCACCAGGTCGCCGGCGCCGACCAGCAGCAACTGCGGATCGTCTTTACGCCAGGCTTGCAGGGCCGCGCCCAGAGTGTCAATGCCGCCGGCCTGGATGGTGCGCGCACCACCGCCCTGGATGCTGTCGACCACGTATTTGCTCGGTTCGAGGTTGCCGTGGAAATCGTTGAGGGTCACCAGTTGCACATCGACCAGGTGCGATGGTTGCGGTGCCGGTTGGCGGCTGGCGCAGGCGGCCAGGGAAGCGGCCAAAGAAGCGGCCAACAACGAGGCCGCCAGCGGACGAAGAGTAGGTTTCATTGCGGTCCAGGCATATCGTAATTAATTATTGTACAGCGCAAAAACCGGCGCCGGAACAGCTTGGCAGCCGCTGGAATACTACGTTACAAAAACCCCGATGCCATTCAAACGAAAAAAAACGGCCAGTGTCGCCACCAGCCGTTTTTACTATCGCTAAAGATCAGACTAGCGCTACGAACTTAGAATTCGTACTTCACAGTCGCCTGGATGGCCCACTGCGATTCGCCTTTGACCTGGCGCACGTCCAGATCTTCCACATTGTCGCGCACCTTGTAGATGTAGCGACCCTGGCTGTCGAGACCGACGAAATCGACGAAGCTGCGTGCTTGCGCACCACCGCTCTGGAAGCCGACTTCATTGATACGGCCCCACTTCTTGTTCAGCAGATTGCCGAAGTTGAAAATGTCGAAGGTGAACACCGCTTTGTGGCCACGGAAGAAGCTCGGGATTTCCTGGGCAATGCGGACGTCGAAGCTGTTGGTCCATGGCGAGAAGTCGGTGTTACGACCAACCACGCCGCCGGCAGCCTGTTTCAGTGCCTTGTTGCCATTCACAACCGACCAGAACTTGTCTTCGTTGACGCGGCTGGTAGCCGTGTCGCCAGCAAACACCACCTGGCCCGAACCTGGCGCCGACGGGATGTACATCAGGTCGTTACCGGAAACGGAGTCGCCGTTCAGGTCATTGTTAAAGGTCCAGCTGTATGGCTTGCCCGAACGGCCTTCGTAGAACAGACCGAAGGTGGTTTTGTAGTTATCGAAGAAACGCTTCTGGAAGTTGACCGTGGCGCTGATACGGTCTTTCACCAGGTAGCTCGAATTGGCCGACACTTCTTCGTTCGGATTGAATACCGAGCGGCCGTTGTAGGTCGAGTTCGAGGTCGACGAAGTCAGTGCCGATACTTCGCGTGCTTCGGTGTACGAGTACGCCAGCGACCAGCTGTAGCCGCCCGACATCGGACGCGTCAGCGAGGCCGTAGCGACAGTGCTGGCGCCTTTCGAGGTGCCAGTGGCAACCAGTACGTTGCCGAAGCTGGAGTTGCTGGCGGCCTTGCTGCGGTACAGCGAGCAGTTGGTGCCGCCGAAGGTACCCGAGGTGATCGCGGCGCCGCTGGCATTCCAGCAGTTTGGCGACAGTCCTTGCGCGTTGTAGTACAGCGGACGGCCGTCGCTACCGGTGGCGGTGGCTGCGCCCAGGTTGTAGTTCTGGTAGTAGATACCGTCACGTACCTTGGTGCGCAGGAACTCTGCGCCAAACACCAGGCCGTACCATGGCAGCTCATGATCGAGCGCGATGTTGGCTTTCCATACCGCTGGTTGACGCAGACCTGGCGCCAGGGCGTCGATCGGCGGCACCGGCGTGGTGGCCGCCAGACCGGCTGGTACCTGACCGACCACCGGGGTGAAACCGTTGGTGGTCGGGCAGGCGCCCACGGTGGAGTTACACGCCAGGGTGCGGGTTGCTACACCATTGTTCTGGAACGGGTTGGCCAGCCATACGGTGGCTGCCGCGCCCTGGAACAGGCCGGCGCCGCCGCGCAACTGGGTCTGGCGTACGGTGTCGAACTTGTAGTTGAAGCCAGCACGTGGCTGCCACAGTTTCTGACCGTCGAAGGTCACGGTGTTGTCGATGCCGAAACCGCCGGTCTGGCGACCGTTGGTGGCGGCGCCAGGTACGCCGGCAGGTATCACTGCGCGCGCCACAGCGGCGTTCAGGGTTGGACGCTCAGGCACGCTGGCCTTGTCCAGACGCACGCCGTAGCTGACGGTCAGGCGTGGGTTGACGGTCCACACGTCCTGCAGGAACAGGCCGGTGTTCTTCATGGTGAAGTTGGCTGCAGCATTCTGTTCCAGCGTATTGCCTGGCGCAGCGGTCAGCAGCGTGTACGAGGTTGGACGGCCCAGACGGAAGTTGTCCAGCACGGCCTGCTCAACCTGGGCCGCAGTCGCGGTACCGCAGTTGATGTTGTTGACCGCATTCTGGCAGCTGAAGTTGTAGTTGCCGTAGGTGTTTTGCAGGAACGCGTTGAAGATTTCGTTCTTGGCATAGTCTGCACCGAACTTGACTTCGTGGTCGCCCACGGTCCAGTTGGCGCCGCCGTACAGGTCCAGCGTTTTGGTGCTGAGGTTGTTGAACTGGCGGCTCGAATCGGTACCGAAGTTCAGCGTGCGGGTAGTTGGCAAGCCTGCGGCGGCGCCTGCAGGCAGCGCGCCGGCGAAGGTCAGCGAAATCGCTGGCAGCATCGAGTTATTTTGCGGCAGGCTGTTGTAGTCGCGCTGCGAAGCCTTGAACTCGGTCGACAGCGTCGGCGTCCAGTCCGAGGTCAGTTGCGCGACCTTGGTTTCAATGTTTTTCTGCTGCGCATACCATGCCGAGCTCAGCGACAGGTTATTGTTGGAGATGCTAGGGAAGATCGGTTCCGACTGCTCGGTTTTCGAGTAACGGACCATCAGGCGGTGATCGTCGTTGATGTTCCAGTCCAGCTTGAGCAGCTTGTCGGTCACGTCCAGCTTGGTGCCACCAGGAACCTGCGCGGTGCCGGCATCGATGCCGTAGCCTTGGGCGATGCTTTGCGCCTGGGCGATGGCATTCGGGGTGATCGCCACGTTGGTCATGCTGCTGCCCAACGGGCCAAAGGCCGGTGCACTGCGCGACGACTCGAGTTTTTCGTAGTTGGCGAACAGGAACAGCTTGTCCTTGATCAGCGGGCCGCCCAGGGTCACGCCCTTGGTGGTTTCCTTGAAGGGCGCTGGTTCGAAGTATTCACCGGTGCTGGAATTGAAGCGGTCGCCGGCAAGTTTGTCATTACGGAACACGTAGTACACACTGCCTTTGACGGTGTTGGTACCGGACTTGGTCACCGCATTGATGTTGCCGCCCACGTAGCCTTTTTGGGTGACGTCGTAGTTGGCAACGTTGACCTGCACCGACTGGATCGCTTCGATCGAGATCGGCTGTTTCGAGGTTGGCGAGCCGCTCGCTTCCAGGCCGAAGGTGTCGTTGACGGCCACGCCGTCAATGGTCAGCGAGTTGTAGCGCGAGTTCTGGCCGGCCACCGACATTTCGCCGCGGTCCTTGTCGGTCTGCGATACGCGTGGGTCGCTGCGGGCGTAGTCTTGCAGGTTGCGGTTGATCGAACCCTGGATTGCCAGCTCGGTCGCGCTGATGCTGGTGCCGGCACCCATATTGGTTTTCGAGAATTTCTCGGAGCGGGCTGCCGAACCGGCAACGGTGACGGTCTGCATCTGGGCGCCGAGGGTGGCGTCAACGGTGGCGGTTTCCGCCAGCTGGATGAAGACGTTTTCGCGTTTTTCTTCTACGCCGTCTTTGGAGATCGTGATCGTGTACGGACCACCAGTACGCAGGCCACGCTGGACATAGCGGCCTTCGGCATCGGTCAGCACCTTGGTGCTGGTGCCCGATTCGGTGTGCAGAATGGTCACGGTGGCGCCAGCGGCAGGCTTGCCGTCGCCAGCCTGAATGCGGCCGCCAATCGCCGACGTGGTGTTCTGTGCCATGGCTGGAACCGTCGCAAGCGCGATAGACAGGCTGAACGCAATTTGCGTCAGCTTGAGCCGTTTGTGATTGATCATTGTATAACCCCAAAAAAGACTAATAGTTATGTCGAACCCCGCTGATGGCGGGACTCTCCCTCTTACGTTTGCTGCAACTGGTCAGACCGTCCACGTCGCCGGCGCCCAAACGTGCAGCGGGCGAGTGTAACGATGAAATATGTCAGGGCTGTGACGTCTTATGGACGTGAATGACAAAAATTCGGGTGCCGAACTCGGGAGCCGAAGATGTCGCGCCAGCCTGAGAATATCCAATATTTTCTTCGATGTTTTCTTCGAAGTTTTCTTACATATCAGCCAAGTCAACTGGCTACAGGCAAAAGGATAATCTTGCCTTTTTGGATCGTTTCATCCCACTATGCATTAAGCAAAAAACGCTGACAAATACGTTTTAGCTTCATGATTCAGTCGAAAAGACTATAAATCAGCGCAAAAATGAAAGAAATTTTACCTGCGGAGGCTGCCTGGCCGAAAACAGGCGAAATTATAAGTCAGCACCTTGGGCATGAATTCTTTTCATTGCCAAAAAATTATCAAGCGAGTACATGTTCGGCTCAATGTGTCGCATCAGGGCCACACCGGCTGAAAATGGTTTCACGGGGAAGTTAAGACTGGGGTAGTAAAGGCAACAGCAGGACGCTATCGCCGGGGAGGCATTGATTGTGACAAACTTCTTGCGGGTGTGGGCAGAACGCCACACCCGCGTCATATTGCCGCTTGGTCAGCGCAAAGGTCAGCGCTTGGTCCGCGGTTGAGACTTCGCAATAGTTTCTTCAAATTGGCTGAACTTGCCGTCTAAAGCTTTCAACAGGCGCTGTTTGTCGCTATCAGCCAGGAAGGAATAGCGAATGCTGTCGTATGACAATTTTTTCACCTCGGCATAGCTGGGCTGGTAACGCGAGGCGAACAACACGTATTCACCGGACAGGTTGTTGCGCGACACGCCGGCATCGTCGGTGGTCAACACAAACGGTACGCCATATTTGCGGAACAAGGTCACCGGATGTGCCTGGTCCTTGATGCCCAAAATAAAGTCGTTACTGCTCAGGTTGACCTCGACCGGGATGTTGCGATCACGCATTTTTTTCATGATGCCGATAGCATCGGTCTCGTGCGCAATGTCCATGCCGTGGCCGATACGGCTGGCGCCGGCCACATCGAGCGCATCCTTGACGTGGAACTTCAAGCCCTCCGGTTCCACCATGCCGAGCGACAGTTCACCGGCGTGCAGCGCCAGTTTTACCTGCGGATATTTGGCTTTGAGGAACTGATACATCTTCATGTGCAGCGCATAGTCGCGCATCGATACATGCGTGCTTTCCTGGCCGACGATATTCACGCCGACAATCATCGGGCTCGACGTCGCCAGCTTGAAGCTCGACACCATTTGCGAAAACACTTGCGACGGCGTCAGGAAGCGCAGCGCAAACGGCTGGTAGCGCAAGGTGAAATTGGCGTCGTCGATACCGGCGCCGGCAGTCTTGACGTTATCGAGGTAGGCGCTAATCCAGCCCTGGAAAGCCTTGTCCTGGTCCAGTTTGGCCATGTAGGCAACCAGGTCGGCATCGGTCAGCGAGCCGGATAAAGCCTTGCTGTCAAACGCACCATCCTGGGCAATCGGGGCGATTTCGAAAATGGTTTCGATGTAGCTCAGGTTTTCTTCGATGGCGCGGCGCTTCAGCGTTTGCAGCCCTTCTGCGGTATTGGTCGAGGCCACCGGGTTGAAGTAGGCGAAGGTGTCGAAGAACTGGCGGTCCGGTGGCGACTGGATGGCGCCGTGGTTGTGGAAATCCTTGTCCGACCAGCGCTGCAGCAGGTTGGCCAGGAAGGTATTGTCCTGCAGGCTGTCTTCGCCGGACAGGCACACGCGTTCAGCCAGCGGCTTGGCGCGTTCGGCCTTGGCCTGGTCCTTGTCAACGTTGATCGTGTAACCGCTCTTGTTGACGCAGAAGCCCTCTTTATCCACCCAGCGCAGATACTGCTCGGCGTAGATGGAACCCGAATAATGGTGGTGCAGATCGCCGCCCTTGGGCATCAGCGTGAAAAACATGGTCAGCTCGGCCAGCCTGGGCTGCTTGCCCGTCACCAGCGAGGCAAACACGTTGCTGGTCACCGCTTCGTTGGAGGCGGCATGTGCGGCGACCGGCAACGCGTATGCTGCGGCGATGGCGGCGGCCAGGGCGACCGCTTTCAGGCTGACTGAGTGTTTTGGCATGTTTTTTCCCATTTGATTACAACGTTAGACGGAGCCACGCACATGCACCTGGCGCCCGCAGGCGTAGGTGGCGGCGATCACCCGGTCGTCACCGAGCAGCGCCAGCGCAAACAGCAGTTCTTCCAGGCTGTCGGCGCCAGCGCTGCGGCGCGCCAGCAGCGGCGTGGCCTGCGGATCGACGACGATAAAATCGGCTTCGGCGCCGGCGGCAAAATTGCCGATCGTGCCTTCCAGCTGCATGCTGCGCGCCGCCCCCAGCGTGGCCAGGTAAAACATGCGCAAGGCCGGCAGGTGGCTTCCATTCAAGCGCGCTACTTTATAGGCTTCATTCATGGTTTGCAACATCGAGAACGACGTGCCGCCGCCCACGTCCGTGGCCAGCGATACCAGCATGCCCGCCTGGTCGGCGCGCTCGAAGTCGAACAGCCCGCTGCCCAGGAACAGGTTCGACGAGGGGCAGAACGCCACGGCGGCGCCCTTGTCGGCGAAGCGGCGGAACTCGTTGTTCGACAGCCACACGCCGTGACCGCCGGTGAACTTGGGGCCCACCAGGCCGAACTTCTCGTACACGCCGAGGTAGTCGGTGCAGTC
>JBEVNE010000073.1:0-17752 GCA_040508275.1 Duganella sp.
CCCTCCCTGTTGGGCTTCTTCAAACGCCTGTTCGATGCGCATGCGCACCACGCCCGGGGTGGCGCCGTTGTCGTTGATTTCGATGCGCGCCGCCGGCAGCAGGCTGTTGGCAAACACGCGGTCGAGCAGCGCCTGCCAGGTGCCGCCGTAGCCATCCACCGAGGTCTGCACCGCCACGCTGGTGCTGCCGGCGCTGTGCGGTTCGAGTAATACCTCGAGATCGCCCGACGCCACCACGCCGGTGACCGTGCGCGCGGCAGCCGGCTGGCCGGCGGCAAATTCAAAGTGCAGTCGCTCCATGCTGGGCCTCCATAGGTTTTGATTGTGGGTGTTGAAGCGCCTGCTGCGCAGGGCTTGCGGTGCTGCCGATGCGGTCCAGCAGCAGCGTCGCCGCCAGCAGGTCGGCGGCGCCGCCCGGCGAGGCCCGACGCGCCAGCAGGTCGGCGTCCAGGCGGCGCATTGCTGCGCGCCCGGCTTCGCTGGCAACGCCGCCGGCATCGAGCACCGCGTGCGCGCCTGCTTGCGCCGCCGTCAGCGCATCGATGCCGCCGCGCGCCAGCAGGCAGGTGTCGTCCAGGCTGGCCATGATCGCCAGCAGGGCATTAAGTTGCGCAGCGCTGTCGCTGTCGCCGCGTGCGCGCGCGGCGTGCAGCATTGGCAGCGCCACCGTGGTCACGTGCGGAAACGCCGCCTCGGCCTGGCCGCGGGCGCCGCCCACGCACCAGATTCTGCGCGCCGTTTCGCCCTTGTTGCCAGTGCTGGCCGGCGCCGCCGGATCGGTGCAGCGCGCCAGCACGCCTGCCAGGTTGGCGATGCTGTGAGGATCGGTGGTGCCCGAGACTGCGCAGCGGGCGGCGGCGGTGACCAGCAGCCCCAGCGCCCAGATCGCGCCGCGATGGGTGTTGACGCCGCCGGTGGCTGCCATCATGCGCGCCTCACCGTCGCGCCCCAGAGCGCCGATGCGGCGGCGCAGGGCCGTGATATCGGTGATGGCGGCGCCGGCGCGGGCCATGGCGCGGAAGGTCGGACGCAGCACCTGCGCCGATTCGCACATCAGCAGCCAGCTCAGGTCATCGTGGGCGCCGCTGCCGCGCATGTCCACCAGGCCCGGTTTGGGGCTCAGCATCGCTTCGTCAACCAGCGCGGTCACTGCCAGTTCGGCCAGCCGCTCCGCCTGCGCGCTATCGCTGCCGGGCTTTGTCATCGTCGGGGAAAGAGTGTGGGTCGAAAGAGTGAGTGTCATTACCAGCTCCTGAATTTTGCCGGTGGATCGTACAAGCCGCCGGACCAGTCCACCAGGTCGGCGATGCTCTTTGCTGCCAGCAGCGAGCGGGTGGCCTGCGAGCGCTGCACGCCCATGTCTTCGGGCAGGGCGATCAAGCCTTCCTGGCGCATGCGCGCAGTCTGTTTGGGATCGTGGCGCAGTCCGACCGGCGTGACGCCTGCTACCGCCGCCAGCATGGCCTTGCGTTCTTCCAGGTTGCGCGCCTTGTACAGGTAGGCGATGCCTTCTTCGGTCAGCACGTGGCTGACATCGTCGCCGTAGATCATTACCGGCGCGCGCGGCATGCCGGAGGCCTTGCCTACTTCCACCGCATCGAGCGATTCGACGATGGTGGGCTGGGTGCCGTCCTGGAAAGTCTCGACCATTTGCACCACCAGCTTGCGCCCGCGCGAGAGCGGGTCGTCGCCTTCGATCAGGTCGAGCCAGGCCGGTGTGGCGTGACGGCGGCCGTGCGGATCGTGGCCCATATTCGGGGCGCCGCCAAAACCGGTCAGGCGGCCGTGGGTGACAGTCGATGAATTGCCCAGGCCATCCATCTGCAGCGTGGCGCCGATGAACAGATCGACCGCATACTGGCCCGCCATCTGGCACAGCAGGCGGTTCGAGCGCATCGAGCCATCGCGGCCGGTAAAGAACACGTCGGGCCGCGCCGCCGTATAGGCTTCCATGCCCAGTTCGGCGCCAAAGCAATGCACGCTATCGACCCAGCCGCTTTCAATCGCCGGGATCAGCGTGGGGTGCGGGTTGAGGGTCCAGTGGCGGCAGATCTTGCCCTTCAGGCCAAGCTGCTCACCGTAGGTGGGCAGCAGCAGTTCGATGGCGGCGGTATTGAAGCCGATGCCGTGGTTGAGCGACTGCACGTTGTGGCGTTCGTACACGCCGCGAATCGCCATCATCCCCATCAGCACATGGACCGGTTTGATCAGGCGCGGATCGCGGGTAAACAGCGGCTCGATATAAAACGGTTTATCGGCCTGCACCACGAAATCTATCCACGAACCGGGAATATCCACGCGCGGCAGATCGCCGGGATCATCGACGATCTGGTTGACCTGGGCGATCACGATGCCGTCCTTGAAGGCTGCTGCCTCGACCAGCGCCGGCGTATCCTCGGTGCTGGCGCCGGTGTACAGATTGCCCTCGCGGTCGGCCATGTAGCCGGCCACCAGCACCACGTTGGGCGCCAGGTCCACGTACAGGCGCGCATACAGTTCCACGTAGGTGTGCAGCGCGCCCACCTGGAGTACGCCGTCCTGCAGCAGCTGCGAAATGCGCAGGCTCTGGGCGCCGGCAAAGGCAAAATCGAGGCGGTTGGCGATGCCGCGCTCGAACAGGTCGAGGTGCTGCGGCAGGCTGACGCTGGGCATGATCATGTGCAGCTTGTTGACCTTGTCGGCATCGAGCTGCACCAGCGCCCGGGCCAGAAAATCGGCCTGTTTCTGGTTATTGCCTTCCAATACCACGCGGTCGCCGCTGGCCACCAGCAGGGCGAGCGCATCGACGATGGCATGGGTGCCGATGACGCGGCCTTCACTGAGGTGGCGCACCGAATCGAGGCGGCGGCGCTTTTCCTGGCGCCGTGTGTCCCATTGGCGCGGCGGTGGGGTGTTGTGCATAGTGTCTCCTATCCCGGTCCTTGTCCGTATTTCACGAGTAGCCTGGAAAGCAGAATAGGCCGGAACAGCGCCCGGTTCAATCAACCACGGCGCACCAACGTTTACTCTGAGGTTAAACGTTGCTACACTTTGCGCGAGGAGAACAACTGATGATCGATGAAGAAATCACGCTGAAAAAACTCGAGATTTTTCTCGCCTTCATGCGCCTGGGCAGCCTGGCGCGCGTGTCGGGGGAGGTGGGGCAAAGCGTGGTCAGCGTGCATCGCGCCCTGCATTCGCTGGAAGAAGGCTTGCGCTGCCAGTTGTTTGCGCGCGAGGGCCGCAAGCTGACCGCGCTGCCGGCCGCATTTGCCTTTGCCACCCATGCGCAGCGCGCGGTGACGGAAACCGAGGAGGGTGTGCGCAAGGTGCGCGAAATCGCCGGTTTCAACAGTAGCCGGCTGCGCATCGGCGCGCTGTATTCGCTGACCTTGCGCTGCATCCCGCACCTGCTGATGGGCCTCAAGCTGCGCCGGTCCGACCTGCATATCGACCTGACGCTGGGTTCCAACAAGGATTTGCTGCAGGCGCTGGCCGACGGCCGGCTCGACGCCATCGTGATCGGCTTGCAGGCGCCGAACGACGACCCCAGGTTGATCAGCGTGCCATTGTTTGAAGATGAGGTAAGGCTGGCCGCGCCGCTGGGCTCACCGTACGCGGGCGCCGCCCAGGTCGACCTCCGAGAACTACGCCACGAGCAGTGGATGACGCTGGGCGCCGGCTTTGTCACGTCCGACAGTTTCAATCACGCGTTTCGCCAGGCCGGCTTCGAGCCCGAAACCACCATGCAGGTCGGCGACATTTTCTCGTTGATTAACCTGGTCGGCAGCGGCATGGGCTACAGCCTGCTGCCATCGCGGGTAGCCGAATACAGCACCCGCATCGAACTGATACCGCTGGCGGCGCCCTATGCGTCCTACCAGCTGATCTCGCTGCTGCTGCTCAAATCGCGCGAACGCGACCCCAACCTGCTGGCGCTGGCGGCGGAGTCGCGGATGTTTGATAACCAGAAGCGGAAGCGGTGAAGTTGGCTGGGCGGGGTCTCATGAACATCCCGAGTTTTCCTGATAATTGGCACCAGCGCGCAAACCATTCTGCCTCGCCATGCTCTATATCCCGACTATGGAAAACTTCTTCGCTGCCCTGGCGTAGCCGGGCGCAAGGTTCAGAGGCGTGCGCTGATAGCGCTTGATTTTATTCTTTGCCCGGTCAAACAAGACGACTGCTTTGCCAAGTGTGACGTGGCGCGAAGCATAAGTAAATCCGTCATACCCGACCGGGTTGCGAAAAACTGCCAGTGCCCACTGCTGTGGAACAGTGGTCGCCAGTATCGGCGGCGGTGCCGTGATCGGCGTCGCGCCCAATTTAGCGCTCCCGGAATGCGGCGGCAGCGGTCAGAACACGCTCAAGGTCTCCATCTTTCAATGCATCGACCGGTGTACGACCAGCTAGCGATGCCTTGGGCGTGATGAAAAATTGCCATTTGCTGGCGCCCGGCAGATCGCCAAGCTGTTTGGATACTTTTTCCAGTTGCCGGCGTTGCTGTGTATGCGTGATGAAAAAAGCAGGATACAGCTGCGCATTTGACGGTCCATCGACGTAAAAAATGCGATGTTCTTTTACCGCCTTGCTTAATGCCTGGCGCGAGATAGCCAGTGGGGTGAGAAAATCGGCAGAAGCCAGCAGCAGCCCTTCGTTGATACAGCGCTGACGAAAAGCCATGCCCTGCCGGTCCAATTGCGCCATGAATGCTTCATTGGCGCGGTTGCTTTTAATTGGCGCCGGGGTTGCGTGTTTTGGATTTGCTTTGCTGTCGTTCTGACGGCTGAACAGGTCCTGAATTGTGCCCAGCGCTATCGGGGGGAATGATGTATCGAGCAGCGTGGCTGACACCTTGCTTTTTTCCTCTGGCCCGGCTCCGGGCGTGCGACCGTCGCGCAATTTCAGGACGATATATCCACCGCCCAGGTTGAGGCTGCGCTCAACATCTTGCGAGAAGATCAGCGGTTGCGGCTGAAGATGACGGGACACCCGTGATTTCGCTGTGTTTATTTTTTGTCTAGCAACTTTTCGGTCGTCCTCATGCGGTGCTATTTTCAAGTTGGTCATCGGCATGGTGCTCTCCTTTGCAAGCCAGTGTATACCGGATTCTCGCCATGTCAACTGCGTCAACTATTTTTTTTGTCCGTAATGGGGCGTTCTTGAGCGATCACCCCTGATTAATAGCCGACGCCGCCACCTGCGTACGCCGCAGCCGCTGGGCGAAGTCGCTGAGAAAATCGCGGCGCCAGCGGCTGATGGTTTGTGCGCCGTGGTGCTGTCCTTCGCTGTACTGTGGCGCCGGATCGTCGGTCCACCAGTTCGGGTAGCGCGGCGATGGCTGTTGCGCCAGCTCGGGCGATGGCATGACCGAGGTGAAGGCGCCGCGCTGGCCATCGAGGCCCGGGTGGTTGCTGCGGATCTCGTAGCTCCAGCGCTTGGCTTCCTTGGGCGAGAACAGGAAATGCCAGCTGCCGTCGGCGTTGACGTGGCCGGCAAATTCCTGGCGGTCCACCACCAGCGTGGCCACGGGTCTGGCCGGTGCTAACGGGGTGATACTTTGCGGACGGTACACCAGCTCGATCATGGCAAAGGTCTGCACCACGTCGGCGCTGGTGGGCGGCTGCTCGAAGGTGATGCGCGGGCGGTCCCAGGCGCGCACAAACCTGCCGCCCCAGCCGCCGGCGTCGGGCCGTTCGGGGTGGGCGCCCAGCACATAGACCAGCGACGGCGTATCGCCCATTTTGATGTGCGGCGCGATGTCGGCAAAGTAATTGCCCAGCGCGCCCACGCCTTGCACATGCTGTTGGACGAAGCGGGTATTGTCCAGGTCGCCGCTCTGGTCGCCGCCGACAAACCAGCCGCGGTAGGTCGAGTTATTTTCAATCACCCACAGGTCCGGGTGTTCGCGGGCGAGGTAATCGTAGGCCGAGCTCGACCATTTTTTGTTGGGGCCGCCGATCATGTAGACGCGCAGCTTGGGCTTGATCGACGGATCGTCATGCAGCGCCTGGGCCAGGTCTTCAAAGCCACCCCACAGCAGCACCCATAAAGGCCGTGGATCGTCCTGCCGCGCGCGTTCGATGATCCAGTTCGAGCCTTCGGTGGGCGTATCCCAGCCCAGCGGGCCTGCCAGGTCGGAGCCACCCTGCTTGCTGATGGCACGCAGCGCGTCGGGGCTGGGGTAGCGCCCGGACCAGGTGCACAGCTTGGGGTAATCCCTGGCGTACTCGTTGATGATGGCCAGCAGGTGCGCCTTGCGGTTGCGGCCCTCGCCCCAGGGGGAGGCAATCAAGCCTTCCAGGTCGATCAGGTCGCTGTAGACCAGCAGGTGCACCAGCGACTGGAAGTCGTCAAAATCGGTGCCGCCGATGTCGGTGGAAACGATCACGCGCGGGAGGGTTGATGCTGCCGGCGCTGCTGCGGCGTGGGAGGCAATACTGCTCATGCCGGCCAACGGCAGAGCGCAGGCAAGCAGGGATAATAACTGGCGTCTTTTCATGCAGGGTCTCGTTTATTTATAATATTTTTTTAGCACGCTTTCTTTCCGTAATGTCGCTGGCGGTGCCTAGCCATTTGACGATATTACCATGCTCATCGAGCAGCGGGATGGCGCGCGAAAATACCCACCCCAGTTCGCCATCGAGCAGGGTCACGCGATGTTCGAGCTCAAAATTTTTGCGTCCCGCAATCGCCTGGCTGATGGCGGTCCACACGCGCGGCCTTTCCATCGCCGGAATATACGTTTCGGCCCAGTCGCTGCGCGGGCTGTTGGTGCTGGCCATCAGGTGTCTGCCGGTCAGCGAACGCATTTCGCGCCAGTCGGCGCTCATTTCATAGACGATGTCCGAGGTGGCGTTAATGAAGCTTCGCAGTATTTCTTCCGAAGCCAGCAATGCCGCTTCCGACTGCTTGCGCCCGGTGATGTCGAAGAAGGTCAGCATCACCCCGGTGGTGCCGCTGTATGGCGCCTGATAAGGCAGCATGCGCGCCAAAAACCATTTGCCCGACTGATCGCGCACCTCGCGCTCGATCGATGCCTCGCCGTCGAGTATCCGCTGGGCGTGCGCCATCAGCTCGGCATAGTCCAGCGCGTTGCGCAGGTCGCCCAGCGAGCGCCCGACGTCCGCAGGAATCAGGCGGAACAGGTCGAGCGCACGCGGGGTATAGAACATGATGCGCAAGCTGCGGTCGAGGAACACCATGGGCATCGCGGTGGCGTGCATCACGTTGTTGAGGTCGCTGTTGGTTTGCGCCAGCTCGTCCAGTGTGCCGTTCAGCTCCAGGTTGACTGCCGAGAGCTCTTCGTTCATCGAACGCAGCTCCTGGCGGTTGGAATCCAGCTCTTCCTGCGTGGCCAGAAGTTCCTGGCGTACCAGCGTCAGCCGGTCCGAAGCATTGCCCGTAGCGGCGCCAGCCGCACCCGGCGGGTATGCCTGCTTCGATACCAAGTCGCCAGAGTGGCCGGACATACAGTTCCCGCGCTGAATGTAAGAGGTACCGATGATAGCACCATGGTGCACCCACCGGTACGGCGCGTGCTTTCTACCAGCGATGCTGGTAGCTGAGGTTGAGTACGGCGCCCGGCGCTGGCAGGCGGCTGCTGTTGCTGCTGCTGCGCATGAGCTGGCTATACGCGGGCAGGTAGTAGCGGCCCAGCAGGTTTTCTATACCGAGTGCCAGCGTATCGTGTTTGCTGAACTGGTAGCGGCTGACCAGGTCGAGCGTGGTGTAGCTCGACAGCTGGCGCCGGCCAAAGCCGGTCTGGCCATTCAGGCGGTAGTCGCGCGCGCCAAAGTGGTTCAGTTGCAGGCGATGGCGCCACTGCGTGCCGGCCTGGTATTGCAGGTAGCCGGTGATCTTGGTCGGTGGAATGCGGTAGCCCGACAGCGGCTGATCGCGCTGGGCGCCCTGCGGGGTTTCGCGCCCCGACATGCGCGTCAGCGTGGCGCCGCCGCCCCACGGTGTGCTGTCGGGCAGATAATCGAGGCTCGCTTCCAGGCCACGGATTTTTTCCGCCGTGCGCACCAGGATCAGGCCATTGTTAAAGCTTTGCACATCGCCCAGCTTCGAGGTGGTGTAGAACGCCGCCAGCGTGCCGGCCAGGCTGCCCTGGGCGCCGCGCCAGCCCAGCTCATAGTTGTTGGTCTTGACCGGTTTCAGGTCCGACGAGGCCAGGTTGAAGGCCGGCGTGGCGTTGCGGATTTGCAGGCCGATGTCGGGCAGCTGGAAGCCCTGGCTGACGGCGCCATACAGTTCGTGCCCGGCCGCAGGCTTGAAGACGGCGCCGGCGTTGGCCATCCAGTCGGCATAGGAAATGGCGCCGCCACGCACGCTGCGCGGGTTGGCCGCGCGCAGTTGCGACAGCGGGATGAAATCGTTGAAGCGGCTGCGCGCGTGCTCATAGCGCAGGCCTCCCTCAAACGACCAACTTGGGCTCCATTTGTACTGCAGCTGGCCAAAGCCGCCGATGCTGGCGGTCGTCAGCGGCGGCATGTACATCAGCGTGGCGGTGCGCTGGAATACCGCGCCGCCGCTGGCGTCGTACAGCACAGGATTGAAGACATCGTCGGGCATATTGCTGCGTTCGCGGTTGTAATCGACGCCCCACTGCAGCTTGAGATTGCTGGCCAGCGCCGTGTCCAGCGTCAGGCGGCCACCGGCCACGCGCGAATTCTGCATGGTCTGATCGACGTTGTTGCCACGGTTGGCCACTGCGCGTGCATCAAACGGCGTAAAGCGCGTGTAGTAATCGCGGTAATAGACCTGGCTGGACAGCGCGCTGCCAAAGAAGTCGCGGTGCTGGTAACTGAGACCGATCAAGCTGTTACGCAACTGGTTTTGCTCGGCCAGTTGCAGGCCGGCGATGGGCAGGGCCACGGCAGTGCCGGCCGGCAGGCGCGTGACCGAAGGATTGGAGCCATAGTCGCTGTCCTGGTCGGCCACGTAGCGGCTGGCGCTCAGTTGCAGGCGCTGGTTGCTGTCGATGCGCAGGCCGATCTTGCCGCCTATCGTATAGTTATTGCTGTCAAACAGGTCGCCCTGGCTCGGCTCGGGGGCGATGCGGCGGCCCTTGCCATCGTAGGAGGCGCCGATATGCTGCAGGCCGGCGTTGAAGGCGTAATCAACAGCGCCGCTGGCGCCCGACATGTAGTGCGACACCTCGCCCGTCAGGCCATCGCTGCCGATCTTCGACAGTGGAGACCGTAGGGTGGCGGCACTCTCCGCGTAGGGCGCGCCACCGGCAGGACGCGTGGTAATGGCGATAATGCCGCCGCTGGCGCCGGCGCCGTACAGCGCGCTGCTGCCGCGCAGCACCTGCACCTTGTCGATGCTGGCCAGGTTGAGCGAGGCCAGGTTGCGCGACGAATCGCGGTTGGTGTTGAGCGGAATGCCATCGACCAGCACCAGCGCGTTGCGCCCACGCAGGGTTTGGCCATAGTCGGTAATCGTGCGGCTGGAGTCGGCCATGCCGGGCACCACCTTGGCCAGCACGGTTGCCAGGCTGTCCGACGCCTGGCGCAACTGGTCGAGTTCTTCCCGGTCGATTTCCGTGCTTTGCCGGGTAGGGCGGATCAGCGTGCTGTTGGTGCGCTGCGCGGTGACTTCCACGGTTTGCAGTGGCGCAGCTTCGCTTGGGCTGTTGTCGGCGCTGGTGTTGCGCGCTGGCGGCACTGGTGCCGGTGCCGGTGCCGGTGCAGCCGGCTGCACCGCCTGCAAGGTGTAGGCGCCACCGGGCAGGCGCCGCGCTTGCAGGCCGCTGCCGCGCAGCAGTTGGGCAAAGCCGTCGTCCACCGAACTGGCGCTGCGCAGGCCATTGCTGGTTTTACCGGCCAGCAGGCTGCCGTCAAACGACAGCGCCACGCCGGCGCGGGCGGCAAAGCCGGACAAGGCCTGGCCCAGCGGGCCGGCAGGAATGTCGTACGATGCTGCGGCCGGTAATGTCTGCGGCGGTGGAGTCTGGGCCTGTGCCAGCGGCGCCAGGCCGGCGGCGAGCCCGGTTGTCAAGGCGGCCACGGCGTAGTGCACAATGCGTTTGTTTTTTTGCTGGGATGTCATGCTGGTCCTTTATCAGATCGATGGTGCTTACCTGATATGCCGGACGAGCGACAAAAAAAGCTCATTTATTTTTTGCACTGCCGGCCGCCAGCACCGTCACCCAGTAGCGCGTGCGGTATTGCAGCCGCACCGGCATGGTCTGGGCCAGCAGCGCCAGCACGGCATCGGTATCGGCCAGCGGAAATGCGCCCGATACGGTGAGCCCGGCCACTTCCGGCGCGCAGTGCAGCAGGCCGCGCCGGTAGCGGCCCAGCTCCGCCAGAAAATCGGACAGCGGCATCTGGTCGGCAATCAGCATGCCGGTTTGCCAGGCCACGCCGCCTTCGTCGGCCGGCGTTGACGGCGCTACCTGCGCAGCAGAAAACAGCGCTTGCCGGCCTGCGGCGATGACGGTGCGCGCGGCTGGCGCCTGCTGCGGCGTGATTTCCACCGCGCCCGCGTACACGGCCACCTGGCTGCGCCGGTCCCACTGGCGCACCGCGAAGCGCGTACCGAGCGGGCGCAGACGGCCTTCGGCCACCGACACCAGCATGGGGGCGTGCATACCAGCAGCCTGACTGCCCGGCGCCGTTTCCACCACGATCTCGCCCTGGCGCAGCACGATGTGGCGCACGGTGGCGCTCATGGTGACGGCGATTTCCGTGCCGGTATTGAGATGGACAAGCGTGCCATCGGCCAGCCTTAACTGGCGCCGTTCGCCTATTGCCGTGCGGTGCACGCCATCGGGCTGCGGCCATGGCGCCAGGCGGTACGCGATCCAGCCGGCCGGCGCCGCCATCAGCAGGGCGGCGACGATCTTGATATGGCGGCGCAGCTGCGCCGGTTGCGCCATGGTTTTCAGGGCGCTGGCGCCGCCGGCAGGCAGGGTACTGAACCTGGTTTGCAGCGCGCTGGCGCGCTCCCACGCCAGCGCGTGCTGGGCGCTGCGCTGGCGCCATTGCTCCAGGCGCGCCTGCTCGGCGGGCGACAGCGGCCCTTCATGCAGCTCCATCAGCCAGATGGCGGCCTCGGTCAGAATGTGCTCGGCAATGGCCGGTTCGGCTGCACCAGCGCTGCTGCGCTTCATGTCAGGCTGAGGCTGGCCAGACATCTGCTCAAGGCCAGTACCATGTGGCGCTTGACGGTGCTCAGCGACAGATCGAGCAGGGCGGCAATCTCGGCATACGGCAGGCCGTCGAGCTGGGCCAGCAGAAACACCTGCCTGGCCTTGGCAGGCAGGCGATCGAGAACGGCGTCGATGTCGGTCAGCGTTTGCAGGATAACCAGGCGCTCGTCCAGTGCCGGCTGCTGCGGCTCAGGCAGCAGCGCCAGCGCGTCCAGGTAAGCCATTTCCAGCTTTTGGCGGCGCAGGTGATCGTTGAGCAGGCCCTTGGCGATGGTGGTCAGATAGGCGCGCGGTTCGCGCAGCGCGGCCGGCTGGCGCGCGCCGAGCAGGCGCACAAACGTATCCTGCGCCAGGTCGGCGCCCAGGTTGCGGCAACTGAGCTTGTGCGCCAGCCAGGTGGACAGCCAGCCGTGATGTTCGCTATACAAAGTGCCTACCCATTGATTACCATGGGCGTGGGGCGGATCGATGACCATGTTATAAAAGCAAGCGGAAATCTGCTATTAAATGAGAATTATTCTCACCATGGTAGCGCGAAACCTGCGTCGTTGGCAATCACGGCGTGGCACTTGATGAAGAGAGTAGGGAGAATATATGCAGCATGCAGCAGCGGATTCGGTATTGGTTCTTGTCGATTTGCAGGCGCGGCTGATGCCGCATATTACCCATGGCGACCGCGTGGTCGCCGAAGCCCTGCGCCTGGCGCGTATAGCGCAACTGCTGGCGGTGCCGGTTATCGGTACGGAGCAGCATCCGGACGCGCTGGGCGCCAACATCGCCGAACTGAAAGCGCTGTGCAGCAGCACCGTGGCCAAGTTCCACTTCGATGCCTGCCGTGATGGCCTGGTGGAGCGCCTGCCGCCGGAGCGTGGGCACGCCATCGTTGCCGGTTGCGAAGCGCATGTCTGTGTGCTGCAGACGGCGCTGGGCCTGCAGGCGGCAGGATTGACGGTGACCGTTGTCAGCGATGCTGTCGGCTCACGCACAGAGCGTAATCACCAGGCCGCGCTGGCGCGGCTAGCCGGCGCCGGCATTACCTGCGCCACGGTGGAAATGCTGGCTTTCGAATGGCTGGGCGACTGCCGTCATCCGCGCTTTCGCGAGGTGCTGGCGCTGGTGAAGTAGGCGGTGGCGCAGTCGCCTGTCAGGCGGCGACCGGCACCACCGATCCGCGCCAGTCTGCAGCATGGCTGCCATCCGCCGGCGCCGCCAGTTCGGCCACCAGCAGGTAATCGCCCACGCCCGGCACTTGCGCCACCAGCATGCCGCCCGGGGCCCAGAATGCGCTTTGGCCGGCGACCGAGTAGCCGCCGGAAGGCGCGCCGTGGTTGGCCAGTAGTACGCCAAACCCGTGCGTGCTGGCGTATTGCTGCAGCAGGCCGGCATCGGTGGCATAGCCTTGCACGGAAATCAGCGCGCCAGCCAGGTAGAGCGAGGCGCCGGCGTCCGCCGCAGCCTGTGCGTGCGCGGCCCTGGAGATATCGGCGCAAATGGCTTCTACGTAGCGCTGCCCGTGCAGCGCGTGGGCGCTGGCGCCGCGCGGACCAGGCTGGGCATAGACTTCCTCGCCCGCGTGCAGATACTGTTTGCGGTAGGTGCCGGGAAGCGCGTCGCTGCCTGCCTGGTGTTGGCCGGCGAACGTGATGCTGCCGATGCAAGGCTGGGCCGCGCCTTGATCGATCAGCGGGGCGCCGACGATCACCGTCATGCCTGCGGCACTGGCGGCTGCGCGCAGCGGCGCCAGTC
The DNA here is from genome assembly GCA_040508275.1 of Duganella sp. Classification (GTDB taxonomy): domain Bacteria; phylum Pseudomonadota; class Gammaproteobacteria; order Burkholderiales; family Burkholderiaceae_D; genus Rugamonas. The sequence goes on from JBEVNE010000073.1 coordinate 12,890, forward strand.
GCACGTCATCGGCCGTCAATGCGCATTGCCGCAGCAGCGGCAGTTCATAGCCGCTCAGCGACAGCTCTGGAAACACCAGTATCTGCACGCCTTCGGCCCGGGCAGCATCGATAAAGCGCACGTGGGTGCGGATGTTGGCGTCGAGGTCGCCGGGGACAGACGCCGTTTGCGCGGCGGCGATGCGGATGCTCATCATTTTCCTTTATTCATTGTGCATGGTGGTCACGCTTCAGTATATGGGTTGGCGCTGCAAAGCGATGCAGAGTATTTAATTTGTCTTGCCGCTCTGGCGCCGCTGCTGCACGGCCTGGTCGATCTGGCGCAGCACGGCGGTGCTGTCGTGCGGTGGACGCAGGAAGCGGCGCAGGCCCTCGTACATCGGCGCCACCAGGTCGGCGCGGGCGTCGCGGTCAAAAAAATACGTGAAGCCGGCGGCGCCTTGCCAGATGGTGCGGCTGTCCTGTTCCGCGGGAGTCATCGCGGTTGTTGCATCGCCGGCCTGTGCCGAGATGGTTCTGTCGGCGGCGGCGATGCTGGCCAGCGAACCGCTCTGGGCCAGAAACGCCAGGAAGCGCTGGCGTGCACGCGGGTTGGCGCCGCGTGCCGGCAGTACCAGCACGTCCAGCGGCGCCTCTTCATGGCGCGGCACGTCTGCTGTCAGCGTGGGAAAGGCGAACATGCCGATATCGTGGGCGATGGCGTCCGGCAGGGTGGCGGTCATGTAGCTGCCGGCCAGGGTCATGCCCACGTGTTCACGATACAGATAGGGCAGCACCCGCGACGGCTCCTGCTCCATGGTCGCTGCCAGAAAATAGCCTTTGCGCAGCAACTCACCCCAGGTATCGAATACCTGCTTGACGCGCGCATCGGTAAACCGCACGTCGCCGCGCAGCAGGCGGCGGTGGAAGTCGATGCCGTTCAGGCGCAGATTCAGGTAATCGAACCAGGCGGCGGCCGGCCAGCTGCTCTGGGCGCCCACCGCCAGCGGCGTTACCCCGGCCGCCTGCAGGCGCGCGCAGACCGCGAGAAATTCGGACCAGGTGGTCGGCGGGCGCAGGCCGAGCCGGGTGAACAGCGATTTGCGGTACAAAAATCCCCAGACGTAGGAATACAGCGGAAAACCATAGACCTGGCCCTGGATGCGCGTGCCGTCGAGGGTGGCGGCGTCAAAGTTGTGCTTTTTCAGTAGCGCCAGCAGCTCGGCGTTGAGCGGCGTGAGCAGGCGCTGGCGGGCAGCGTCGCCGAGGCGCTCGCCGGCGTACCAGAACGCCAGGTCGCTGCGACCGTTGCGCAGGCGCGCCGTAAAATCGCGTTTGTACTGCTCTTGCGGAAAACCGTTATGAATGATACGGATGTCGGGATTGGCAGCGGAAAATTGATCGATCACGCCGAGCCATGCGCGCCGTTGTGGACTGTTGGAGATGACGTAATCGATCACCAGTTGTTCGGCGGCGATGGCGGCGGCAGGGCAGAGCAGGCCCAGGCAGAGCCATGTTCTGAGCCATGTTTTCAGCCATGTCCTGAACCAGGTTTTGGCCAGCCAGCCCGGGCGGGTGCTGAGTTGAGGGGAAGCTGACGGCATCGATCCAGTGTGTCATGACGCAAGAAATACAATCCAGCGCGTAGTCTACCTTGTCTCTGCGCGTGAATTGTCTGCAATTGTCACAGCGCTGGTTTTGCCGCCAGTTCCTGCGATCTCAAATTAATTCAATACCGCCTCCACCGCCCGCGCCGCCGCAAACAGCTGGGCTTCCGCGCCCGGCGCGCTCATCACCGAAATACTGGGCGGCAGGCCGGTGGCCGGGTCGCGGTATTTCCAGGCCGGGATGGCGATGCTGGGCAGGTCGAGGTAGTTGCCCATGGTGTGCGAGGTGAACAAGCCGTTGACGCCGGGTTTCAACGACAACCGGTTCATCTGGCCGTGCAGCGGCGCCAGCAATCCCAGCGTGGGCAGCACCATCACGCCATCGTTGCCCAGCAAGGCTTGCCACTTTGCGCGGGCGCCGGCAAAGTCGGCGGCAATGGCGTTCACGGTGGCGGCGCGGCGCGGTTTCAACAGCGGCCCGATCATTATCCAGGTGAACAGGCCGGAATCGATGGTGGGCTTGCCTGTCGCACGCGCCAGCAGTTCGCGCAGTGGCGAAAAACGGCCCTGCGGCCCGCTCGAGAGCAGCCGTATCCAGCCATCATAAAAGTCATCGAGGATCAGCTTGGGAATCTGCATGAACAGTTTGCGTACTTCCGAAAAATCCTCGCGCTGTTCCTGGTAGCCGTCCGCAAGCAGCGCGGCGCGGGCAGCGTCGAACGCGTTGCTGATGCATGCTTCGCGCATATTCAAAGGGAAACCGTGCGGTGTGAGCAGGCGCCCGCCGCTCGCTGGCGGTGCTGCCGCCGCTGCCGTGGCGCTTGCAGGGTGGGCGATCACGCTGTAGACCAGCGCGGCGTCGCGCACGCTGCGGGTGAGCGGGCCGAGCGCCAGCCATGGTTTTGTATGGCCGGTCACCACCGGCCAGGTGCCGCGCTGGTCGACCGCGCCGGAATGCGGCTTGAAGCCGACCACGCCGCAAAAGGCGGCCGGGATGCGGATCGAACCGAGGATGTCGGAACCGACGCCAAACGCCGAGGCGCGCGCCGCCACCAGCGCGCCTTCACCGCCGCTTGAACCGCCTGCCACACGCTGCACATCGTGCGGGTTATTGGTGCGGCCGTAGCGCGGGTTGGTCGATTCGGCCGTCATCGCCAGCTCCGGCACATTGCTGCGCGCAATGACAATGGCGCCGGCGGCCTTGAGGCGCGCGACGATTGCCGCATCCTGGGTATGGTTTTCCGGCTGCATGCGTTGCGAGCCTGCCGTGACCTGCTGGCCGGCCAGGCCAAAGGTTTCCTTCACGCTGCACGGCAAACCGAACAGCGGCAGCGACCTGTCGCCATGCTGGTCGAGCTGGCGCGCCTGCGCCAGCGCCTGGTCGCCAAAGATCTGCGTGGCGCCATTGATGCGCGCCTGCGACTGGTGCAGCCGTTCGAGGTGCTGGCGTACCAGTTCTTCGGCGCTCAGGGTACCCTGGCGTAGCGCCGCCAGCAGGCTGACGGCGTCGGGCGTGTCGGTTTGATAGGTGGTCATCCGGTGGCTCCTTTGTGTTGGTGGCAGCCAGACCTGGACGTGCGCGCCGCCACCGGGACGGTTTGCCACCGCTATCCTGCCGCCGTAGTTCTGCATGATAGCCTGCGACAGCGCCAGCCCCAAGCCAACGCCGCTGAATGCGCCGGCACGCGTGCCGCTGGCGCACAAAAAACGCTCACACACGAACTGCAGTTCGTCGCCGGATGCCGGCGGTGGCGGACAGAGGTTTTAAGTGGTGGTCCAGAAGTGCGTAAGGTCACCGAGATCCCAGGTATCGGGGTCTTCGTGGCAGGCGATGCCTTCATCGGTACCGGCATGGGCAAGGTCGATGGTCACCGGCGTCATGTGCACGTTGTGGCGGATCGAGAAAAACACGCGCACCACGGGCGCCAGCAGCGAGTGGCTGTTGTCGGTCACGACTGCCAGCCGGTCCGAGCGCAGCCGCACCAGCGTACCCATCGGGTAAATCCCCATGCATTTCACAAAAGCGGCAAAGACCTGGGCGTCGAGGTGGCCGCTGCGCGTCCATTCGGCCATGCGGCGCAGCGCAATGCCGGGGCCCCAGGCGGCCTTGTACGGCCGCGTGGAAGTGATGGCGTCATAGATATCGCAAATGGCGCCCATGCGCGCATGAAGACTCAGCTGCTCGCCGCGCAGGCCGTGCGGATAGCCGGTGCCGTCGATGCGCTCGTGGTGGTGCAGGCAGACATCGAGCGCCAGCGCCGGCACATTGCCCGATTCGCACAGCAGCCGGTGGCCGTTGGCGGGGTGCATTTTGATGTCGGCAAATTCCGCATCGGTCAGCTTTCCCGGCTTGTTGAGCAAGGGGGCGGGAACCGTCATCTTGCCGACATCATGCAACAGGCCGGCCATGCCGCACTGGCGTACTTCTTCTTCCTCCAGCCCGAGCTGGCGCGCCAGGGCGATCATCATCGCGCACACGGCCACCGAGTGCAGATAGGTGTAGTCGTCGGCCCGCTTCAAACGCACCAGGCTGACCAGGGCGCCGGCGTTGCGCGTGACCGAGGCCGAAATTTCTTCGACCAGCGGCGTGGTGCGCGCCATATCGACCATGCGGCCCATGCGGATATCGGCAAACATGCAGGCCACCTCGCGCTTCGAGTGCTCGATGATGCGGGCGGCGCGCGTCAGTTCCTCGGCGGTGCTGGTCTGCTCGGTACACCAGCGCTGTTGCGGCTCCGGCGCAGGCGCGCAGGAGGAGGGCTGGGCGCCGGCATCCGCAACCCCGCCAGCGTCCATGGCCGCCTGGCCACCTTGCTGCGCCTTGACGTCGGCGCCGCGCGTGGTATCGATCCACACCTGGCGTATGCGCGCCCCCTGCAGCCTGGCCAGGTCCAGCGGTGTTTGCAATGAAAAGGAGTTGCTCCAGAAAGGATTGTCGAACCACGAACCGCAGACGGCGTGCACGTGCATGCCCAGCGTAACTTGGTCGATGGCAATTTTCTTCAGCATGATGTACGCCTGCCTTATTTGTTGAATTCGTTATATTCAACAATTGTAGCAAATTTGGTTTTTTCTTTGAGGAATTTTTAATTGTGTTTGGGTATGCGATACAGTTTGGGTGGTCTGATGGGTGAGGAGATGTTGGCGGTGTAACACGAGGACCTGCCTTGGGAGCTGATGCTTGGCGTATATTTCAAGTTTGCAAGGATGTTCGTCATTTCGGAGTAAAAGTGCATGAGTTATTCTGATTTCACAAGATATGCGTTATACGTTGCAGT
>JBEVNE010000201.1:0-12752 GCA_040508275.1 Duganella sp.
CCTGGCCCGGCAAGGCCTCAAGCTGGCTGCGCTGTTCGGCCGTGATATGGCCGCCATCGAGCAGCAACTGGATCGTCTTTTGTTCGGCCGATACCGCCTGGTGGATCGCCATGAAGTTGAAGGACAGCTTGTCGATGGCTTCCTCCAGCAACAATCGGGTCTGGATCAAATCGGTCTCGACCTCGGTTAAATGCTTGCGCCCGTGGTCGGACACGCCGGACAACAGGCGTTTGACATGCGACCCCAGGATTTTTTTTCTCGTCATATAAGTCTCGTGTGTACTCTTGCTGCCGCTATTACTGATGCTTGCTACCTGTGCTTATTCGTATATTGTCCTGCGTCGTGGTCATCACTTGCGCACCGGCGGCCCGCTCGGCGGCGCCGCTGCCGCGGGCGCCGGCGCTGATTCTTCCTCGGCATCGTCGGCGCCCACCTCGATCTGGCGGCCGCCGTCGCGGATCACGCTTTCCTCGGTGCGCTTGTTCATCACCAGGATGCTGATGCGGCGGTTGATCGGATTAAATGGGTCGGCCTTATCCAGGTTGGCGGCGGAAGCCAGGCCCGTCACGCGCAGCACCTTGGCGTCCGCCATGCCGCCTATGATCAGCTCGCGCCGCGAGGCATTGGCGCGGTCGGCCGACAGCTCCCAGTTGCTGTAACCGGTTTCGCTCATATAGGGCGTGGAATCGGTGTGACCGGTCAGACCGATACGGTTCGGCACATCGTTCAGCACAAAACCGATCTCGTGCAGGATTTCCTTGAAATACGGCTGCAGCTCGGCGCGCGCCGAGTTGAACATCGGCCGGTTCTGCTCATCGACGATCTGGATGCGCAAGCCTTCGCTGGTGATATCGAGCAGCAGCTGGTTCTTGAACTTGGTCAGCACCGGGTTGGCGTCGATCTTCTGTTCGATCTTTTGCTTGAGGTTTTTCAGGCGCTCCTTTTCCTCGGCCTCAAGCGCCTTTTTGGCGGCGTTGAGGTTATAGGTTTTCTGCTCGACCGGCGCATCGCTGGCCTTGACCTGGCCGGTCTTGCGGCTGAGGTCGGTACCGCCGCCCTGGATCACGGAACTGCTGTCGCCGCTGCCCGAACCGCCCTGCATGGCCACCTTGAGCGGCGTCTTGAAGTATTCGGAAATGCCGTTGAGATCGCCCTTGGTGGTCGAGCCCAGCAACCACATCAGCAGGAAGAACGCCATCATCGCCGTCACGAAGTCGGCATAGGCGATCTTCCACGCGCCGCCGTGATGACCGCCGCCGTGTTTCTTGATGCGCTTGACGATAATGGGCCGTAAGCCTTCTTCAGCCATGACGATTCCTTCGCATTACCCCGGTTGCGCAGCTCACTTGGATTTCGATTTCTTGATGTGGTCTTCCAGCTCGTTGAAGGTCGGGCGCTCGGTCGAATACAGCACCTTGCGGCCGAATTCCACCGCCAGGGCCGGCGCATAACCATTCAGGCTGGCCAACAACGTAACCTTGACGCACTGGTACATCTTGGCTTCCTCTTCCAGCTTCTGTTCGTGCAGGCTGGCCAGCGGCGCCACAAAGCCGTAGGCCAGCAAGATGCCGAGGAAGGTGCCGACCAGCGCGTGGGCGATCAGAATCCCGAGCTCGGCAGGCGGCAAGCCGACGTTTTCCATCGTGTGCACCACGCCCATCACGGCCGCGACGATACCGAAAGCCGGCAGCGCGTCGCCCAGCTTGGCAATCGCGTGGCCTGGCGCTGCGCCCTCGTGGTGGTGCGTGTCGATTTCGTTGTCCATCAGATTTTCAATCTGGAACGCGTCCATATTGCCAGACACCATCAAGCGCAGGTAATCGGTGATGAATTCGATAATATGGTGGTCTTCCAGCACACTCGGATACTTGGAAAAGACCGGGCTCTGCTCGGGACTGTCGATATCGCCTTCGATCGACATCAAGCCTTCCTTGCGCACCTTGGACAGGACGTCGAACATCAGCGACATCAGTTCCATGTACAGGTCTTTGGTAAAGCGCGATCCCTTGAGCAGCTTGGGCAAGGCCGCCATGGTGGCCTTGAGGGTCTTGGCATTATTGCCAGTGATAAAAGCACCAAGCGCGCCACCGCCGATCATCACCAGCTCAAGCGGCTGGAACAATGCGGCCAGATGACCGCCCGCCATCGCGTACCCGCCGAAGACGCCGACCAAGATGACAACATAACCGATGATGACAAACAAGTAAGCACTCCCCAAAAAGAAAAAGGGCCAAAGTATTAACTCACGGCGGCCCGATTTCAAAAAATTTACGTGTAGAACTACAATAGCGTGCCGAAGGGGGGGCGGGCAAGCGAATAACGCTAAATGATGCTTAAAAGTACCATTTGTAGAGGGGCGTGGCATCGTTTGTGGCATGAATGATGAGATCAGGTTCACGCGCCTCGATAGCAAATTCATAGCTTATCAAATTGCTACCTGGCTGCATTTCAGCAGCAGCCTTGCGCCACAATCCGCCCATTGCTGCCGGCGACAGGTAGGCAAACACCAGATCGAACTGGCCAAAATCGAGCTGCTCGTAATCGCCGCGTATGAAACGCGCGCCGCTGCGCTGGAAACGTGCACGCAGCCAGCTATATAGCCACGGCAGCGGCGCCAGCTCGATGCCGATGCAATCGATATCGGGCCGGGTGCGCGCCAGGTACAGCACGAAGCCGCCCAGACCGCTGCCGATATCGATCACGCGCAGCCGCTTGCCGGGCACGGGCGCCGGCAATTGCTGGCGCACCGCATCCCATACCGCCGGATGCGATGGGTAATACGGCACCTGGGTACGAAAAGTGGACCAGTACCAGCCCAGCAGCACCAAAAACAGCAACAGGAAGATCCAGGGCGGCAGCGCCAGCATCAACGTGGCATACACGGCCAGCGGAAACAGCAGCTCGATGGCGCGCCACCAGGCGGCCAGCCCGCTCCGCCAGGTAATGGCGGCGGCAACCATGCCATGAAGCACAGCGACTTTAAACAGATCGAAGGAAACGCCGAGCGTAGCCAGCAGGTACACCAGGCCCAGGCTGAGCGGCGCAGCGCCGCACTGGATCAGCAAGGCCCGCACAGCGGGCGTGCGGACCAGGCGCAAGAGGACGGAGGAGGATGGCGCTCGGCTCACGCGGCCAGATGGAGGGCCGCAGGCTCAGCTTCGGCATCGCTGCCGGCCTTGGCGTCGCGCGCTTTTTGCGCCGCCTTGGTCTTGCCGGCACGCGAAGGCATATGACACAGGCCGCAGACATAACTGCCGTGCAAATCCATGGCGTTGACCACGAACTTGCCCTGGCATTTGCCACAGGGCGCGGTGTCGAGCATTTTGCTGCTGAAAAAACGCACCAGGGTCCAGGCGCGGGTCAGCGACAGCAGCGGTTCTTCGCCGGGCGCCGGCGGCATTTGTTCGAGGTAGAGCTGGTAAGCTTTCATCACCGCCTGGATACCGCTGGCGCCAGCGTGCGTAACCAGGAACTGGTGGATATTCATGAACAGCGACGAATGGATGTTCGGCTGCCAGGTCAGGAACCAGTCGGTGGAGAACGGCAGCATGCCTTTCGGTGGCGACACGCCGCGCAGCTCTTTATATAGCTTGAGCAAGCGTTCACGCGACAGCGACACTTCCGACTCCAGCAGTTGCAGGCGTGCGCCCAACTGGATCAGCTCGATTGCCAGCTGAATTTCCTGGGCTTCGGACACTACGCTCTTCTTGCTCATGATCTGTGCTCCTGAGAATCTTAGGCGATTTCTTCGACGTCCTGGCCTGCCATCAGAATGGCGGCGTGCGACTGCGCCAGTTGACGATCTTTATTATAGTTGGTCAACATCGACAGGATGGCGCCGTCATCGAAGCGGAAGCGGGCCAGCATCATGTTGCCGCCTGCCAGTTTCAGGATCTGGCCGTTGCTCATGCCTTCGATCAAGTCGGCGATGTCGGCAGAAATGCCAAGGCGGAAGATTGCGGTAACTTTGTCGGCGCGGATCATTTGCTGAGCGAGCATCAGGTAGCTCAGGTTGGCATCGCGAATTTCAGCCATCATATCGTTAGCGGTCATTTCCATCTCCCTATGTTTCACTGCGGAATTACGTTTCCAGTGAGATACATTCTGCGGGAGCAACAAAAATACGAGTAGAGGCGTTCATCCGTATTTTCCGTCGGGAAATAGCGAACGCGACCCGTCAGTGTTTGTCTTACAAACACCTGCAGATCGGGGTGCCACGCCCTTGCGGCGTAGACTTTTGGTGGCTGAGCGTGTTCAAAAAAGGCTTTCAAAGTGACCAAAATAAATCGTTTTGGCGACGCTTTTTTGCTACATCTAACCCGGTAACGGCAGCTTTTTGGGGAACTTTAGGGTTTCCGCGAAAAAATTTTTAATTATTTTCGACTACCTTTTTGCTACTCATCTGTACTGTTTGGGTGCTGCTTACTGCGGTGGCTTGTCACTGGAGACGTTTTCCGCCGCATCTTGAAACTGGTAACGGCGCGGTTTTGGGGAACTTTAGGGTTTTCTCGAAAAAAATTAAAAAAAGTTTTTTGCTACACTCGCGGTTTCTTTGAAAATTTGACCATATAGGCATGATGACAACACAAGAGCGCTGCTTGCATCCATTTTCTCCCTTGTTCTTTTTGCCACTGCGCGCCACCCTGGCTGCCGCCGCCCTGCTCACTACCATCGCGATTGCGCCGGCGTATGGAGCTGCGTTCTACGATGGAAAACCGCTGGCACACCCTGTCGTCAAGCGCTCACAGGATAGCGGCGCCGATATCGCCTTCATCAAGGAGGCTGGTGGCGTGGCCGGCTATTACTGCGCCTGCCAGGACGGCGACGGCAAGCAACGCCAGCTCGATCAGTTTGGCAAGGCCGAGGTGCGCTCAGTGTTTTATGCCCCGCTTGACCGCAATCCCGAGGTGGAAACGCTGCTGGTGCTGCTGCGCCGCGACGGCAAACCGGCCGTGCGCGCTTACCGCTACTACGCGCCGGCAAACGATTACAGGTACCTGAAAGACCTGCAACCGGCGCTGGATCGCATTGCCCAGGCCGGCAACGCCGTCAACGCCAGCCAGATCAAGGCGGCGCTGAGCCAGCTGGCGCCGCTCGATTACAGTGTCAGCCGTGGCAAGAGCGGCAACCCCGACTTCGACGCCATCGACCATACTGCGGGCACGCTGGTCGGCTATTACGATCTACAGGGAAAGCCAGTGGCGGCCAACAGCAAGTCGGCCATGACGTATAAAAAGACCTTCCGCCAGCAAGGCCGGCGTTTTCTGACCGCCAGCTACACGCAGGACAGCGACGTTGCTGGCGAACTGCCCAATTACCGCCTGTGGCAAGTCACCTGGGAAAGTGCACCGCAGGAGTTTTCCGGCAGCGAGCATGGTCCGGCCGTGATCTACAGCCGGGCGATCGGCGATGGTTCCGTCATCGAGCGCGGCGAGTATGTCAACGGCCAGCGCCACGGCCTGTGGCAACGCAAGGGCATGCGCGAGGGCGAGGCGCGTGGCAAGTATGTGAACGGCCTGCAGGAAGGGCCGTGGCATTTTGCCGATGCACGCAGTGAGGAAGATGGCGAATACCGCGCCGGCCAGCGCCAGGGTCGCTGGACCATGATCACGTTTAATGGCGAGGAGCAAGTCACCAGCTTCGACACCTACCAGAACGACCAGTTACACGGCCCCCACGAAAGCCGCGTAAACGGTGTGGTGCGCACGCGCGGCAATTTTGTCAACAGCCAGCAGCAGGGACCGTGGATCACGGAAGACGGCGAAGGCGCGTATGTCGATGGCCTGCGCAACGGCCCGTGGAAGCTGATCCGCAAGGATAGCGACACCACCACGACCATCAACGTCAACTATGTAAAAGGCAAGAAGCACGGCGAAGCGACCGAGCGCGATGCCAGCGGCGCCCTGCGCCTGCGCGAGCATTACCAGATGGATGTTCTGGAAGGCGAGCGTATCCGCTATGCGGCCAGCGGCGCGGTGGTGTACACCGCCACGATGCGCCAGGGCCAGTTGCACGGGCGTGAGCGCGCCTACGACGACAGCGGCAAGATCCTGCGCATGGATACCCAGTGGAATATGGGAAAAAAGCAGGGCCTCGATGCCCGCTACTACCCCAACGGCAAGCCTGAGCGCCTGGCCGAGATCGACCGGCAACTGGTCACGCATCTGCGCGTGTATGCCGAAAACGGCCAGTTGATCGACGATATCCGGCGCTGTTACTTTACCGAAGCGGGCAGCGAACGCAACGACGTCTGCGATGTTCACCGCGGTTACAATACCGACGGTTCGCTGAACTATGATGTCCTGTTCCAGTTTGGCGCACGCCAGGAAGGACGCGAGTGGTACCCGAACGGCAAGCTCAAACGGCAGTTGCTGGTGGACCGGGAGGCCGATACCTCGGTGCTGACCACCTACCACGACAACGGCCAGCTACAGTGCACCGAGCCGCGCAGCGGCCACCGCAAGCGCACCGTCAACGGCCAGGCACTGCTCGACTATAGCGATGGCAAGCGCGACGGCGAACGCATCTGCTATCACCCGAACGGCAAGGTGGCCAGCATCCGTGTCTATAAAAAAGGACCGCCCGTTGACTGCGGCAAGGAATTCGACGCCAGCGGCAAGCAGACCTTCCCCGGCCCCGAGGGTTGCCCTCCACCGAAAAAGTACCACTTCAATTTCAGCGAATAAGGAGCGCTACACCGTTTTAGGCCAGCGCCAGGCACAGGTTCCATGGATCCCCGCCTGCGCGGGGATGACGACGAGGCGGTAAGCGTTGAATTGCGGAAATGGGATCCCCGCCTGCGCGGGGATAATGGCAGGGGTTTTCTTACTTGCCGCCACTCAGCAGCAACTCGTTGAGCCGCTTCACAAACGTTGCCGGATCGCTCAGCGAACCACCTTCCGCCAGCAGCGCCTGATCGAACAGGATGTTCGACCAGTCGCTGAACGAGCTGGCCACGGTTTCTTCCTTCAGGCGCTTGACCAGCGGGTGATCGGGGTTGATTTCCAGGATGGGCTTCGATTCCGGTGCACTCTGTCCGGCAGCCTTGAGCATGCGCAGCAGGTTGCCCGACAGTTCGTTTTCGTCGGCCACCAGACAGGCTGGCGAATCGGTCAGGCGGAACGTCACGCGCACATCCTTGGCCTTGTCGGCCAGCGCTTCCTTCATCTTGCCGACCAGGTCCTGGTAGGACGACTCGGTTTCTTCGTGCTCTTTTTTCTCGGCTTCGTCTTCCAGCGCGCCCAGGTCGAGGCCGCCCTTGGCCACCGACACCAGTTCCTTGCCGTCGAACTCGGTCAGGAAGGACAGCATCCACTCATCGACGCGGTCGGTCAGCAGCAGCACTTCCACGCCTTTTTTGCGGAAGATTTCCAGGTGCGGGCTGTTTTTCGCGGCGACGTAATTGTCGGCAGTGACGTAGTAAATCTTGTCCTGGCCTTCTTTCACACGCGCCAGGTACTGTTCGAGCGAGGTCGTTTGCGCATCGTTGTCGTTGGCGGTCGAGGCAAAGCGCAGCAGCTTGGCCAGGCGGTCCTTGTTGGCCGCATCTTCGCCGATGCCTTCCTTGAGCACCTGGCCGAACTCGGTCCAGAAGGTCGTGTACTTGTCTTTTTTCTCTTGCTCGTCGGCGTTGGCCAGTTCTTCCAGCATGCCGATCACGCGCTTGGTCGACCCTTCGCGGATGGCGCGCACGTCGCGCGATTCCTGCAGGATTTCACGCGAGACGTTCAGCGGCAGGTCGGCCGAGTCGATCACGCCCTTGACCATGCGCAGGTAGGTCGGCATCAGCTGTTCGGCGTCGTCCATGATGAAGACGCGCTTGACGTACAGCTTGAGGCCGCCACGCTTGTTGCGGTCCCACAGGTCGAACGGCGCCTTGGCTGGCAGGTAGAGCAGCTGGGTGTACTCGCTGCGGCCTTCCACGCGGTTGTGGGTGTAGCTGAGCGGCGCCTGGAAGTCGTGCGACACGTGCTTGTAGAACTCTTCGTACTGCTCGGGCGTGATCTCGGACTTGCTGCGCGCCCACAAGGCGCTGGCCTGGTTGATGGTTTCGGTCTCGTCCTTGAGAACGGTTTCCTTTTTCTCTTCGTCCCACTCTTCCTTCTGCATCACGATCGGCAGCGAAATGTGGTCCGAGTATTTGCGGATGATCGATTTCAGCTTCCACGACGACAGCAGCTCGTCCTCGCCTTCGCGCAGGTGCAGGATGATGTCGGTGCCGCGGCCGGTTTTTTCGATCTGCTCGATCGAATAATCGCCCTCGCCTGCCGACTCCCAGCGCACGCCTTCAGCGGCCGAGGCGCCGGCGCGGCGGGTTTCCACGGTGATTTTGTTGGCGACGATGAAGCCCGAGTAGAAGCCCACGCCGAACTGGCCGATCAGGGCCGCATCTTTTTGCTGGTCGCCCGACAACTGGCCGAAGAATTCCTTGGTGCCCGACTTGGCGATGGTGCCCAGGTGCGAGATGGCCTCGTCGCGGCTCATGCCGATGCCGTTATCGGAAATGGTGATGGTGCGCGCGGCCTTGTCGAAGCTGACCTTGATTTTCAGCTCGTGGTCGTTGCCGTACAGCGCGTCATTATTGATGGCTTCAAAGCGCAGCTTGTCCGAAGCGTCGGAAGCGTTGGAAATCAACTCGCGCAGGAAAATTTCCTTGTTCGAGTACAGCGAGTGAATCATCAGTTGCAGCAACTGTTTGACTTCTGCCTGGAATCCCAGGGTTTGCTTTTCGGTATCTGCCATTTTATGAACCTCTAATAGTCTTCTGGTGAAGGATGGTAAAATTGCCTACGTGCACGATTGCACGGCTTGCAAGGATTTGGGGGTGATATAAAGCATTTCAAGAGCCAATTGACAGCTTGACACGGCCTCATGCACGCCCCAGCGCGCGCTCGAGAAAACGCCAGATGCCGGGCTCCTGCATGGCCGCCACATTGAGACGCATGCGCGTCGATGGAAGTTGCAATGGAGAAAACAAACTGCCGGGGGCCAGCAGCAACTGTTCGCCCATCGCGCGCTCGGCCAGCGCGTTGGTGTCGCAGCCGGCATCGACCCAGACGAACATGCCAGCCGGGCTGGGATGCTCGATCTTGAGCCCAACCCGCTCCATCTGCCGCAGCGCCTTGCTGCGCAAGCCATCGAGGCGCGCGCGCATGCGGTCGGTATGCTTGCGGTAGGAACCTTCCGACAATACCTTATAGACCACGCGTTCGCCGATATCGCTGGTGGTCAGCGTCGACAGCATCTTGCGGTCGGCCAGCCGTTCGGCGCGCTCGACGGAAGTGGCGATATAACCGACCCGCAGATTGGCCGCCATGGTCTTGGAAAAGCCACCCAGGTAAATCACGCGCTGGAGCTGATCGAGCGCCGACAGCCGTGTGGCCGGCTGCACCGCGCTGCCCGGGTGCAGGTCGCAATAGATGTCGTCCTCGACGATGAGAAAATCATGCTCTTCGGCCAGCCGCAGCACCTGGAAAGCCTTGGCCGCCGACAGCGAGGTGGAGCTGGGATTGTGCAGCACCGAGTTGATCACGTACAGCTTGGGCTTGTGGATTGCCGCCAGTTCGGCCAGCCGCGCCACGTCGGGACCGTCGCCCAGGCGGGGAATGCCGATGACCTTGGCGCCCAGGGCGGCGAAAGAACCGAACATCAAAAACCAGCCGGGATCATCCACAAAGATGGTGTCGCCGGGCCGGGTGAATTCGCGCGCCACCAGGTCCAGTCCCTGGGTAACGCCGACCGTGGTCAGGATTTGCTCGGGCGCGGCCGCCACTTCGAGTTCGGCCAGCTTGTGCTGGAGCTGCTGACGCAGCGGCAGAAAGCCCTGCGGCACACCGTAGCTGAGCAGCAAATTCGGATGCTGGCGCCCCACCGCGCGCAAGGCGTTGGCAATCGCCGGCCCATCGAGCCATTCGGACGGCAGCACGCCGGTGCCCGGCATTTGCTGGTGCGGCATTTGCCGGAACATATTACGTACCAGCCAGACCACGTCGATCGGCTTGGATTCGAAACCGCTGCCCGGCAAGGCCTCGTGCACGCTCCTGGCGCCGCCGTCGGCGGCATTGAGCGCCATGGGCGCACGTTCGCGCACGAAAAAGCCGGCGCCGCGCCGCGATTCAAGGTAGCCGGCCGCCACCAGCTTGTCATAGCTGGCCACCACCGTAAACGGCGACACGCCATGGGTGGCGGCAAACGTGCGGATCGACGGCATCCGGGCGCCGCCGCGCAGCAGGCGGTCGTCGATGCGCGCCGCCACCGAGCGCACGATCTGGTCGATCAGCGTTTCGCCCGAAGCCCGTGACAACAGCCCCAGCACGCCAACCGGTGGCCGCACAGCGGGGGCAGGCTGGGCCAGCTGGATAGGCTGCTCCGCGCGCGCTGCCTGAGCCGCCAGTGCATCAGCCACCGCTTCCGCTGCCGCCGAAGCAGCCGCACCCAGCATCGAGGGACGATTTCGTGTATTGGTCATATCACCATCACAGTGTGTGCATTTATGATGATTAGTGTACTGGCACTGTACTGGTTTTGTCACGTAGGATGATCATGCGCCTTTTACCCGATGGCACCTGTGCACATGGCGTGTATGGCGCGATTTCGCAATTGTGATGAACGCCCGCCGGGGTAAAGGCGGCAAAACGCAGGCAAAGCGGGGCGCAAACCGTGGACTATCTCGATTTTCCCGGGTTTGGCGGCCAAGCTTGCTGCGAGAGTACAATAATAGATTACCCGTTCCACCCCTTATTTTTTGGATAAGCCATGTCTGTTTACGAAAAACTGAAAGCGCTCGATATCACCCTGGCGGCCCCTGCCACGCCAGCCGCCGCCTACGTCATGTACGCACAGACCGGCAACCAGGTATTTTTGTCGGGTCACATTGCCAAGCGCGCCGACGGCAGCGTGTGGGTGGGCCAGCTTGGCAAGAATATCGACACCGCCGAAGGCAAGCTGGCCGCGCGCGCCATTGCCGTCGACCTGATCGGCACGCTGCAAGCAGCCGTGGGCGGCGACCTCAACCGCGTGAAGCGCATCGTCAAGGTCATGAGCCTGGTGAACTCCACCCCCGACTTCACTGAACAGCACCTGGTGACCAATGGCGCCTCCGAACTGCTGGGCGAAGTCTTTGGCGAAGCCGGCAAGCACGCCCGCTCGGCCTTTGGCGTGGCGCAGATTCCGCTGGGCGCCTGCGTCGAAATCGAACTGATCGCAGAAGTCGCCTGAAGACAGCGCACCCGACTACACACCTGCCCTGGCTGCCTGCGCCGCCAGGGCAGGTAATAAAAATGCCGGTATGTGCCGGCAACCTATCGTGAGACCCGTATGAAAATTGAAAACCCCAACCCGATCCAGTGGCGTTTTGCCGAACGCGCCGACCAGCTGCAAGCGTCGTTCATCCGTGAAATCCTCAAGATCACCCAGCAACCGGAAATCATTTCGTTTGCCGGCGGCCTGCCTTCGCCGCTGACTTTCCCCGTGCAGGAAATGCAGACCGCCTATGACAAGGTACTGCGCGACAACGGCAAGGTGGCGCTGCAGTACGGCCCGACCGACGGCTACCTGCCACTGCGCCAGTGGATCGCCGATTCGCTGTCGATTGACGGCGCCAAAATCGTGCCGGAACAGGTGCTGATGGTGTCCGGTTCACAGCAGGCGCTGGACCTGCTGGGCAAGGTGTTGATCGATGAAGGCAGCCGCGTGCTGGTGGAAACCCCATCCTACCTGGGCGCGCTGCAGGCGTTTTCGGTCTATCGCCCCGAGTTCAAATCGGTCGAAACCGACGACCACGGCCTGGTGCCGTCGTCGGTGGAAGCGGTAGCCGCCGGCGCCCGCCTGCTGTACGCGCTGCCCAACTTCCAGAACCCGACCGGCCGTACGCTGTCCGTCGAGCGCCGCCTGCAACTGGTGGAAACCTGCGCCCGCCTCGGCCTGCCGCTGATCGAAGATGACCCTTACGGCGCCCTCAGCTACAAGGGCGAGCCGCTGCCGAAGATGCTGACCATGAATCCCGATGGCGTGATTTACATGGGTTCATTCTCCAAGGTGCTGACCCCCGGCATCCGCCTGGGCTACGTGGTGGCGCCGCTGCCGCTGGTGCGCCGCCTGGAACTGGCCAAGCAGGCGGCCGACCTGCACACCTCGCAACTGACGCAGATGGTGGTGCACGAGGTGGTCAAGGATGGCTTCCTGCAGACCCACATCCCGAAAATCCGCAGCCTGTACGGCGACCAGTGCCAGGTCATGCTCGACGCCATGGCCCAGCACTTCCCGGCCGGCGTGGAGTGGACCAAACCGGAAGGCGGCATGTTCATCTGGGTAACGCTGCCCAAGCATATCGACGCCATCAAGCTGCTCGACGAAGCCATCGCCCAGAAAGTTGCCTTTGTACCCGGCGCGCCGTTCTACGCCAACGAAGCGGCCAGCAACACGCTGCGCCTGTCCTTCGTCACCGTGGCGCCTGAGCGCATCCGCGCCGGCATCGAGATCCTTGGCAAGCTGATTGCCTCGAAAATCTAAATCTGCCCTGCCCCCTCGGTGGGCGGCCCCGAAGCCGCCCACCTGCCCACTCATTACCTCTCGCAAAAAAACAACAAACGTGTGCGCATAACGCTATCATTTTGATATTAACGGTAGTAATTTCAACAAAACCTTTATCGGACAGTCACTATTAATGAATCAACCCGATTCGCTCAGCGCTGCCCAGGACAAAAATCGAAGTTTTCTTCAAAATTCATTAGGCCTATTCCTACATTTGCACT
>JBEVNE010000076.1:0-19939 GCA_040508275.1 Duganella sp.
CCAGAGAACTGCCCGGCGCGCTCATGCTGCGCGCGCGGGTGGCGTTGATGCCCACCCCGAGTTCGGGCAGGCGCGCTGCGCCGGCGCCCTGGTACAGTGCGCGCGCCTGTGCCAGGCGCGCCAGTGCCTGCGCCAGGCCCGGCGCATCGGCCTGCGCCGCCTGCACCAGTACCACCAGCAGCGGATCGTCGAACTGGCGCCACCAGGCCAGGCCGAGCGTGGCGGCGGCTGCCGCCGTGGCGGGCGCGGCGCTGGCCGGTTCCGAGTCTGCGGGGACGAGACCCGCTTGCGCCGCCGGCAGCGCGGCCTGGAATCGTGGCGGAGCGGCCGGCGCCGGACTGCGATAGTCCGGCCCGACCGCACAACCTGCGGCGGCGCACGCCACGACAATGGCGCCGGCTAGCCTGGTAGGGTACATCGACACTCTCCTCATCTGATCTTGCCTGCATCGGCGCCGCAAAGGCGGGGCCGGTACCAGCATTAAATCAAAGCGGCGTATCGATTGTTACTAGCAGGGCTGCTAGGTTGATGGTGCGGCTACCCCGCTTTCCAGGAAGGCGGCCGCTTTTCGACGAAGGCGCGTGGTCCTTCCTGGCAGTCGGCGCTGGTGCGGCGGCGTTCTTCCCATTCGTAGCTGGCCTGGAACGCCTCCTCGAGCGGCAGCGTGGATGATTTCTGCGCCACTTCCTTGATCGCCCGCAGCGACAGCGGCGCGCTGCGCAGCACGTCCTCGACCCAGCTGTCAACGCAGGCGTCGAGTTCCTCGAGCGGCGCCACCTCGTTGATCAGCCCCAGCTGGTAGGCCCGCTGGGCCGGCAGGCGCCGTCCCGTCATCAGGTAGCCCATGGCGGTCTTGGCCGGCAATTGGCGCGTCAGGCGGAATACGCCGCCGGCGCCGGCGATCAGTCCCAGGCGCGCCTCGGGCAGGGCAAACTCGGCGTGTTCGGCCGCCACGATGATGTCGCAGGTCAGCGCCAGCTCGAAGCCGCCGCCCAGCGCCAGGCCATTGACGCGCGCAATCAGTGGCTTGGACATCGAAAAACGCTCGGTCAGGCGCGGCCAGCCGGCGCCGCCCTGGCTGCCAAAGCTCGATGGCGGCACCCCGGCCTGGTTGCGCTGCACCAGCTCCTTGAGGTCCTGGCCGACCGAAAAAGCCCGCTCTCCGGCGCCGGTCAGCACGCCCAGCCACAGGTTGTCATCCTGCTCGAAGTCGCTCCAGATGGCCGCCAGTTCGGCGTGCGTACGCAAATCGAGCGCATTGAGCACCTCGGGCCGGTCCAGGGTGATATAGGCGACATGGCCGCGCTTGTCGTAGCGCACCCGCGTGGCCTGGCCGAGGGCGTGCATCATGTTTCCCATCGCTATACCTCCGTCAGCAGTTGCCGGGCCGGCGCCGGCTGGCGACGCGCCTGGGCGTCGTACAGGAAGGCGGCCAGCCGGCGCACGCCTTCGTCGATTTGTTGCGGTGTCAGGTAGCTGCACGACAGGCGCAACTGGCAGTCGCCGCCGTCGTCGAGGTGGAAATAGCGCATCGGCGTCCACAGCACGCCATACTCGCGCGCGCAGCGGTCGAGCAGCGCGGCATCGGCCGCCACCGGCAGGCGCATGCGCAGGAAAAAGCCGCCGGCTGGCGCCTGCCAATGCACGCCATGGGCCGGGTCGCCGCTGCTGCCGAGGTGGCGCGCCAGCGCATCCTGCAGCAGGCCCAGGTTGCGGCGGTACAGCGCGCCCTTGTCCTTGCTCAGCTGGGCCAGCGAGCCGCCATGCTCAAGCAACATGCCGCCGACGATGGCCTGGCAGATCGGCGAGGTGTTGACCGTCACCATGCTTTTCAGCGAGGCCAGTTCGTCGGCCAGCAGGCGCAACTGGCCGTCGCAGTCGCGCACCGCCTGGTCGGCCACGACATAGCCAACGCGCACGCCGGGCATGCAGATCTTGGCGCAGGTGCCAAAATAGATCACGCGCTGGCGCGTGTCGAGCGCCTTCAGCGTCGGCAGCGTAGCGCCGGGCAAGGCAGTGAAACCGTAGGCATTGTCTTCGAGTAGCAGGAAGTCTTCGCGCTCGGCCAGCGCCAGCAGGCGCTGGCGCGCCGCCAGATCGAGCACGGTGCCGGAAGGGTTGGAAAAATCGGGCGCCACGTACAGCGCGCGGATACGCTTGCCGGCGGCGCGCGCCGTGCTGCAGGCCTGTTCCAGCTGGGCCCAATCGAGGCCGGCGCTCCAGCCGTCGGCGCCACAGCCTTCATTGACCGGCACCATCGGTACGCCCAGTACGCTGGCGGCGCCGGCGATGCCGGCAAAGCTCGGATTGACCACCGCCAGCAGGTCGTCGCTGCCGGCGTACAGCGCGCGCAGCACCAGCAGCAGCGCCTCCTGGCAGCCGACCGTGATCACCAGTGCCTCGGCAGTGGCGCTGATGCCGTCGTCGCGCTGCAGGGCATCGGCGATCAGCTCATTGATGATGCCCTTGCTGGCGCCGTACTGGTAGAGCTGCTTGCGGATCTGCGCCGGCGTGCGGCCCTTGACGCTGGCCAGGTAGTCGGTATACCGGTCGATGTAGCGGCCCGGATCGATATCGTCGAACAGGCCCGCGTACGGCGCCCCCGGCGCGAACGAAATCGCGTGCGGATAGCGGTCCATGACTTCGTTGAGAAAGCTGATGGCGTCCAGCGCCGGATCGCTGATGGCGGCGTGCAGGGCGCTGCTTTCGAGAATAACGCCGTTGCTGATTGGGGATAGGATGGCAGGGGCAGGCATGGTCGTGGCTCCTCAGGCGCGGCTTACTTTGTCCAGCACGTCCGGGCTGTACATGCGGTACGCCTGTTCCAGCGCGAATGCGGCCATGTACTGGCGGAACAGCTCGAACGGCTCTTCGGCCAGCACCAGCATGCGCTTGTTGGCCATCACGGCCGGGCTGTCGAGGGCGGCGATACTGTCGGCCAGCGCTGCATCGAGCAACTCCGGGGCCACGGTTTCATCGAACAGCAGGCCGCCGTCCGGCTCGTCCGCCTGCACGCGGCGTCCGCCCAGGATGATCTGGCGCGCCATCCGCGTGCCCACCGCCCGCCCCAGGCGCAGATTGGCGACGCCGGGCACGATGCCTTCCTGCGCCGCCGGCAGGCTGAAGAAGCTGCCGCTCTCGCCGATCACCTTGTCCGACACCAGCAGCAACTGGGCGCCGCCGCCAATGGCAAAGGTATCGACCACGGAAATCCACGGCTTGGCCAGTTGCTGCGGCTGCGACTGGCCGTCCACGTCCACCAGCAGCCCGCGCAGCATCTTGTTGAGGTAACCGAGCTCGCGGCGCAGCAGGAAGTCAACAAACGAAATTTGCCCCTGGTGCAGCTGCTTGAGGTTGATGCCGGCGCTGAACACGCGGCGTCCGGCGTACTTGGGATGGCTCATCACGCCGCCGCGCAGCACGCACACGCGCACGCCGTCGTCGAGCAGGGCCAGGTCCACGGCGGTTTCCATGTCCTCGATCAGCTGGTCGTCCTCGGCGTTCAGGCAGCGCTGGTTGTTGACCGTCAGGTGGGCGGCGCCATCGCGCCGCTCCAGGCGCAGCGTGGCCAGCTCCAGCAGGCCGTCGCGCTGGAACTGCGCCAGCAGCGACTGCGCCCGCGCACCGGGGCGCAGCAGGCTTTCCACCAGGTGCGGGCCGGCGGCCGGCGCGGCCAGCAGCGCAGCAAACAGAATGCCCTGGTCGATCTCGCGCGCTTCCTTGTCGGCCTGCAGCGACAGGCGCTCGACGGCGATGTCGGCGCTGGTGGGAACCAGGCCGGGGAACAGTTCGGCAGCGCGGTGCGACAAGCCGGCCAGCCCGGCCAGTTGCGGACGGCGGCGTTTGCCGTCGGTCAGGCGATCATAGATCCAGTCGGCATGCAGCTGCACGAAGCGGCTGCGCGCCTCGCGGCTGGCGCCATGGATGGCATCGGCCACGGCCTGCTGTGGCGCCGTGCGCTGCGGCCGTGCCGGCAGCTGCGCCAGCAGGGCTGCGCCAGCGCCGACATAATCGGCCAAGGCGCGGGCGTCGGCGGCGGGCACCCGGGTGGCCTCGGGCAGGGTGGCGCGCCAGCTGCGCCAGTCCGGTTCGAGGGTGGATGGAGCAGATAAATGCGGGGCGAAGCTCATGGTGTAATCCTTGTCGGTAACAGGTACAGGTGGATGACGGTGCTGGTGCGGCGGCAGCGCTTTACAGCGCACACTCGGCCGCTGCTACAGGTGCGTGAGCGTGAGCATGAGCGTGGGCCAGCATCGCGGCGGCAGGCTGGCGCGCGCTGCGCAGCAGGCGGTCGCACGCGGCCAGGTGCGTGCCCAGGCCGTCGTCATAGCTGAGCGAGGAAGCGTCGAGCAGCAGGCGGCGGCGCACCGACAGGTCGCCGGCAATGGTCGGGCACAGCGTTTTGAGGAAGGCGCCGGCCGCCAGTTCGGCGTCGCCGCTGGTTTCGTCGACCAGGCCCAGCGAGGAAGCCAGCGGCGCATCGAGCGGCATGCCCAGCAGCGCAAAGCGGCGCGACCAGGTCACGCCGATCTGGTTCGCCAGGCGGTGCAACACCATGCCCGGCAGGATGCCGCCATCGCGGCTGCACAGGCTCAGCGACACATCTTCGGCAGCGATGCGGTAGTCGGTGGTCAACATCACCGCCACACCCAGGTCGTTGCAGGCGCCGCTCAGGGCGGCGATGGTGACGGCATTCAGGCGTTCGATGCGGCGCAGGGCGCGCTCCCACTGGTTGACCAGGGTGACATCGAGTGCGCCGCCGGCGCTGCCGGCGCCGGCATCGCGGCGGCCATTGAGCAGCACCAGCAGGGTGGCGCCGGCGCCGGCGTCTTCGACGCTGTCGCAGGCGCCGTTGATGCTGTCAACCAGCGATTTGTCGAGCGAACCGGAAACGTCGAGTTCCAGGCGGACCACGGTGCGGCCTTCGATGTGCGAGATGGACTTAAATTTGAACATGATGGTTCCTCTGATTGGGTAGATAAGCGTGGATAAGCGTGAAGTGGGTGGTCAGACTGGTTACCATTGCAGCAGTGCGGTTTCGATGGTGGCGCCCGGGCCCATGGTCATCATCACGGCGTAGTCGCCGGGATTGACCAGCCCTTCCTGCAGCAGGCGCTGGTAGGAGAACAGGAAGGAGCCGCTCGACATGTTGCCGAAGTCGCGCAACACGCTCGAGGTGTGGCGCACATCGCGCGCGGTCAGGCCGAGGTTGACCTTGACCGAGTCGATCACCTTCTTGCCGCCCGAGTGGACGATCCAGTGGGCGATTTCGCTGCGGCGCAGGCCGGCGTCGTCGAGCAGCTGGTCGATCACCTGTTCGGCATTGGCGCCCACTACATAAGGCACATCCTGGGCCAGGAAAAAGCTGAACTTGCCATGCTGTTCGTCCCAGTCGAAGCGCATGGCGTCGATCGCCTCGGCCACCACGCAGCTGTTGAAGCCGAGGATGGTGGGCATGCCGGGGGCCCGCTGGCGGTCAGCCACCACGGCCAGCGCGCCGGCGCCGTCGCCGAACAGGCTGTTGACCACGGCGGTCTGCATGGTGCCGTCGATGACATAGGCGGCCGAGCAGATTTCCACGCACAGCATGATGGCCAGCTTGCCGGGATGCGCCTGCGACCACGAGGTGACGGCATTCAAGCCATTCAGGCCGGCGTTGCAGCCCATGCCGACGATATCGATACGGCCGCAGTCGCGCCGCAGGTTCATGCTTTTGCACAGCAGCGCGCTCAGGCCAGGGGTCAGCATGCCGGTGGTGGTCACGCAGCACAGGTAGCGGATATCCTCGCGGCTGGCGCCGACCTGCTCGAGGCAGGCCAGTACCGCGCGCTCGCCGATCGCCAGCGCCTGGGTGCTGTGCTTTTTCAGCAGCTCGCCCTGGGTTTCCACCACGCGGCTGCCGTCCTGCGCTGCCGGCGGCAGGGTCAGGTGGCGCCGCTCGACCGAGCCGCTCATGAACATCAGGCGGATGCGGCGGTCATCGATCTGGAAGGCATCCAGCACATCCTGCTGGCTGTAAGCGGTGGCCGGCGTGGCGGTGCCGACACCGACGATCTGCGCGTGCGCGGTTTCGAAAACGGGGGCTGCGGCCTGCTTGCGGTAGGCGGCCTGGGTGCGCAGCGGGACGGATTCCTGGTTCATGGCCATGATGATTCCTTTGATGGTGAAATAATGGATTTACCTGCTGAATCAAATACGTGGAGCTGAAACTGGTGCTGCGGCTGCGGGCCTAGAAGGCATCCGGCACCTCGCTTTCCAGGCGATACAGCCGGCGCTGCAACAGCGATACCAGCGAAATGACGGCTGCCGCCAGGCCAACGGCGAAGAAGAAGAAGCCGGTGCCGCGCCCCTTGCCGGTGCCAAACCAGGCGCCGATGGTGTCAAACCACACACCGCCGGGCATCAGGGCCGGCTCGAACACGTGATAGGCGAGATTGCCGCCGGCCAGTGCAGAAAGAGGAATCAGGCTCAGTTGCACGGCCTGCTGCAAGGCCGCGAAACTGCCCTGACGCTCGCGTGGCACCTTGCGCCGCCAGACCGCCTGCATGCAGGTACCCAGCGTGCTGGTACTGAGCATGACCGCGAACGACGCCGCGCACAGCAGCGCCACCGACTGCGTGATACCGGCCACCGCAATCGCCAGCCCGGCCAGCATATTGAAACCGAGCACCAGAGGGGTCCATTGCTTGGGACCGCCCCAGGCCACCATCACGATCCCGCTCAGCAGCACGCCCAGGGCGCCGCAGGTGGTGATCAGCGCCAGCGACGCAGCGCCATGCATCGACAGCACCAGCGGCGTGACCAGTACGATCACCATGCCGGCCATGAAACCACCCATGCTGGTATAGCCGTAGACCATGGCCATGACGGGGCGCTGGCGCAGGAAGTTGATCGACCAGCCCAGGTCGCGGAAGGCCGAGCGCTTCGGCTTGGCCGCATCGGCGCCTGGCGCAGCGGCGTTGGCGCTGGCATTGCCGGGCAGCCGGATAATCGCAAGGCTCGACAGCGCGATGTAAAAAGTCAGGATGTCGAGCACCACGATGCCGGCCAGTCCGATCATGCCCAGCAGCCCGGCGGCGATCAGCGGCGCCACCAGTTGCGACAGGGCGCCGGCCAGGCTGAACATGCCGTTGGCGCGGCCAAACTGGCTTTTGTTGACGATGCTGGTAATGGTGGCGTAGGCGGCCGGTCCCTGGAACGCCATGCCGACCGACAGCACCGTCTGCACGGCAAACAGCTGCCACAATTCGAAGCGGTCGAGCCAGACCAGCACGCCGATGGCCGACACGCAGCACAGCGCCAGCGCATCGCAGGCGAACAGGATGGTGCGGCGGTCGAAGCGGTCGGCCAGGCTGCCGGTCCAGGGCAGCAACAGCAATGCCGGCAGGGTGGAAAACAGCGTCAGCTGGGTAAAGTCGAGCACCGAGCCGGTGCGCTGGAACAGCCAGACGCCCAGCGCGAACGAAGTCAGCATGGTGCCGAACATCGAAATCGCCTGGCCGAACCAGACCGTGTAGAACAGCGGGCTGAGTTTTTCGGCTGGCGGTCGCGCTGGTTTGGCCGGCTTGGCCGGTGCAGCCGGGGCGGCTGGCATGGCTGCTGCTGCGGACGGCGTATCGAGGGTGGTGGCGTGTGTCATTGTACGTCCTTGAGTAAAGGTTGGATCCAGGCGGCGACGGCGTCGATATGTGGCCGTTGCAGCAGCGTCATGTGATTGCCCGGACCGTCGAGGAAACGGATATCGGGTGCGGCGTGGCGCCAGCGCGACAGCAGCGGCGCCGGGTCGTACTGTTCCCCGGCGGCCGGTGCATCCGATGGACCGGACGGCACGGCTACCAGGTGTACCGGCCCCAGGTACGGTGTGGCCGGTTGATAATCGGTGTTCAGGTTGGTCTCGAACACGCGCACGATGCCGCGCAGCGTGCGCACCGGCGTACTGGCCGGCATCAGCCGGGCAGTCACCAGGCGTGCCAGCAGCAGGGCCAGCTGCTGCTCGTAATCAAGCGCAGCGAAATCATCGGCGGCCAGGCCCAGCGGCCGATCCAGGTTCAGCTCGAAGATTTCCACCAGCCGCATCAGCATCTCGATACGGCCATGGCGCTGCCACGCTGCACCGGAAAGCGATGGCGCATCGCTGTCGAGGATCACCAGCGCCGCCACCGTGGCGCCGTCCGCCACCAGTTGCCGCGCCACCTCCAGCGCCACCCAGCCGCCGAACGAGTGGCCGAGCAGCCGGTACGGACCGTGCGGCGCCGCCGCGCGGATCGCCGCCACGTAGGCGGCGGCCGCACTTTCAACATCGCTGTGCGGCACCAGCGCGCCGCACAGGCCACGCGGCTGCAAGCCATAGATCGGCAGCGTGGACGGCAGCACCTGGGCCAGTGCGGCAAACGCGGTGATGCTGGCGCCGGCCCCCGGGATGCAGAACAGCGGCGCCGTCTGGGCGCGGCCATTCTGGATCGGAATGCGCGGCGCATAGTCGAGTTCCGGGTAGCGCGCAGCGGCGCTGCCGGCTTGCTCGACGGCGTCAGCCAGCGCCGCCGTGATGACGGCACCGAGCTGGCCGACCCACGGCGCTTCCATGATCGAATAATGGTCGCCACCCACCGGCGTAACGCTCAGGCGCTGGCCGGCCGCACTGCGCCAGCCCAGGGTAGCGTCTGTGCGCTGCTCGGCGGTGGCCGTAAACAAGGCGATGTGGGCGGGAATCGGCGGGCGTGCATACTGGCGCAGCGCCACCGCAATCGCGTGCTGCACCGCCGTGTAGCGTTGTAGCAGGTCGGCAGCGACAGCACCATGCGCTGCGCTGTGGCCCACCTCGCCGGCGGCGCCAGCCGCCTCGAGCAGCGCCAACGGCGCCGCCTCCTGCTCACGGTAGTCGGCGCGGGTGTCGATCAGGCCGAGGAATTCGACCTGCTGGTCGGCGCCGATCAACTGGTTGGCCATTTCATAGGCAATGGTGCCGCCGGCCGACCAGCCGGCCAGGCGGTATGGTCCTTGCGGCTGCACCGTGCGGATCTGCCGCACATAGCTGGCCGCCATCTCTTCCACGCTGCGCGCCGGCGTTTCGCCGGCCAGAAGGCCGCTGGCCGCCAGGCCGTAGATGGGCAGGCTGGCGTCGAGCCACGGCGCCAGCTGGCGCGCGTAGCCGATTTCGCCTTCGCCCGGATGCACGAGGAACAGCGGACGCTGGTCGCCGCCAGTGCGGATGCTGGCCAGGTTGGGCAGTTGTCCCTGGGCGCAGCCGAGCGCGCCGATCGCCTGCGCCAGCTCGGCCAGCACCGGGTGGGCGAACAGCGTGCGCAGCGGCAGCTCGATACCGAGCGCCTCGCGCAGTTGCGAGACAAACTGCACTGCCAGCAGCGAGTGGCCACCGAGCTCGAAGAAGTTGTCATGGCGGCCGACCTGGCGCGCGCCCAGCAACTCGCCCCACAGTTGCGCCAGTACCTGCTCGACGCGGCCTTGCGGCGCGGCGTAAGCACGGCTGGCAAAGGCATCGGCAGCAGGCGCCGGCAGAGCTTTGCGGTCCACCTTGCCGTTGGCGTTGAGCGGCAAGGCGTGCAACACCACCAGCGCCGCCGGCACCATGTAATCGGGCAGCTGCGCCGCCAGCGCCGTGCGCAGTGCGGCGACCGACAGCGCCGCACCGCTGCGCGCCGTCAGGTAGGCCACCAGCCGCTTGCCAACATGGGCGTCGTCCTGCGCCAGCACCAGCGCATCGCGCACGCCGTCGCAGGCGGCCAGCTTTGCTTCGATTTCACCGAGCTCGATGCGGAAGCCGCGGATCTTGACCTGGAAGTCGTTACGGCCCAGGTACTCAATGCGGCCGTCAGCCAGCCAGCGCCCCAGGTCGCCGGTCTTGTACAGCCGTGCGCCGGCCTGCGCGCTGAATGGATTAGCGAAAGGATCGACAATAAAGCGCTCGCCGCTCAGCTCAGGGCGATGCAGGTAGCCGCGCGCCACGCCCACACCGCCGATGTGGATTTCGCCGGCTACGCCGGGCGGCACCGGCTGGCCGTGCCGGTCCAGCAGGTAGACTTGCAGGTTGTCGATCGGCCAGCCGATATTGGGCGTGTCGCCGGCTTCGCGGATCTGACAGATGGTGGCGTCCACCGTGCACTCGGTCGGGCCGTACATGTTGTAGAAACGGATCGCCGGCGCCGCCTTGAGGGTTTGCCACATCACGGCGTCGATCGGTTCACCGCCAATCAGCACGCTGACCGGCTGGTAGCCGGGGTAGCCGATCAGGCCGGCCGCCAGCAGCACCGACAGCTGCGACGGTGTGCAATCGAAGGCCTCGACCCGGTGCTGCGCCAGGAAGCGCAGCAGCGCCGGGCCGTCGGCGCGGATCGCCTGCGGCACCAGCACCACGCAGCGCCCCGACAGCAATTGCAGGATGCCCTTGAGCGACATGTCGAACGAGTAGGCGGCGTTGAGCGCCACCACCGACTGCGGCGAGCAATAGCGGTGGGTGGTGCGTTCGAGCACCTGCCAGAAGTTGACCGGCGAAGCATGTTCGACCATTACGCCCTTGGCGTTGCCGGTCGAACCCGAGGTGTAGATCACATAGGCCAGGTGGCGCGCATGCAGTCCCAGCGCCTGCGGGTCGGGGTTGTCCTCATCGGCACCGCCGCTGGCCGGCGCGGCGATATCGTCGAGCAGCAGCACCGGCAGTGCTGTAGACGTAGCGGCAGCAATCGCCGGCAGCGTGGCCAGCAGGTCGGTGCTGGTGACCAGCGCCACCGGCGCGCAGTCCTGCAGCACGTAAGCCTGGCGTTCGGCCGGGTGGTCGGGGTCGAGCGGCACATAGGCGCCGCCGGCCTTGAGAATGCCGAGGATGCCGACCAGCATGCCGACGCTGCGCTCGGCACACAGCGCCACCAGGCTGTCGGGCCGCACGCCCTGCGCGATCAGCGCGTGCGCCAGGCGGTTGGCGCGGCGGTTCAGTTCACCGAAGCTCAGCGTGTGATCCTGGTAGATCACGGCCGGCGCTTCGGGGTGGAGCGCTGCGCGCTGCTCGAAAATGCCGTGTAGCAGGCGCTGGTCAGCGGCGCCCTGCACGGCCGGATTGAACTCCGCCAGCACTTGGCGCCGCGCCGCCGCATCGAGCAGGCCGAGCGTGCTGACCGGCGCGGTGTCGACCGCCGCGGTATCGACCGCCGCGGTATCGGCCAGCACACCGGCGGCCAGGTTGCGCAGCAGCGTATGCAGCATGGCGGCGAAACGCTGCACCGTGCTCTCGTCGAACAGGTCGCTGGCATAGGCGATGCCGCCTTGCAGCGTGGCGCCGTCGTCGGCCAGGGTCAGCGACAGGTCGAAGTGCACGCTGCTGCCATCGACCGCCGTCTGTTCCAGCCGCAGGCCGGGCAGCTGTGTGACCGTGCCCGGACGGCTGCTGGTCATATTGAGCATGGCCTGGAACAGCGGGCTGTGACTGAGGCTGCGCGGCGGCTTGACCGCCTCCACCACCTGGTCGAACGGCAAGTCCTGGTGGGCGTAGGCGGCCAGCGTAGCGTCCTTGATCTGCGCCAGCAGTGCAGCCACGTCCGGATCATCGTCCAGGCGCACGCGCAGCGCCAGGGTATTGACGAAAAAGCCGATCAGGTTTTCCACCTCGGCCGGCTGGCGGTTGGCCGACGGCACGCCGATCACCACCTGCTCCTGGCCGGACAGGCGCGACAGCAGCACCGCCCACGCGCCCAGCATGGTCATGAACAGCGTGGCGCCGTGGCGCTGCGCCAGCGCGCGCAGGCCGGCGCTAACATCGGCTGGCACGGCAAACGGCAGCACTTCGCCGTCGTAGCCTTGCACCGCTGGACGGCTGCGGTCGGTCGGCAGGGTCAGCAGGGCTGGCGCATCGGCCAGCTGTGCGCGCCAGTAATCGGCCTGCGCCTGCAGCGCCGCGCCTTGCAGGCGCTGGCGTTGCCAGACGGCGTAGTCGGCATACTGGATCGCCAGCGGCGGCAGCGGATCGGGGCGGCCGCTGCTGAAAGCCTGGTACAGCGCCGCCAGTTCCTCCATCAGCACACCGAGCGACCAGCCGTCGGCGACGATGTGGTGCAGCGTGACCAGCAGCACGTGCTCGTGTTCGGCCAGGCGCAGCAGGCGGCCGCGCAGCAGCGGACCGCGCGCCAGGTCGAACGGCGCATGGGCTTCGGCAACGCCAAGGCTGTCGGCGGTGAACTGGCGCTCATGGCCTGGCAGCGTGCGCAGGTCGCGCTGTTCGAGTGCAAAGCCGGCCGGCGCGGCGATCACCTGGTGCACCGAGCCGCCATGGCTGACAAAAGTGGTGCGCAGCGCTTCGTGGCGCGCGACGATGCGGTCCAGCGCCGCCTGCAGTGCGCCGGTGTCGAGCAGGCCGCTCAGCTTGAGACCGAACGGTATATGGTAAGAAGCGCTGGCGGCAGGATCGAGCTGGTCGAGGAACCACAGGCGCTGCTGGGCCCACGATAGCGGCAGCGGCGCGCTGCGCTCGCAGGCGACAATCGCCGTCATGGTCGAACGGCCGGCCGCCTCCACCAGTTGCGCCAGCGCGGCCAGCGCCGGATCGGCAAACAGTTCGCGCAGCGCCAGTTCCACGCCAAACGCCTGGCGCAGGCGCGAGAGCGCCTGCACCGCCAGCAGCGAGTGGCCGCCAAGGGCGAAGAAGCGGTCGTTGCGGCCCACCTGCGGCACGCCGAGCAATTGCTGCCAGATGGCGGCAATCGCTGCTTCGGTGGCGCCCTGCGGGACCGCATAGTCGGACACCGCCAGCGCTGCACGGTCGGGCGCCGGCAGGGCCTTGCGGTCCAGCTTGCCGTTCGGCGACAGCGGCAGCTCGGCCAGCACCACGAAAGCGCCCGGCAGCATGAACTCGGCCAGGTGCAGCGCAAGTTCGGCGCGCAGGGTGGCCGCGTCCAGCACGGCTCCATCCTGCGCCGTGACGTAGGCTACCAGGCGCTGATCGCCGATATTGTCTTCAGCATCGGTGTCGCCAGCACGGGCCAGCACCACCGCTTCGCGCACGCCGGCGCAGGCGGCCAGCCGCGCTTCGATCTCGCCGAGCTCGATGCGCAGGCCGCGCAGCTTGATCTGGAAATCGTTACGTCCCAGGTAATCGATGCTGCCGTCGGCCAGCCAGCGTCCGAGGTCGCCGGTTTTGTAGAGCCGTGCGCCAGGCGCGCCGGCAAACGGATCATCGATGAAGCGCTCGGCGCTCAAGGCCGGGCGGTGCAGGTAGCCGCGCCCCACCTGGACGCCGCCGATATGGATTTCGCCGGCCACGCCGAGCGGCACCGGTTGCAGGTAGCCGTCGAGGATGTAGATGCGGGTATTGGCGATCGGCCGGCCAATCGATGCGCCAGCCGCACCCGCGTTCGGGCGGCACTGCTGCCAGGTGACGTCCACGGCGGCCTCGGTGGGGCCATACAGATTGTGCAGTTCGACCTGCGGCCAGGTGCTGAGGAAGCGTTCGGACAGCTGCGGCGGCAGCGCCTCGCCGCTGCAGAACACGCGTTTCAGGCCAGCGCCGGACCAGCGTCCCGCACCGCATTCGGCCAGAAACGCTTGCAGCATCGACGGCACGAAGTGCACGGTGGTGACGGCACTCTGTTCGATCACGGCGGCCAGGTAGTCGGGCGACTTGTGGCCCTGCGGGCGCGCCACCACCAGCGTGGCGCCCACCATCAGCGGCCAGAAGAACTCCCATACCGACACATCGAAGCTGAACGGGGTTTTTTGCAGCACGCGGTCGCCGGCGTCCAGCGGGAACGCCTGCTGCATCCAGTGCAGGCGGTTGAGCACCGCGTGGTGCTCGTTCATGGCGCCCTTGGGCTGGCCGGTCGAACCCGAGGTGTAGATCACGTAGGCCAGGTGGCCGGGCTGCAGGCCGAGGGCGGCCGGATCGGGATTGGCGGCCGGGCAAGCGGCGATGGCGCGCGCGCTGTCCGGCGCATCGACCACCAGCACCGGCGCAGCGCTTGCCTGCAGCCGGCCGGCGACGCTGCTGTGGGTCAGCAGCACTGCCGGTGCGCAATCGTCCAGCATGTAAGCCAGGCGCTCGGCCGGATAGTCGGGATCGAGCGGTACATAGGCGGCGCCGGCCTTGAGTATGGCCAGCAGGCCCACCACCATCTCGACGCCGCGCTCCATGCAGATGGCCACGCGTGCATCGGGTGCCAGGCCATGGCTGCGCAGCTGGTGCGCCAGGCGGTTGGCGCGCTCGTTGAGTGCGCCGTAGCTGACGTACTCGCCTTCGAAGATCAGCGCGCAGGCGCCGGCATTGCACGCTGCCTGCTGCTCGAAGCCCTGATGCAGCAACTGGCCCTGCGGATAGGCCTGGGCGGTCTGGTTGAACTGCTCGAGCAGCAACTGGCGCTCGGCGGCGCCAGGCAGCGCCACCCGGCTCAGGGCCTGGCTGTCGTCGGCCGCCATGGCGTGCAGCACGGTGAGGAAATAGCCGGCAAAGCGCTCGATGGTGGCGGCGTCGAACAGTTCGCTGGCGTAGCGCAGGTTGCCGCTGATGGCGTCGCCGTTCTGTGTGAGGTTCAGGCTGATGTCGAACTGGGTGGTCTGGTAAGACTGGCCGACGCTGCTCAGCACCAGCTCGCCCAGTGCCAGCGCATCGCTGTCGCCAGAGGCCGCGCCCGAGGCATTATCAAGATTGAGCATGACCTGGAACAGCGGGCTGTGACGCATGCTGCGCGCCGGCTGCACCGCTTCCACCACCTGGTCGAACGGCAGTTCCTGGTGCTCGTAGGCGGCCAGGGTGTGGGCGCGCACCTGCGCCAGCAGGGTAGCGGCGCTGGCATCGTCATGCAGTTGCACGCGCAGCGCCAGGGTATTGACGAAAAAGCCGATCAGCCCTTCGAGCTCGGTGCGGGCGCGGTTGGCCACCGGCGTGCCGATTACCACGTCCTGCTGGCCCGACAGCCGTGCCAGCAGCACGGCCCAGCCGGCAAGCAAGGTCATGAACAGGGTGGCGCCATGCTTGCGGCCCAGCGCCTGCAGGGTGGCGCCCAGCTCGGCGTCGATCAGCAGCGGCACGCTGCCGCCGGCGTAGCTGGGCACGGCGGGACGTGGACGGTCGGACGGCAGTTCGAGCAGCGCCGGGGCGCCAGCCAATTGCTGCTTCCAGAACGCTGCCTGCGCCTGCAGCTGCTGCTGTTGCAGCGAGTCCCTTTGCCAGGCGGCGTAGTCGGCATACTGGAGTGCCAGCGGCGCCAGCGGATCGGCCCGGCCAGCGCTGAAAGCGCCGTACAGCGCACACACTTCGCGCACCAGCACGCCGATCGACCAGCCGTCGGAAATGATGTGGTGCTGGTTCAGCAGCAGCACATGCTGATCGGCCGCCAGCTGCAGCAGCTGGCCACGGATCAGCGGACCGGCGGCCAGGTCGAACGGCGCCATGGCGTCAGCGTCGGCCAGGCTGCGCACGGTGGCTTCGCGCTCGGCGCCTGGCACATGGCGCAGGTCGCGCCGGAGCAGGCTGAAGCCGCTGTCGGCAGCGTCAATCTGCTGTTGCGGCACGCCGTCGATATCAACAAAGCGGCTGCGCAGCACTTCGTGGCGCGCCACAATGCGGTCGAGCGTGGCCTGCAGGGCCGCCGTGTCGAGCCGGCCCTGCAGATGCAGCGCGGTCGGCATGTGGTAGGCGGCGCTGGCGGAGCGGTCCAGGCGGTCGAGGAACCACAGGCGCTGCTGGGCGTGCGAGAGCGGCAGCGGCGCACTGCGGTCAGCAGTCGGGATGGCGACGGCCCGCACCGGCGCCGAGGCGGCGGCGGCGCTGGCCAGCGCCGCCAGGGTGGGGCCGGCAAACAGCGTGCGCAGCGGCAGGTCGTGGCCCAGCTCATGACGGATGCGCGCCATCAGCTGCACCGCCAGCAGCGAGTGGCCACCGAGCTCGAAGAAGTGGTCGTCACGGCCGACCTGCTCGACGCGCAGCAACTGGCGCCAGATGGCGGCCAGCGCGCGCTCGGTGTCGTTCTGCGGCGCCTGGTAGGCGCGCGTGGCCAACGCTGCGCCGTCGGGCGCCGGCAGGGCCTTGCGGTCGATCTTGTTGGTCGGCGTCAGCGGCAGCGCGTCGAGCACCACGAAGGCGGCCGGCAGCATGTGTTCGGCCAGGTGCTGCGCCAGTTCGGCGCGCAGCGCGGCGCCTTGCAGGCTGGCGCCGTGTTCGGCCACCAGGTAGGCCACCAGGCGCCGCTCGCCGGCCACGTCTTCGCGGGCAATCACCACGGCTTCCTGCACGCCGGCGCAGGCGGCCAGGCGCGCCTCGATTTCACCGAGCTCGATGCGGAAGCCGCGGATCTTCACCTGGAAGTCGTTGCGGCCCAGGTATTCGATGCTGCCGTCGGCCATCCAGCGCCCCAGGTCGCCGGTTTTGTACAGGCGTGCACGCGGCTGGCCGCTGAACGGATCGGCAATGAAACGTTGCGCCGTCAATTCCTCCCGGTGCAGGTAGCCGCGCGCCACGCCGTCGCCGCCGACGTGAATCTCGCCGGCCACGCCGATGGGCGCCGGCTGCAGGTGCTGGTCGAGGATATAAATGCGGGTGTTGGCGTTGGGGCGGCCAATCGGAATCTGGCGGGGGGGCAGCGCGGCGGCGCTGTCGTAGCCGATGGCGGTGACGGTGACCGTGGTTTCGGTGGGGCCGTAGGTGTTGAGCCAGCGGCAGCCCTGCACGCCGGGCGTGGCCAGCCAGGCGGCCAGGTGGCGGTGCTCGGTTTTTTCACCGCCGGCGATGATCAGGCGCAGCGTTGCCGCCGGGCGGCTGCGCCCGGCCTGCACTTCCTGCACCCACTGCTGCCAGAACGCAGTAGGCAGGTCGCTGACGGTGATGCCGTGGGCATCGAGCAGGTCGACAAAAGCCATGTCGGGCGCCACCATGTCGGCCGGACGCAGCACCAGCGCGGCGCCGGCGGCCAGGGTCGGGAAGATTTCGCCGACCGAGGCGTCGAACGCGTAGGAAGCAAACTGCAGCACGCGGTCGCCCGGCTGCAGGGCGCAGGCGCTGCCATGGTGGGCGATGAAATTGACGACGTTGCGGTGCTCGACCATCACGCCCTTGGGCTGGCCGGTGGAACCCGAGGTATAAATGACGTAGGCCAGGTGGTGCGGCGTCAGCCCGATCAGCGCTTCATCCGGGTTGCTGTCGGGCTGGGCGGCGATGCGGGCCGCTTCGGCAGCGTCGTCGAGCACCACCTGCGCCAGGCCGGCAGGCGCCACGCGCGTGAGCCAGTCGCCGTGCGCCGATTCGGTAATCACCGCCACCGGTGCGCTGTCGGCCAGCATATAGGCCAGGCGCTCGGCCGGATAGGCCGGGTCGAGCGGCACGTAGGCGCCGCCAGCCTTCAGAATGGCCAGCATGGCCACCAGCATATTGGCGCCGCGGCCGACGCACAGCGCCACGCGCTGATCGGGACCGACGCCGTGTTCGGCCAGCCGGTGCGCCAGCCGGTTGGCGCGGCCATTGAGGGTGGCGTAGTCGAGCCGGACGTCGCCGTCCACCAGCGCCAGCGCCATCGGGCTGGCGCTAGCGCGTATTTCGAACAGTTGGTGTACCAGCTGGTCCAGCGGATAGGTGCAGGTGGTGCGGTTGAAACCGGCCAGCACCTGCTGACGCTGAGCGCTGTCGAGCAGCGGCAGGTGCGCGATGCGCTGGCTGTCATCGGCCGCCATGGCGCGCAGCACGGTGGCCAGGTGGCCGGCCATGCGCGCAACCGTGGCTTCGTCGAACAGGTCGCTCGCGTATTCGAGCGCACCGACGATGGTGTGGCCGGTGTCCGACATGGTCAGGCTGAGATCGAACTGGGTGGTCAGGTGCGGCTGGGCGATACCCGAGATGGTCAGCCCGGACAGCGCCAGGGCGCCGCCTTCGGGCGCGTTGTTCATATTGAGCATTACCTGGAACAGCGGGCTGTGGCTCATGCTGCGGGCCGGCTGCAGCGCTTCCACCACCTGCTCGAACGGCACATCCTGGTGGTCGTAGGCGGCCAGCGTATGGGCCTTGACCTGCGCCAGCAACTGCGCCACGCTGGCCGCGCCGTCCAGGCGCACGCGCAGCGCCAGCGTATTGGCAAAAAAGCCGATCAGCCCTTCCACTTCGGTGCGCTGGCGGTTGGCTACCGGCGTGCCGATCACCACGTCGCCCACGTCGCCCTGGCCCGCCAGGCGCGCCAGCAGCACCGCCCAGCCGGCCAGCAGGGTCATGAACACCGTGGCGCCGTGGCGCTGGCCGAGTGCCTTGAGCTCGCAGGTCAGTGCGGCGTCCAGGATCAGCGGCACGCTGCCGCCGGCGTAGCTCTGGCGCGCTGGACGCGGCCGGTCCGATGGCAGTTCGAGCAGCGCCGGAGCGCCCTGCAGCTGGCGCTTCCAGAATGCGGTCTGGCCCTCCAGGACGGCGCCCTGCAGCCAGGTGCGCTGCCAGGCTGCATAGTCGGCGTACTGGATCGGCAGCGGCGCCAGCGGGTCAGGACGGCCGGCGCTGAAGGCCGCGTACAGGGCCGACAGTTCGCGCACCAGCACGCCGATCGACCAGCCGTCGGAAACGATGTGGTGCTGGGTGATCAGCAGCACATGCTCGTCCTGCGCCAGGCGCAGCAACTGGCCACGGATCAGCGGGCCGGCGGCCAGATCGAACGGCAGCAAAGCCTCGGCGCTGCCGATGGCTTCCAGCGCGGCGGCGCGTTCGGCGTCAGGCAGCTGCGCCAGATCTTGCACGTGCAGCGCAAAACCGCTGTCGGCGGCGGCGATGACCTGCACTGCGGTGCCAGCATCGGCGTCGGCGCCAAAGCTGGTACGCAGGCTTTCGTGGCGGGCGACGATGCGGTCGAGCGCGCACTGCAGGGCAAACTGGTCGAGCTGGCCCTGCAGGCGCAGCGCGGCCGGCATGTGGTAGGCAGCGCCGGCGGCGTGGTCAAGCTGGTCGAGGAACCACAGGCGTTGCTGGGCAAACGACAGCGGCAGCGCCTGGGTGCGGTCGGCGCGCCCGATCGGCGGCGGCGCTGCGCTACGCAGCTCGGCGCCGGCGCTCTTCCTCATGCGCAGCATCAGCAGTTCGCGTTGGCGGGCGCTCAGGGTGGTGGCGGTAGATAAGCTCATGACGATTCTCGTTAGGGTTGCAATGCCAGGGATCAGGCGGCGGCGGCGTGTTCCAGCGCCAGCAGCCGTTCCACTTCTTCATCGGACAGGTTTTCAATATCGAGCGCGGCCAGGTCGAGCGCCGAGGCCTGGAATTTATCCAGCTCGGCGCCAACCGCGGCCTCCGCCAGCGCCGACAACGCCGGCGCTTCGAACACCTGCATCAGCGGCAGGTGCACGCCGATGGCGTCGCGCAGCCGCGCCACGAACTGGGTGGCCAGCAGCGAGGTGCCACCGAGCTCGAAGAACTGGTCGTGACGGCCGACCCGTTCGAGCTTGAGCAGGTCTTGCCAGATCGCCGCAATCGCCTCTTCCACCACGCCTTGCGGCGCGGCGTAGGCATGGCTGGCCACGGCCGCGCGGCCGGGCGCCGGCAGCGCCTTGCGGTCAACCTTGCCGTTCGGTCCGAGCGGGAAGGCATCGAGCACCACGAAAGCGGACGGGATCATGTAGTCGGCCAGGTGCTGCGCCAGCTCGCGGCGCAGCAGCGCCGCCGATGGCGCGGCGCCGGCCTGCGCCGTCAGGTAGGCCACCAGGCGCTTGTCGTCCGGCGTATCGCCGTAGGCGACCACCAGCGCCTCGCGCACGCCATCGCAGGCGGCCAGGCGCGCCTCCACTTCACCGAGCTCGATGCGGAAGCCGCGGATCTTGACCTGGAAGTCGTTACGGCCGATGAAGTCGATCGCGCCATCGGGCAGCCAGCGCGCCAGGTCGCCGGTCTGGTACAGCGTGGCGCCGGCGGCGCTGCTGAACGGATCGGCGATGAAGCGCTGGGCGGTCAGCTCCGGCAGGTTGAGGTAGCCGCGCGCCACGCCGGCGC
>JBEVNE010000207.1:0-5872 GCA_040508275.1 Duganella sp.
TGGCGTGAGATACGCACAGGCGTTTGTGGTAGGCAGTCAGGTTTAAAAGCCGTCGTCGCGCAGATCGTTGTTGCTGTCCAAGTCGGCGTCGGCGGGATCGGCGCGCCATTCCAGGATATCGCCTGGCTGGCAGTCCAGGCGTTCGCAAATTTTGCTTAGGGTAATGAAGCGGATGCCGCGCACCTTGCCGGACTTGAGCAGCGATAAATTCTGTTCGGTGATACCGATATAGGCCGCCAGCTCTTTCGACTTCATCTTGCGCTTGGCCAGCATCACATCGAGATTGACAATGATCGTCATCAGATAAAACTTTCGTTCTCTTCGCCAAGGCGGCGGCCTTCATGCATGATGGCCGCGATCAGGTAAAACATGCCGCACACGAGCAGCAGCAGGAACTGGTACGAGTTGATATCGAATACTATTTTATAGTTGCTGCGATGCAGGGTCTCGTTGAGCATAATCACGCGCAAGGGCTTTTCCAGCAGTGACAAACCGACGGAAAAGAACAGTGCACCAGCGAACGAACGCATGCGACCGATCGTGGTCACGGCGAAGATTGCGCCGGTTCTGAAACTGTTCAAGGTTTGCCGTAGCCGCACCAGCCCGTAAATCATGACGCCCAGCGGCAGCATGCCGATGGCTGCTCCCAGCAGGCGCTGCGTGGGCGTAAGCGACTGCATTTCCGCAGCAGTCATCCCGTCCGGCAGCAACTGCATGAGGTTGCCGGGCGCGTTGAGTGGCGCCGGCTGTATCCAGCACAGCAGAAAGAATAAGACCTGGACTATCAGGAAAAGTTGCAGAGAAATTTGCATGATCATGCACAGACGGCGGATGTTGTTCATCGGTGTCGTATTTTTTATTGTTCAGCGTTAATAAATTCTTGTAATTCAGGCATTTTAGCCTAACCGCTCCGTGCCAGACCGACTCTGGCCCAAGCGATGCTGACAATTGAAGTGCGACCGGCGGCGCCTGTCAGCTGAGCGGCAAGATTGACGCGCTGCTTTTTTTCCGCGCCAGCTCTTCCTGTACGCTGACGATCGGCGTCTGGCTGGCTGCAGCCTGCCAGGTCGGGACATGACGCGCAAAGTCGCTGACCCATTCCAGCACCTGGCCGGATGGCATCGGCCGTGCGATCCCGTAGCCCTGGACCAGATCGCAGCCCAGGCGCATCAGCATGGCGCCGTGCGCCACGGTTTCCACGCCTTCGGCAATCACAGCGCGTCCGAACGAGCGCGCCAGGCCGATCACGGCGCTCACCAGGTGCAGGTCGTCGTGGTCTTCCAGCATATTGCGCACGAAGCTCTGATCGATCTTGAGGATGTCGGCCGGCAGGCGTTTGAGATACGACATCGACGAGTAGCCGGTGCCGAAATCATCGAGTGCGAAGCGGATGCCCAGTGCCTGGCAGTCGAGCATGATGGCGCGTACATGGTTGATATCGCTGAGCGCCGACGATTCGAGGATTTCCAGCTCCAGCATATGCGCTGGCACGTCGGGAAACTCGGCCAGGATGGCGGTCAGGCGTTCGACAAAATCGCTGCGCTGGAAATGGCGTGCGGCGATATTGACGCTGATAACCCAGGCCGGATCGGCGTGGCGCCACTGCTGCAGCTGGCGCAGCGCTTCGCGCAGCACCCATTCGCCGATATCGATGATGACGTCACTGTGTTCGACGATGGGCAGGAATTCCATCGGGCCGACGATGCCGCGCTGCGGGTGCTGCCAGCGCAGCAGCGCTTCCATGCCGACGATGCGCCCTTGCCGCATATCGAGCTTGGGCTGGTAAAACAGCCGCAGCTCGCCGGCGCGCAGTGCTGCACGCACCTCGGTGCGGCGGTTGTGGTGGGTGCGCACCTGTTCATCGAGATCGGCGTCAAAAAAGTGATAGCGGTTGCGCCCCGTGATCTTGGCCTGGTACAGCGCCTGGTCGGCCTGGCGCAGCAGGCTGTCGGCGCTGGCCTCATTGCCGGCATAGACGGCAATGCCGGCGCTGGCCGACATCGATACCGGCTTGCCGTTGCACAGGTAGTCGCGCGACAGCGCCGCGAGCAGCGGTTCCATGGCTTGCTCGATGTCGCCGCGGCCATGCAGCTCGGGCAGCAGTAGCACGAATTCATCGCCGCCCAGGCGCGCCACATAATGGCGCTGGCCGGCAAAATCGTGCAGCCGGCTGGCCGCCTGCTTGAGAATCTCGTCGCCGGTTTGCTGCCCCAGGCGGTCATTGACCTGCTGCAGATGATCGAGGTCGAACAGGCAGACCGCCAGCAGGTAATTATGCTCGCGCGCGCGCGCCACTTCATGCTCGAAGCGCGCCGCCAGCGCAGACCGATTAGGCAGTCCGGTCAGGATATCGTGATTGCTTTGCCACGAGATCTGCTGCATCAGCTGGCGCCGCTCGGTCACATCGCGGAATACCAGCACCGAACCCTGTACCTTGCCATGAAAATCGCGGATGGCGTTGGCCGTGTATTCCACCGTAAAAATCTGGCCGGCGCGCTGGCGCAGGCTCTGGTTGGCCACCTTGACCACGGCGCCGCCCGCATAAACGCTGGCCATCGATTTGAGCAGCGTGTGCTGGCCGAAGTTATTCGCCAGCACAAACACCTGGTGCAAATCCATGCCCTGCGCCTGCGCGGCGGACCAGCCGGTGAGCTGCTGGGCCACTTCGTTGATGGTGTCGATACGGCCGCTCAGGTCGGTGGTGAGAACGGCGTCGCCAATCGAAGCGAGCGTGACTTCGATACGCTCTTTTTGCGCCTGCAATTGCTGCTGCGCCGCCAGCGTGCGGCGCAGTTGCTGGCTCAGCTCTTTCTGGCTGTGCTGCAGCTCGCCCACCAGCGCCTGCACGCGCTGCGCCATACTGTTGAAGGTACTGGCCAGAACGCGCGCTTCGAGCGAGCCGCGCACCTCCATGCGCACCGCATGGTCACCATCCTCGAAGCGGCGCGTGACGGCGTTGATGCGTTTGAACGTGCGCTTGTTGACGAAAATAACGCAGCCGAGCAGGATATAGATGATGACAATATTGACGAGGGAAACCCGGGCCTGCTGGTACAGCGTGCGCCACACTTCATTCAGCGGCAGGGTGGGCGCGTAGTGCAGCGTCAGGGGGACGGCGCCGATCTGTAGGGTCTGGCGCAGCGGCGGCAGCGGCTGCAAGCGGCCAAACCACGGCGGATACGCGGCAGCAGGCGGCTGGGTGCGCTGCGCCGCCAGTTCGCTGCCATCGAGCGCCAGGCGCGCTTCCAGCAGGTCGGTGTTGAGCAGCAGCGCATCGTGCAGCACGCGCTCGATAGCGGCCTGGTCCTGCGCCGCCACGGCCGGCGCCAGCCTGTGCTGGAGATAGGTACTCAACTGCGCTGCGCCTTGCTGATAGCGGGCGTTGGCACTGGCGGTTTCCGATTCATACAGAATCGAATAACGCAGCGCCAGCATCACTGCAATCAGGACCAGGATGGGCAGGAACAGGCGGGAATACACGCCCATCCTCAGCCATGGCGCCAGGAGCTTTCCAAACAAGGACATAGTGAACGATTCAGGTTGGAAAATGACCAGAGGCCATTATTACTGAAAAGTTAACCCAAAGCACGTTTTTCGGAAATCGGTTTCAAGATTCTACTTTCTGTACTGAACAAATGGTTGCGGCATAAATACAGATAGCAGGTGCCGCTTATTCAGCCAGCAGTTTCTCTATGTCTGCAATCAGTGCCTCGGGCTTGGTCATCGAGCCGTAACGCTGGTAGACGGTGCCGTCCTTGCGGACCAGGAACTTGGTGAAGTTCCACTTGATGCGCTCGGTGCCGAGCACGCCCGGCGCGTCTTTTTTCAGCTTGGCGAACAGCGGGTGCGCATGGTCGCCATTGACATCGATCTTGGCGAACATGGGAAAGCTCACGCCATAATTTTTTTCGCAAAAAGCGCCGATCTCGCTGGCGCCGCCCGGCTCCTGGCCGCCGAACTGGTTGCACGGAAAACCGAGCACCTCCACGCCCTTGTCGCGGAATTGCTGGTACACGGCTTCCAGTCCCTGGTATTGCGGCGTAAAGCCGCACTTGCTGGCGGTGTTGACGATCAACAGGACCTTGCCACGGTACTGGCTCAGGTTGACGGGCGCGCCCGACAGGCTGTCGGCGCTGAAATCGAAGATGGTCGGCATTTACAGAATATCCAGTGGACGCTTGGCCGGCGAGGCCGGGGTTTCGGGTGGTGCAGTCTTGCCATCGAGCTTGATGGCCAGGCGCAGGTCGTTGACGGAATCGGCGTTGCGCAGCGCGTCTTCATAGCTGATCTGGCCTGATTCATGCAGGTCGAACAGCGACTGGTCGAAGGTTTGCATGCCCAGTTCGCGCGATTTCTTCATCAGCTCTTTGATCTCGTGTACCTGGCCCTTGAAAATCAGGTCCGAGATCAGCGGCGTGTTGAGCAGGATTTCGATGGCCACGGCGCGCCCCGGAGCATCCTTGCGCGGCACCAGCCGCTGCGAAATCAGGCCTTTGAGATTGAGCGACAGGTCCATCAGCAACTGCTGGCGGCGCTCCTCGGGGAAAAAGTTGATGATGCGGTCGAGCGCCTGGTTGGCGCTGTTGGCGTGCAGCGTGGCCAGGCACAGGTGGCCCGTCTCGGCAAAGGCGATCGCGTGGTCCATGGTTTCACGGTCGCGGATTTCGCCAATCTGGATCACGTCCGGCGCCTGCCGCAGCGTGTTCTTTAGCGCCGTTTCCCAGTCGTCGGTATCGACGCCGACTTCGCGCTGGGTCATGATGCAGTTCTTGTGCGGGTGGACGAATTCCACCGGGTCTTCAATGGTGATGATATGGCCGTAACTGTGCTCGTTGCGGTGGCCCACCATGGCCGCCAGCGTGGTCGATTTGCCCGAGCCGGTGGCGCCCACCATGATCACCAGGCCGCGCTTGGCCATCACCACGTCCTTCAGCACCTCGGGCAGGCCGAGCGTGTCGAGCTGCGGGATGTCGCTGGTGATGGTGCGCAGGACCATGCCCACCGCGCCCATCTGCACAAACGCCGATACGCGGAAGCGGCCGATGTCGGCCGGGCTGATGGCAAAATTGGCTTCCTTGGTCTGCTCGAAGCCGGCCGCCTGCTTGTCGTTCATGATGGAACGCGCCAGGTC
This sequence comes from Duganella sp., assembly GCA_040508275.1. Taxonomy (GTDB): domain Bacteria; phylum Pseudomonadota; class Gammaproteobacteria; order Burkholderiales; family Burkholderiaceae_D; genus Rugamonas. The sequence continues at coordinate 5,132 of JBEVNE010000207.1, forward strand.
CAGCGTGTGGGCGGCAGTGAGCGCCTGGCCCGATACCGGCGTCATCTTGCCATCGAGTTTGATCGCCGGTGGAAAACCGGCCGTGATGAACAGGTCCGAGCCCTTCTTGGCCAGCATATGGCGCAGCAGGTCGAACATGAATTTGGCGGCGTCGTCGCGTTCCATGGTCAACCTAGCCGGGGAAGTTTTCAGGCGTTCTGGCGGCGCTGCGCGCGGTGGCGGCCGAGATCACGTTGCGCCGTACCAGGTCGGTCAGGTTCTGGTCCAGCGTCTGCATGCCGGCATTGCTGCCGGTCTGGATGGCCGAATACATCTGGGCGATCTTGGCTTCGCGGATCAGGTTGCGGATCGCCGGCGTGCCGACCATGATTTCATGCGCGGCCACGCGGCCGCTGCCATCCTTGGTCTTGAGCAGGGTTTGCGAAATCACCGCCTGCAGCGACTCCGACAGCATGGCGCGCACCATTTCCTTTTCTTCGCCGGGGAATACATCGACAATCCGGTCGATGGTCTTGGCGGCCGACGAGGTGTGCAGCGTGCCGAACACCAGGTGGCCGGTTTCCGCCGCCGACAGGGCCAGGCGGATGGTTTCCAGGTCGCGCAGCTCGCCGACCAGGATGCAGTCCGGGTCTTCGCGCAGGGCTGAGCGCAGCGCGTTGGAAAACGAATGCGTGTGCGGCCCTACCTCGCGCTGGTTGACCAGGCATTTTTTCGATTCGTGCACAAACTCGATCGGGTCTT
>JBEVNE010000209.1:0-4961 GCA_040508275.1 Duganella sp.
GTGACGTCGTCGTGGAGCGGTGGCTATAACGCCGCCATCCGCATCACCAACAACCGCAGCACCACGATCAACGGCTGGACGCTGAGCTGGACCTATACCGACAACTCGGTGGTCAACACGCACTGGAACGCCAACGTGACCGGCAACAGCCCGACCTACACGGCCACGCCAAGCGAAAGCTGGAGCCAGAATATCGCGCCCGGCAGCAGCGTGGAGTTTGGCATTACCGTCAGCGGCGCCGCCATTCCAACGGTGACTGGCGCCGCCTGCCAGTGAAAAGCGTTACCTGCCTCAGGCTTCGACCACGATAGCGGGCGCCGTCATGCGGCGGCGCTGCTCTGCATCCGCCGCCGCATTGAGGTCGGCCGGGAAGTCGTCCACGTGCACCGACAGGTCGGTGAAGCGGGCATAATCGGCCAGCACGCGCCGCTCCTCAGGGCTGATCAGCTCCAGCGCAGCGGCATTGGCGCACCACGCTTCCATGTCCGGCAGATTTTGCGGCATGCCGTCCAGCTGGCCTACGCGTACGGCAGGCTTGAGGCGCTGTTCGATGCTCTCGACCTGCGGCAGCAGGGCAAACGCCAGTTCGCCGCAAGCAACCGGATCGCGCAGGTCGTCGGCGAGGAATACGCCTTCCAGCAGACGTTCGCGGCTGGCGCCGGCCGTTTGCATGGCGCGCGCCACTTCCGCACCCAGGTCGTCGCTGGGCGCTGCATACGGCAGGCCGAAGGGCAGTACCAGCATGCGCACAAGGCCGGCGACAAAACGGTTCGGGAAGTTTTCCAGCACGCCATCAAGCGCCAGTTGCGCCTTGTGCAGCGCATCCTGCACCGACCAGTGGACATACGGAGCATCGTCGGCCTGCTGGCCTTCGTCTTCAAAACGCTTGAGCGTGGCGCTGACCAGGTACAGCATCGACAGCGCATCGCCGAGGCGCGCCGAGATGCGTTCGCGGCGTTTGAGTTCGCCGCCCAGCACAAACATCGACATATCGGTGAGTACGGCAAAGGCGGTGGACAGGCGGCCGACGGCGCGGTAATAGCCGGCCATGTCTGCGTGCGCCTGTTCCGGCACCGGTGCGCTGCCCGCGCCACCGACCGCATACCAGACGCTGCGCGCCAGATTGGCGCAGACAAAGCGCATATGGCCGAAGAAGGCAGCGTCGAAATCGAGTTCGGCCTTGCGGCGATCCGGCTCGGTGGTGGCGTGCATTTCGCGCAGCACGTAGGGATGGGCGCGGATGGCGCCTTGGCCGAAGATGATCAGGCAGCGCGTGAGGATGTTGGCGCCTTCCACCGTGATGGCAATCGGGATTTGCTGGTAGGCGCGCGCCAGGAAATTGCTCGGTCCCATGCAGATGCCCTTGCCGCCCAAAATATCCATGCCGTCGTTGACCACGGCGCGACCTCGTTCGGTGACGTGATACTTGGCGATGGCCGAGATCACGGCCGGCTTTTCGCCAAGGTCAACTGCCAGCGCCGACAGCTTGCGGGTGGCGTCCATCATGTACAGATTGCCGCCCATGCGCGCCAGCGCTTCCTGCACGCCTTCGAATTTGCCGATCGGCGTTTTGAACTGGCGCCGGATCGCGCAATAGGCACTGGTGCCACGTACCGCCAGCTTGGCCGTGCCAACGCTGGTGGAGGGCAGCGAGATGGCGCGGCCTGCCGCCAGGCATTCCATCAGCATTCGCCAGCCCTTGCCGATTTGCCGGGGGCCGCCGATGATCCAGTCCATCGGAATGAAGACATCCTTGCCGCTGGTGGGGCCGTTCTGAAACACGGCGTTCAGCGGCCAGTGGCGCCGCCCGATCACCACGCCCGGGTGGCTGGTGGGGATCAGTGCGCAGGTAATGCCGGTGCTGCTGCCAGCTGGCAGCAAGCCATCGGGATCGACCACGCGGAACGCCAGGCCGAGCAGGGTGGCGATCGGTCCCAGCGTGATGTAGCGCTTGTTCCAGCTGATGCGCAGGCCCAGCGTTTCACGCCCTTCGTGACGGCCCATGCACACCACACCGGTATCGGGAATGGCGGCGGCGTCCGAGCCGGCATAGGGGCTGGTGAGCGCAAAGCAGGGGATTTCCTGGCCGGCCGCCAGGCGCGGCAGGTAATGATTTTTCTGTTCTTCGGTACCGTAGTGGAGCAGCAGTTCGGCCGGTCCCAGCGAGTTGGGCACCATTACCTGTACCGCCAGCGCCGAGCAGCGCGTGGACAGCTGCATCACCACCTGTGAATGCATATAGGCGGAAAACGCCTTGCCGCCATATTCCTTGGGGATGATCATGCCGAGAAAACCCTTGTCGCGCGCGTATTGCCACGCCGGTGCGGGCAGGCCTTGCCACACCTGGGTGGCTTCCCAGTCGTCCACCAGTTCGCACAGGTGGCGCACTTCGTTATCGAGAAATGCCTGCTCTTCCGCCGTCAGCGTGGGGCGCGGCAGCTTCATCAGCTTGTTCCAGTCGGGCCGGCCCGAGAACAGGTCGGCGTCCCACCAGGTGGTGCCGGCTTCGAGCGCATCGCGCTCGGTGTCGGACATGGCCGGCAGTATGCGCTTGAAGATCGCGAAAATGCGTGGGGTGACCAGGCTGCGGCGCAAGGCCGGTACGCCGAGAACCAGGGCCGGTATGCCGATCAGCACGGCCAGCAATATCCAGAATGTCATGATGTGCTCCTCCAGTTTTTTGAGGAACCTTACTGCGGATACGCTTTCAGGACTGTGCGGCTACGCGCATAAGGGCGTGCCGGGTTAGCAAGCCTTGTGCGGGGAGCTGCCCGCCAGTTGCTGCAGGATGGCGCAATCCTGCGCCGTATGTGCTTGCGGGCAGCTGGCGCGCAGGGCCAGCAGTTGCTGTTCGAGGTCGGCCAGCTGGCGCATGCGCTCGGCCACCTCGGCGATATGCTTGTCGAGCAGGGCGTTGACGCCACCACAGTTGCGCTCCGGATGATCGCGGAAACCAAGCAGACTGCGGATATCGCCCAGCGCCATGTCCAGCGAGCGGCAGTGGCGGATAAACTGCAGTCGTGACAGGTGCTGCCGGTCGTACAGCCGGTAATTGCCCTCGGAGCGGTCGGGCGCCGGCAGCAGGCCTTCGCGTTCGTAATAGCGGATGGCTTCGACCGTATAGCCGGTTTCACGCGCCAGGGCGCCGATTTTATAGTGTGTCATGGGGTATCCCTGCTTGGTTGCGGAGCGACTCGCTTGACCCTGAAGCCACTTCATGGTTTTCAATGGCGACTATACAGGAAAGTAAAAGAAAGGAAATCCCATGTCCGCATGCTGCTCGGGTGGCTGTTCATCTGAAAAACCGGTGGTCGATCCGCGCTACCGGCATATTTTATGGATCGCCCTGGTGATCAACGCGCTGATGTTCGGCGTGGAACTGACTGGTGGGTTGGCGGCTGGCTCGGTGGCCCTGCTGGCTGACGCCATCGATTTTCTCGGTGATGCAGGCAATTACGCGGTATCGCTGCTGGTACTCGGCGCGGCGGCAGTCTGGCGCGCACGCACCGCGCTGCTCAAGGGCGCCACCATGGGCATCTACGGCGTGTTTGTACTGGGCCGCTCGGCCTGGTGCCTGCTGGCCGGCACCGTTCCCGAGCCGATGGTGATGGGCGCCATCGGCCTGGCCGCACTGGCGGCCAATGGCACGGTGGCCCTGCTGCTGTACGCCTACCGCGATGGCGACGCGAATATGCGCTCGGTCTGGCTGTGCACGCGTAACGACGCCATCGGCAATGTGGCGGTGATGCTGGCGGCGGCAGGAGTGTTTGGCACCCAGGCCGGCTGGCCCGATATTGTGGTGGCGGTGATCATGGGATCGCTGGCCCTGTCAGCGGGCTGGCAGGTGGTGCGGCAGGCGCTTGCTGAGCTGAAGGCAGCGGCGGCAGCTCCCGCCGCCGCTACCGTAACCCTTGAGCTCAAGCGCCACGGCAGCGTTAAATAACTCAGTAACTCAGGCGCGCGGCCGCTGGCGATGGAAGGTCAGCGGGCTGTAAGCCACATTCGATGGCGGCGCCGATTTGAGGATGTTGGGCTTCATCGCACCCACCACGTGCATCTCGCACGGTTTGCAGTCGAAGCGCAGCGTGTATTGTTCGTCGCCGCTGACCAGGGTCATTGGTTCCGCCTTGACCTGGCCCTGCACGCCCTGCACGCCCTTGGCCTGCTTGGGACACAGGTTGAACGAGAAGCGCAGACAGTGCTTGGTGATCATCAGCGGCACTTCGCCGGCTTCCTCGTGCGCTTCATAGGCGGCGGCGATCAGCTGCACGCCATGCTTGTGATAGAAGGCGCGCGCCTTTTCGTTGTACACATTGGCCAGGTAGCTGAGTTGCGTATCGGGATAGACCGGCAGCGGATTCTTGGCAGCCTTGCGCTGCGGACGCTCCCAGGCGGCCAGGCGCACCGCTTCGTGGGCCTCGATGGCGTCGCGGCGCAGTGCATTGATGGCTGCCGACGGCACGAACCATGGCTGCGACAGTTTCAACTCCACGTCCGAGGCGGCAAACATGGTGGCGCCCAGCTTGGACAGGCTGGCGCGCAGGCCGGCGGCAGCCTGATCGGCTTGCTGCGCCGGTTGCAGGACCATAGTCGCATCGGTTACGCTCAGGCAGCCATCCTCGTCGAGCAGCGACAGGCGCAGGCCGGCGCCGTCATCGAGTTCCGACAGCGTGATGTGCAGCGATACCTTGCGGTCTGCCGATTTCTTGTTCAGGGTCGCTTCCCACCGGTGGTCGCGATTGCGGTGGATGGCGATGCCGGGCTTGAAGCCGGGCAGGGCGAGGAAAGCCTCGTTGGGGAACACGCGCCACAATTCGCCGTCCTTGCCGTCGCCGAGCTTTTTGGCGACATTGGCCTGCACGCCCACGGACTCGCGCTTGTTCATGTAGTTCAAGCCATCGCCGTTGGCCAGCGGCGAGTTTGACACCATTTCGAAGTGGTCAGTGGCCACGCGGGTGACG
>JBEVNE010000214.1:0-38639 GCA_040508275.1 Duganella sp.
GCAAACTAACGAGAGGAACGATCATGGAAAACAATGTACAACCTAAACTGAACGGCGCCCGTGACGGTGTCACTCAAATCAATAAAGACCTGCGTGCCGACGCTCACGCCACCATCGACCGCGTGGCCGACAAAGTGCCACCAACCACCGACCGCCTGGCCACCAGCGCCCACAACAGCGTCGATAAGGTGGCCGACACCGTGGACAACGTCAGCCACAAATGGGAGGGCACGGTCGAGCGTATTTCAGCCGGCACCAAACAACTGACCGAAAACGCCAAGGTATTCGCCGAAAACGGCCGTACCCGCGTGCGCGCCAATCCCGCGCTGTCGGTACTGATCGCTGCTGCTGCCGGTTATGGCATCTCGAAGCTGATCGGCTCGCGCAAGTAAATCCAGGCTGTCCTGCCGGTTTGCTACCGGTACGCCCGGTAGCCCGCGCAGGCGCCGCCCAGCAAGGGACACCCAATGAGCAATACGAAAAAAACGCCGGCTTCCACCATGGGAGCCGGCTCTGTTTTGAGCACCGTATCGGTACCGTCATCGGCGCCGCCGCCGACCAGCCTTGGTGGCGTGCCACAGGAAGCAGCTTTGCTGGACAAGGCTGCCGGCGCCCAGGATGCCGCCGCAGGCATGCCCTTCAATTCCAGCAAACCGGGCGAGCATGGCGACGCCGCACGCACGCCGCAAGCTGGCCAGACCTGTCCGATGGCGCACCTGTTCGGCGGCGCCAGCACCACCGGTGAAACCACGGCCTCGCCCAAGGTCGGTGCCGGCGTGCCGCCGCAAGGCGTCAATCCTGCCAGCGATACGCTCGACCGCGTACGCGTGGACGCCACCGGCCAGCGCCTGACCACTAACCAGGGTGTGCCGGTTGCCGACAATCAGAATTCGCTGAAGGTCGGCCTGCGCGGCCCCACCGCGATGGAAGACTTCATTCTGCGCGAAAAGATCACCCATTTCGACCACGAGCGCATCCCCGAGCGCGTGGTGCACGCGCGCGGTTCGGCCGCCCACGGCTACTTCGAAAGCTATGGCGACTTGAGCCAGCTCACGCGCGCCGTACCGTTTGCCGGCGCCGGCAAACGCACGCCGGTATTCGTGCGCTTTTCCACCGTCGCCGGCGAGCGCGGTTCGGCCGATACCGTGCGCGATGTGCGCGGCTTTGCTGTCAAGTTCTATACGGAAGAAGGTAACTGGGACCTGGTCGGCAATAATATGCCGGTGTTCTTCATCCAGGATGCGATGAAGTTCCCCGACCTGATCCATGCGGTGAAACCCGAGCCGCACAACGGTATTCCACAGGCGGCCAGCGCGCACGACACGTTCTGGGATTTTGTCACGCTGATGCCCGAATCGACCCACATGCTGATGTGGCATTTGTCTGATCGCGCGATTCCGCGCAGCTACCGCACCATGCAGGGCTTCGGCGTGCACACCTTCCGCCTGGTCAATGCGCAGGGTGAGTCGGTATTCTGTAAATTCCACTGGAACCCGGTGGGCGGCACCCATTCGCTGGTGTGGGACGAAGCAGCAAAAATCTGCGGCGCCGACGCCGACTTCCATCGCCGCGACCTGTGGGAAGCGATTGAGGCAGGCAACTACCCGGAATGGGAACTAGGCATCCAGGTGTTTACCGAAGAACAGGCCGAGCAGTTCCCGTTCGACGTGCTCGACGCCACCAAGATCGTGCCGGAAGAACTGGTGCCGGTGCAGACCATCGGCAAGATGGTCCTGAACCGCAATCCCGATAACTTCTTTGCCGAGACCGAGCAGGTAGCGTTCTGCACGGCGCACATCGTGCCCGGCATCGACTTTTCCAACGACCCGCTGCTGCAAGGCCGTATCCACTCGTATCTCGATACCCAGATCAGCCGCCTCGGCGGCGTAAATTTCCACGAGATTCCCGTCAACGCGCCGGTGGCCCAGGTGCATAACAACCAGCGCGACGGCATGCACCGCCAGGCCATCCACCGTGGCCGTGTCAGCTACGAGCCCAATTCGCTCGGGGGCGGCTGTCCGTTCCAGGCCGGCATGGCCGGGTTTACCACGGCCTTCAGCAGCCTGCAGCAAAAGCCGGAAGACAAGGTCCGCGGCAAGCCCGAACTGTTTGCCGACCACTACTCGCAGGCGCGCCTGTTCTGGATCAGCCAGACGCCGTCCGAGCAGGCGCATATCGTCAACGCCTACCGCTTTGAGCTGAGCCGCGTGACGGTACCGGCGATTCGCGTGCGCCTGCTGTCGATGCTGGCCAACGTCGATCCATTGCTGGCAGAAGGCGTGGCGGCGGGGCTGGGGCTGGAAGTGCCGCCGCCGATGCCGCTGGCCACCGAGGCGCCGCAGCCGCACTACGAACCATCGCCGGCGCTGTCGCTGCTGGCGCGTGCGGGCAGCGTTGGCGTCAAGGGCCGCAAGGTGGCGATCCTGGCGTCGCATGGTGTCAATGGCGCCAGCCTGCAGGCAGTCTACGACGATCTGCTGAAGGCGGGTGCGGTGCCGCGCCTGGTCGGTCCTTACCTGGGCCAGCTCAAGACCCAGGAAGGCGCCATGGTCGATGTCGAAATCTCGATGGAGGCCGCTCCCGCTGTGCTGTACGACGCCCTGGTGATCGCTGACGGCGATGCCAGCGCCAAGGCCTTGCAGGGCGAGGCGCTGGCGCTGGATTTCGTACGCCAGCAGTACAACCACTGCAAACCTATCCTGGCCATTGGCGCCGCCCAGGCGCTGCTCGACAGGGTGGGTCTGCCGGCCAAACTGCCGAGCGGCCAGGCCGATCCGTCGCTGTGGGTTACCGACAGCCTGGGCCTGAAGCAGGCGCTGGACGAGTTCAAGGGCGCGCTGGCGGCGCACCGCAACTTCCAGCGCGAGTCGGAAGGTTCGATGCTGTAATGCTGTAATGCCATCGGCGGAGCGCTGCAACGGCGCTCCGCCATCACTGTCTGTGCTGACGGTCCGCATGGGCAAGCCGCCTCCCCAAAGTGTGCAACAAATCCCCTCGGTAGTGATATGCTCGGTGCTCATAAACACTCGATAAGAACTGATCGATGGACGTCTACGCCCCTCAGGTCTGGCAACCGCATGAACGCCCCACCTTGCCGGGGTCGCCCTCCAGTCCGCACCACCCGTTTGCGCGGCGCATCGCCTTTTTTGTGATCGGCTTCATCGTCGCCATTACCGGTGGCCTGGGTAATGCACTGGTCATCGTCAACCTGCCGTATATCCAGGGTTCGCTGGGTGTGTTCTCGGCCGAAATCCAATGGCTGCCGGCGGCCTACGTGATGGCCAATATCTCGATGAATCTGCTCCTGGTGAAGTTTCGCCAGCAGTACGGCCTGCGCCTGTTTACCGAATTGTTCCTGGTGCTGTATGCGCTGGCCACGGTGGCCCACCTGTTCGTGCATGGGCTGGCGTCGGCAATCGCCGTGCGCGCCGCCCACGGCATGAGCGGCGCGGCGCTGACCACGCTGGGCCTGTACTACGTGCTGCAGGCGTTTCCGGCCCAGCACCGCGTCAAAGGCGTGGTGCTCGGTATCGGTTTTTCGCAGCTGGCCACGCCGATGGCGCGCATGTTCTCGACCGACCTGATGGAAATCGCCGAGTGGCGCGGCCTGTATTTTTTCGAGCTGGGTCTGGCGCTGCTGTCGCTCGGCTGCGTGCTGTTCCTCAAGCTGCCGCCGGGCGACCGCATCAGGGCGTTTGAGAAAATGGACTTTGTCACCTTCGGCCTGTTTGCGCCGGGCGTGGCGCTGCTGTCGGCGGTGCTGGCGCTGGGCCGTACCGTGTGGTGGTTTGAATCGCGCTGGCTCGGTCTGTGCCTGGCCGGCGCCATCGTGCTGATCGCGGCGGCGCTGCTGATCGAACACAACCGCGCGCGCCCGCTGATCAACACGCGCTGGCTCACCACCGGCAATATGGTGCGCCTGGCGCTGTCGGTGCTGTTGATCCGCATCGTCCAGTCGGAAGCCAGCACCACCGTGGGCTTCATGCAGGCGCTGGGTCTGAGCAACGACCAGATGCAGATGCTATGGGTGGTGGTAATGGCCGGCAGCGTGCTGGGCATGCTGGCCAGCGCGCTGACGATCACGCCGGCGCGCATTCCCATCCAGCTGATGCTGTCGCTGGTGGTGATGGCCATCGGCGCCTGGATGGATTCGCAGGCCACCAACCTCACGCGCCCGGCCAATATGTACATCAGCCAGTTCCTGCTGGGCTTTGGCGGCGCCTTGTTCATCGGCCCCACTTTCCTGTCGGGATTCGGCGCGGTGGTGGCGGCGCCGAATAATCTGATCAGTTTTTCGGTGATGTTCTCGATGACGCAAACGCTGGGCAGCCTGCTGGGCAGCGCCATCGTCGGCACTTTCCAGGTGGTGCGTGAAAAATACCATTCGAGCATCCTGACCGAGCACCTGACCCTGCTCGATCCGCTGGTGGCGGCGCGCATCCAGGGCAGCGGCGCGGCGTTTGGCGCCGTCGTCGGCGACCCTGCCGCCCGCTCGGCGCAGGGCGTGGCCGCGCTGGGGGCGGCCGCCACGCGCGAGGCCAACATCCTCGCCTACAACGACGTCTTTTTGATGATTACCGTGGTGGCCCTGCTGACGCTGGGCTGGATGCTGGGCCGCTACCTGTGGACCATGTACGTGATCTGCCCGCCGGCTGCGCTGCAAAACGCCCAGACCGGCATGGCTGCCGCACCGATTACCAATTCCGAATCCCGCTAAACAATAACCGTTCAACCATGGCTGATAACACTCCTGACAAGACTCCAGAAAATCCGACGCCCTCGGACCAGCGCGTGGCGGAAGTCGCTGCCGCCGCCGCTGCTGCTGCCGTGGCCAGCAGCAAGACCGAACCGTCGCCCGAGCGCCGTGCACGCATCATCTCCACGCTGGCGTTCGCACTGGTGGCGCTGATAGGCGTGCTGCTGGTGCTGTATGCGTGGCGCCTGCCGCCGTTCACCACGCCCATCGTCTCGACCGAAAACGCGCTGGTGCGCGGCCAGGTCACGCTGGTCGGCACGCAGATTGCCGGCTATGTCACCGAGGTCCATGTGCAGGACTTCCAGCAGGTGAAAAAAGGCGATCCGCTGGCCACCATCGATGACCGCGTGTACCAGCAGCGCTACGAGCAGGCGCAGGCGCAACTGGCGGCGCAGAAGGCGGCGCTGGCCAACTGGGAACAATCGCACCGTGCCGCCGAGGCGGGCGTGGCACTGAACCAGGCCACGCTGGCCAATGCACAGGCGCAGGCCGGCAAATCGATGGCCGACCTGAAACGCGTCGATGCGCTGGCCGAAGACGGCTCGCTGTCGCTGCGCGAACAGGATGCCTCGCGCGCGGCGCAGGCGCAAACCGCTGCCGCCGTGGCGCAGGCGCGCGCCAACCTGGAGATCGCCAAGCAGCAGGTGCGCACGGTGACGGTCAACAAGCTGTCGCTGGAAGCGGCGGTCGATAGTGCGGCCGCTGCGCTCAAGGCGGCCCGGGTGGACCTGGAAAACACCCGCATCATCGCCCCGGAAGATGGCCAGCTGGGCCAGGTCACGGTGCGCAAGGGCGCTTACGTCAACACCGGGGCTCAGTTGATGGGCCTGGTGCCGCGCCAGCTGTGGATCATCGCCAATCTCAAGGAAACGCAGATGAACAATGTGCGCGTCGGCCAGAGCGTGACCTTCAAGGTCGATGCGCTCGATGGCGCGCAGCTGACCGGGCAGGTGGAACGGATTTCGCCGGCCACCGGTTCCGAGTTCAGCGTGCTGCCGGCCGATAACGCCACCGGCAACTACGTCAAGATCGCCCAGCGCATCCCCGTGCGCATCCGCATCGATGCCGGCCAGGCCAGGGCGCAGCGGCTGGCGCCGGGCATGTCGGTGGTGGTCAGCATCGATACTTCGGCGGTGCTCAATGAAACGGAAGATGCTGAACGGAGTGCGCCATGAGGCGCGTGGCCTCCATGGCGGCGCTGCTGGCGCTGGCCGGTTGCGCTGCCCACGTTGCGCCGCCACCGCCTTCAACCCTGCAGACGCCTGCTGCCTGGCGTAGCGTAACCGAGCCAGGGCAGGACGCTGCCGCCATCAGTCCGCAATGGTGGACCGCCTTCGGCGATCCCTCCCTGAGCGCGCTGGTGGAGCAGGCGCTGGCCGGCAATGGCGACTTGCGCGTGGCGCGCGCCCGCGTGGCGCAGTACCGTGCGCTGGTCGGCGTGGCGGCAGCCGGCCAGCAGCCCGTGCTGTCGGTCGATGGTGCACCGTCGCGCGCGCGCCAGCTGTCGAGCGCCGGCGCACCGTATGTGACGAATATCTACCAGGCCGAATTCCAGGCCAGCTATGAGGTCGATGTGTGGGGCCGGCTGGCAGCATTGACCGATGCTGCCGACGCCACCTTCCGCGCCGAGCAGGCCAATGCCGACGCGGTGGCGCTGTCGATCGCCGCCACCGTGGCCACCGGCTACCTGAACCTGCGCGGCCTCGATGCGCAACTGGCGTTGACCGAGGCCACCCTCAAGCTGCGCGAGCAGTCGCGCGACCTGGCCAAGCGGCAGTTCGAGGTGGGCTACAGTTCGCGCCTGGAGTGGCTGCAGGCGCAAGCCGAGTACCAGAGTGCGGCCGAGACCATACCGCAGTTGCAGCGGCAGATTTTTGAGCAGGAAAACGCCCTGTCCATTCTGGTCGGCGGCAACCCGGCGCCGATCCCGCGCGGACTCGCGCTGGAGCAGTTGCAGGCGCCACCGGTGCCGGCAGGACTGCCGTCCGAACTGCTGCGGCGCCGGCCCGACATTGCCCGCGCCGAGTACAGCCTGGCGGCCGGCAACGCCAATCTGCAGGCCACGCGCGACCAGTTGCTGCCATCGTTCAGGCTGACGGCGACGGGCGGCATCCAGAGCCTGGCCATGCACGACTTTGTGCATGCACCCACGCGCTTGTGGCGCCTGAGCGCGGCGCTGGTGGCGCCGGTGTTTGACGGCGGCCGGGTCCAGCATCAGACCGACGCCGTGGCGGCCCAGCGCGATCAACTGATTGCCGCCTACGAAAGCGCGGTGCGCACGGCCTTTGCCGAAACCGACAACAGCCTGGGCGCGCTGGCCCGCCTGCGCGATCAAGCCGTGCAAAACGACGCCCGCCGCGCCACCGCCGCCGAAACCCTGCGCATCGCCCACAACCGCTACCGCAACGGCTACGCGTCCTACCTCGAAGAACTCGACGCCCAGCGCACGCTGTACAGTGCCGATGTGGGCAAGCTGCAACTGCGTACCCGGACGCTGGTGGCGGCGGTCGATTTGTATCGGGCGATGGGGGGAGGGTGGTCGGGCGATGCGATATCTTGTTGCAAGGCACAATAATGCTGCAAAGGCATTATTTGCACTTTGAAATAAGAGGTGGACAAAAAAGGGCAAAAAAGAACAAAAAAAAGCCCGCGACCAGTGAGGGGGCGGGCTCAATTCCAATGTTCAGCGAACGGTTGGAGGAGACAGTTCCAATATATCCCCTTTTATGTTGCGCTGCAATACCGTACAACTACCGTGCGTGACAATTTTTTGTGCCTGTGGTTTTTGCGTGTCAGCCGCGCTTGGGCAGCGCCAGTGTAAACGTGCTGCCCTGGCCGAAGTCGCTCTTGAAGAACAGCGAACCGCCGATCAGGTTGGCCAGGTTCTGGCACAGGTACAGTCCCAGTCCCGCCCCTTCCGCGTGGCGCGTGGAGGTGGAATCGAGCTGCGAGAACGCCTGGAACAGCTTGGCCTGGTCTTCCTCGCGGATGCCGGCGCCGCTGTCGGCCACGGAAAACTCGATCATTTGCTGGCCTTCACCCTGACGTTGCGTGAGAGATACACGTACCGTGCCCGACTCGGTGAACTTGATGGCGTTATTGCCAAGATTGAGCAGGATTTGCGTCAGGGCGCGCTGATCGGTATCGAGCACGATGGTCGCTTCTGCCAGATCCATCTCGAGCTGTAGGTTTTTTTGCAGCGCCAGCGGGCGCAGCGTATCGACCACGTCGCGCACCACGTTCTGGCATTGCACGGTCTGCACTTCGAGCGTGACCTTGCCGGCTTCGATCTTGGCGACATCGAGGATGTCGTTGATCAGCGAAAGCAGGTGGCGCGCGCTGGTGCGGATGGTGTTGAGCTGCTTGTCCTGTTCGGCGGTAAGCGGGCCGGGCAGCTTCATCAGCAGGGCGCCGGTAAAGCCGATGATGGCGTTGAGCGGCGTGCGCAGCTCGTGCGACATATTGGCGATGAAGGCCGACTTCATGCGGCTCGCTTCGGCCAGCTCCAGGTTTTTCAGGGCGATTTCGCGGTTGATGGTTTCCAGCTCGCCGGCGTGGTTGGCAAGGCGCATATTCAGTTCGATCACCTGGCGTTCGCGCGCCTGCAGCTCGCTGTTGACCTGCACTGCCTGCTCGTAAGTGGAGATCAGCAGGTCGAGGATTTGCTGGCGTTCGGCGTTGATGAAGTGCTTTTGTTCGCCCAGGTAGAGGGCGATGCCGATTTCCATGTTCTGGTTGCGGCGCAGCTTCTGGTTCATCAGCATGTGGCCGATGCGGTTGAGCAGGTAGTCTTCCGCATAGGGCTTGCGGATGAAGTTGTCGGCGCCGCATTCGATGCCTCGAATGATGTCCTTGGGGTCCATCAGCGACGTTACCAGGATGACGGGAATGTCACGCAGGCTGTCGTCGGACTTGATGGCGCGGCACAGCGTGTAGCCGTCCATCTCGGGCATGACGATGTCCGACAGCACCAGGTGCGGCTTGCTCTCGCGGATAGCTTCGAGCGCGATGCGGCCATTGCCCGCTACCCGCGCCCGATAGCGCATCGACTGGATCAGGCGGCGCAAACGCTCGGCCTGGGTAGGACTGTCTTCGACGATCAGAATTTCAATTTCGTCTGGCTGTATCTCGTAGCTGGTGTCCACCGACCACCCTCCTGATTGCTGAATTTTTAAGTGTGACTATAGCGGATTTGGCAGCTTACAGGGATTTTTCCTCACCCTGGAAGCTCCCGGCGCGCCAGGTCAGCACCAGCGTATCGCGGTGGCCGTGCTCACCGATCGGCTGGATCGGCGTCGATTCGTGGATCACCCTGGCGTCGTCGAGCAACAGCATGGTCCAGGGTTCAGTCATGGTAAAGCGCTTGCCGTTGGGGCCCTGCGCCTCGAATACGCGGGTTTCGCCACCCTTGATCTGCGCGCGGGCGATCAGGATCACGGCGACGAAATCAACGCCGTCGCGGTGCGCGCCCTCCGGCGTGGGACGGCCGATGCCGTCGGTGGTATCGATGCGGAACTGATGGGCTTCCACGTACCAGGGCGCCGTGTCTGCATTGTCAGTACCGGGGGGCGTGCGCGCCGCGCTGCACAGCTGGCCGATGGCGGCGATCAGCGCCTGCCAGGCCGGCTGCGCCACGGTGGCCGGCAGCACCGGCTCGAACAGGCGGTGCATGCCGCCGTGCAGGGCGTTGTATTCAAGCGGCTGCCAGTGCGCCCGGTGCGCAGTCGGCGTGATTTCTGCGCCGTGCTGCACGCAGCAGGCGTGGCGGCGGCGCCGGTAGCGGCCGCCGTCTTTCAGATAATGATCGGGTTCCAGCGTGTCCCAACTGGGCGCCAGGGCGTCGAGCGCTGCCTGCGGTACGCCGGCCAGTGCGGCCAGGTCCTTCGGTGACAGCAGCGCATAGCCATCGTTTTGCAGTGCCTGCACTGCCTGTTCGCGTGGGGTATAGCTTGGAGCAAAAGGTTTCATGTGGTCTGGAGGTGCTTAACTGGCGGCCAGCAGGCTGGCGCGCAATCCATCAATCTGCTTCTTCAGGCCCACCACTTCGTCGAGCGAGCATTGGGTAGCTTGCAGGATCGACGGTGGCAGCTTGGCCGCTTCGGCGCGCAGGGCGTCGCCGTGCGCGCTCAGCTTGATGATCACTTGCCGCTCGTCGAGGGCGGCGCGGGTACGGGTGAGCAGCTCGGCCTGTTCCATGCGCTTGAGCAGGGGAGTGAGCGTGGCCGAATCGAGGAACAAACGTTCGCCGACTGCCGAAACGGTTTGCTCGTCTTTTTCCCACAGCACCATCATCACCAGGTACTGCGAATAGGTCAGGCCCATGCCGCGCAACAGCTTGCGATAAATTTTGCTCATCGCCAGTGAAGTCGAGTACAGGGCAAAGCACAGCTGCTGGTCGAGTTGCGGTGCACCCGCAAGCTTGGCGGCATCGGCTGTGGCGTCGGCAGGGAGAGTTTTGCTGTTCATGACTTCATTATGGGTAGCGCGCTATATAATTGCAAGCGACCGCCGGTAAATAATCGCTGGCAACGGGTTATGATGTGAATATGTTGCCACCAGCTAACTTCAGGAGTCGCGGTAAATGAATGCCAAAAGAGCCATCGTATTGATTGTCGACGAGGCTGCGGACAAGCTGATCCAGATGAACGGGCTGCTCCAGGACCGTTACGAGGTACGTCTTGCCAACAGCGGCCGCGCCGCGCTGATGGTGATGGAACATATGCCGCGCCCGGACCTGGTCATCATCGATGCCGCGCTGCCCGACCTCGATGGCTACAGCGTATGCCAGCAGCTCAAGTCCAGTCCCGATACGGCCGGTATTCCGCTGATTTTCCTGCAGTCCGAGGCCGATGAGGCGCGCGCCCTTGGCGCCGGCGCGGTGGACGTCATTGCCAAGCCGCTGGTGGCCGACCTGCTGCGCGCGCGCGTGGACACCCATTTGCAGTTGCGCCATGCGCAGGAACTGCTCAAGCAGCAGCGCAATCTGCTCGAGCACGTGGTGGAGGAAGTCACCACGGAACTGAGCCAGATGCTCGACGCCATGATCTGGGCGCTGGCCTCGCTGGCCGAAACGCGCGAGTACGAAACTGCCAACCACCTGCGCCGCGTGCAGCACTACGTGGCCGCTCTGGCGCGCCAGTTGCAGGGGCACGACAGCTTTGCCGAAGAACTCAGCGACGCCCATATCAAGGCGCTGTACAAGGCGGCGCCCCTGCACGATATCGGCAAGGTGTCGATTCCCGACGCCATCCTGCTGAAACCCGGCCCGCTGACGGACGCCGAATTTGCGGTGATGAAAATGCACACCGTGTATGGCCGCGACGCCATCGCCAACGTCGAAAACCATCTCGGTTATACCAATGCCTTCCTGCGCTTTGCGCGCGAGATCACGTATTCGCACCAGGAAAAATACGATGGTTCCGGCTATCCCGAGGGGCTGGCAGGCCAGGCCATTCCGGTCTCTGCGCGGCTGATGGCGGTGGCTGACGTGTATGACGCGCTGATTTCCAAGCGCGTCTACAAGCCTGCCTTTACGCACGAAACCGCGATGGAAATGATACGCCAGGCCAGCGGCGAACATTTCGATCCCGACGTGGTGGACGCCATGCTGACAGTGGAAGCGGAGTTCAAGTCCATCGCCGAGCGCTATAGCGACAGCACGCCCGGCGACGAAGGACTCGGCCGCCTGCTGTCGATGTAATCCTCTCTCTTGCCATGCGCGCACGCGGTTACCTGGTGTTTGTGATGGGCCTGTGCCTGACCGGCGCCCTGTGCTACCTCGTGTATGCAGAGCAGCGCGCGCATGCACAAGCGAACTTCCAGCGCGACGCCGACAAGATCGTGCGCGACACCGAAGTGCGGCTGCAAGCCTATTTCGACGTGCTGCTCAGCGTAAAAGGCGTGTATGCGCTGGAAGAGCGCATGGACCGTGCGCGTTTTCACCGCTTTATTTCCGGGCTGCGGCTCGATCAGCGCTACCCTGGCTTCCAGGCGATCCAGTTCGTGCGCATGGTGCCCGAGGCGCAACTGGCTGATTTCAGCGCGGCGGTGCGCGCCGATACCAGCGTGGAGGCGGGCGGCTATCCTGATTTTCATATCCATCCGGTCAAGCACGCGCCGCTGCACTACATCATTGAATACACGGAGCCGCACCAGGGTAACGAAAATGCCTTCGGCCTTGACCTCGGGGCCTTGCCGCAGCATCTGCGGGCGCTGGAAATCGGCCGCGACAGCGGTAATATCATCGCCACCGAGCGCATCACGCTGGTGCAGGACGCCAGCGGCGAACCGGGGTTTGTCGCGCGTGCGCCGCTGTACCGCAACGGTGCGGCGCTGGCGACCGTGGCCCAGCGGCGCGAGGCGCTGCTGGGTTTTGTCGCCATCGTGTTCCGCACCAATGCGCTGATGCGCGAAGTGATCGACGGCGCCCTGCTCGCCCATTTGCAGGTGCGCATCGATGATGGCGGTTACCTGAACGGCGCCATGGCGCCGCGCAGCGCCGACACGCTGCTCTACGACAGCGCCGGCAAGCCGCAGGCGGCGCCCGTCACATCTGCCGCAGCACTACAGGAATGGCTGCCCGCGCAGACGCTGATATCGGAAAAAATACTGGAAGTGGGTCAGCGGCGCTGGCTGCTGCGCTTTGAGGGGCGCGCGGGCGCGCGCTATGGCAGCTCCTTGCAGGCGGTGCTGCTGATCGGCCTGGCCGGCGTGATGATCAGCGCACTGGCGGCGGCCTTGCTGGTCAGCCGGCGCCGTGTCAGCGACGCCCGGCATGGTCTGGCCAATAGCGTGGCCGAACTGGAACGCCAGAGCGCCAACGTGGAACAGGCGCGCCACGATCTGGCGGCGCTGGCGCAAACGCTGAACCAGGCGCAGACCGATTTGCTGACATCGGAAAAAATGGCTTCGCTCGGCGCCCTGGTGGCCGGCGTGGCGCACGAACTCAATACGCCGATCGGCAACAGCCTGCTGACGGCCAGCGCGCTGCGCGACATGGTGCGCGAGGTCGAACAGCGCCTGGCCACCGATGGCGGCCTGAAACGCTCGGCGCTCGATGCCCACCTGGCCGAGGCGGGCAGGGCTTGCGATATCATGAATTCATCGCTGACGCGTGCGGCCGATCTGATTACCTCGTTCAAGCAGGTGGCGGTTGACCAGGCCAGCGGGCAGCGGCGCCGCTTTTTCCTCGCCGACGTGGTCGGCGATACGCTGGCCACCTATGCGGCGCAGCTGCGCCGTCGCGGTTGCGTCACCAGCGTTGATGTGCCGGCAGATCTGGAACTCGATTCTTACCCGGGCAGCCTGAGCCAGGTGCTGAGCAACCTGATCGGCAACGCCCTGCTGCATGGCTTTGACGGCCGTGAAACCGGGATGATCGCCATCTCGGCGCGGCGCGCCGCCGGCGAGCAATTGACGCTGCTGTTCAGCGACGACGGCGTAGGCATGCACGGCGCCACGCTGCACAAGATTTTCGACCCGTTCTTCACCACCAAGCTGGGACAGGGTGGTTCGGGGCTGGGCATGAATATTGTTTATAACATTGTCACCGGCGTGCTGCGCGGCACGATACAGGTGGAATCGTCGCCGGGCGGCGGCACGCGGGTGACGCTGGTGTTGCCGCTCAAGCCGGCAGCGCCGGAGCTTGCCAACT
This sequence comes from Duganella sp., assembly GCA_040508275.1. Taxonomy (GTDB): domain Bacteria; phylum Pseudomonadota; class Gammaproteobacteria; order Burkholderiales; family Burkholderiaceae_D; genus Rugamonas. The sequence goes on from JBEVNE010000214.1 coordinate 13,410, forward strand.
AGCCCACACTCATGCGTAGCGCTGGCGCAGCAACGCCAGCATCGCCACATTCAGCTCCCACGCATTGGAAATTTCCGCCTGCGTGTACGGCAGTGTGGGCGTGTACGGCACCGGGCCGAATTCCGGCGTGAGCGTGATGCGTTCGGCGCCGGCGGCGCGGCGCAGGCGAATTATTTCGTCCCACCACGCCAGGTGCGCCTGCAGCGCCGCCTGCGCTTCCGGGGCACGGAAATCGGCCACCTGCGGACCCTGTTCGTGGCCCACGCGGGCGTGGATGTGGCGCACACGCGGCAGCGTTTCGGCTAGCAGGTGCGGCTGGTCGGCCAGCAGCGATTCGCAGGCGCAGCACCAGTGCGACAGGTCCGCCGTCAGCAGCAGGTCCGGCAGCTGACGCAGGTAGGGCAGGGCCAAGGCCGGGTGGGCGCTCCAGCGGCTGCGGTGGGTTTCGTGGTAGATAGGTATGCCGTGCTCGCGCGCGATCGATTCGGCCAGTTCCAGCAGTTCGCAGTTCTGCTGCGCGCTAAAGTAATCCTTGCCGGTCTGCGAATTGACATGCAGCGGCCGTGCGGCGCAGGCGTTGTGCAGCAGCGTTTCCAGCGCCGCGCGGTGCGCCGCAAAATCGGCCACCAGCGCGGTTTCCCACTGGCCGACGATCAGTTGCAGTCCGGCGGCGGCAATGCGCCCGGTCCAGTCTTCACGCGCCGCCACGTCCAGCGGCAGCGACATTTCAATACCGTCGAAACCGGCGGCTTTCACGCGTTCGATGAAAACCTCGGCCGGCAATTCGTTATTGCCCCAGTGGGCGGCAAAAATCTGTACCTGCATCAGACAAAACCCCGTACCGGCATGCGTGCATCGCGCTGTATCCAGTTGTGCGGCGAGTAGGCGGTGGCGCTGTCGGTGACGTGCAGCGTGTAGGCATGGCGCGACACGGCCGAGCGGTTGGGCGCGCTGTAGTGCGGCAGCAGGCCGTGGAAGCACACCAGGCTGCCGGCCTTGCACTCGAGCGGCACGGCGGTGTTGTTGTCGGGCCAGGGCAGGTCGCTGAGCTTTTCCATGCGTACCTGGTCGCCGCTGCGCAAGAAGCGCTCGCGCATCGGGCCGCGATGGCCGCCCGGTTCGGCCCACATGCAGCCGTTTTCCAGGGTGGCGTCTTCCAGCGCAAACCAGAAGGTGGTGACGCTGACGGGATCGGTATCGAAATAGGTGGCGTCCTGGTGCCAGCGCACCTCGCCGCCGATGCCGGGCTGCTTGAAGATGTACATCGACTGCCATACCTGCGGATCGGACAGGCCAATGTCGTGCGCCAGCGCGGTCAGGCGGGTGTCGGCGGTAAAGGCGCGGAATACCGGGTCGAGGTCGTGCATGGCGTGGCCGATCTTGTTGATCGACAGCGACTTGGCCTGCTTGAGCTGGCCGTCCGCACCAAACGCTTCTTCTTCAAAAAAGCAGCGCACGGTATTGTCGGAGCCGAGGAAGTAATCGTCAGTGGTTTTTTCCTGCTCGATGGTGCTGAAGATGCCCGACTGTGCAGCGGGATCGAAGTCGTTGACAATCTGGGCCGCGCGGGCGCGCAGGGCGGCAATCTCGGCGCCGCTCTTGAAGTCGGGGATGACGATGTAGCCATCGCGCTGGTACTGTTGTTTTTGTGCGTCGGTCAGCATGGCGGCTCCGGTAACAGATAAAAGAAGCGCCGATTGTATGCTGCGCCCGACGCGCAAACAATCGCCAACAGGTTGACACATTGTCGCCATAATGGCGACAATCAGTGATGGATCAATTACGCGCAATGGAGATATTTGTCGAGGTGGCCCGCCATCGCAGCTTCAGCGAAGCGGGCCGACGGCTGGGACTTACGCGCGCCATGGTCAGCAAGCATATCCTGCAACTGGAACAGCGCCTGCAGGCCCGATTGCTGCACCGCTCCACGCGCGAGGTAAGCCTGACCGATGCCGGCCTGGCCTACCTGGCGCCGTGTTCTGCGGCAGTGGCGCAGGCGCACGAGGCGGCGCGCGCGGTGGCCCATGCGGGCGACGAGCTGGCCGGCCCGCTGCGCATCCAGGCGCCGTCGAGTTTTGGCAGCGAGTGGCTGGCCAGCGCCGTGGCGCGTTTCAGCCTGCTGCATCCGCGCCTGGCGCCGTCGCTGTTCGTCGACGATGCCCTGCTCGACCCGATCGAACATGGTTTTGACCTGAGCATACGGGTTGGTGGCATTCCCGATGTGCACACGCTGGCGATACGTCCGCTGGCGCCGTGCCGCGCGCTGCTGTGCGCCAGTCCCGATTACCTCGAGCGTTACGGCATGCCACACACGCCGCAAGACCTGCAGCAGCATCGCTGCCTGCACTTCAGCCACCTGACCGATGGCACGGCCTGGCATTTTTCCCGTGGCGAGCAGACCGAAACAGTGCGCGTGCAAGCCGCGTTCACCGCGAATAACGGCCTGGTGCTGCAGCAAGCGGCGCAGCAGGGCCTGGGCATTGTGTACAACACCACCTTCCTGGCCTGGCGCAGCCTGCTGGAAGGCACGCTGGTGCCGGTGCTGACCGACTGGCAGCTGCCGCTCAATCATCTGAGCGCGCTATATCCGGCCAGCCGCCAGCCATCGCCGCGGGTCAGGGCGCTGCTCGATCATCTGATCGCAGAATATGATCCGCAGCCGCCGTGGGACCGCGCGTTGCAGGCGGCGGGATTGCTTAGTTGATTTTTTTGATCGTGGCCAGGTTGCGCATCAGGTAGTCGTTAAACATCGGAACTGTAAAAGCGAGGTTGCCGTGCGCGGGGCTATAAATCATCCCTTTGCTGATCAACTGCGCGCGCGGCGGGCCCAGTGCCTGCATGGTTTCTCCCATTGCCTGGGCGACAGCGGCCGAGCGGTAAGGCCCGTTGCCCAGCTTTGCCATGGCCACTACGTATTCGCGCTCTTTCGAGGTCAGGCGATCAAAACGCACCTTGAAAAATCCTTCGTCCAGACGCTTCAAGGTTGCTTCTTCCGCCAGTCTGGCGTCGTGCAAGGTAATCGTATCGCCTGTCGCGATGTTCCAGGATTGATGTCCCCATTCCTGCAGAAAGTAGGGGTAGCCCCGGGTTTTCGAGACGATTTCGGTCAGGGCGCTTTCGTCGATGACCGCGTTTTCGTCGTGGACCGGTTGGCGGATCGCCTCGCGGGCGTCAGCTTCAGACAGTGCCGCTACTTCGGGGAAGTGGAACAGCCGCTCGGCATATGACTTGGCTTCGCCGGAAAGGGCTGCTACTTGCGGCAGGCCAGCGCCGAAAAATAATACCGGAAGATTCTCCTGGCTGATACGGTGCAGTGCAACGATGAGTGCCGACAAGTCTTTCTGGTTCAGGTACTGTACCTCGTCGATGAGCAGTGTCCAGGCTTTTCCTGCGGCCTTGGCCGCTTCGCCGATGCTGACGAACAAATCCGGCAGGTCGTACTCGAGATCGCCACTGTCGGCAACGCCGACTTCAGGCTCCACGGCAATCGACATGTCGCCATATTCGATCTTGATGACCGAAGCGAAGGATTTCAGCGCACGCATGGCCTGGTGCGTCTTGGCCTTGGCGTTTTCCAGTGTAGAGAGCTTGCGCAATACCTGGTGGATGCGTGGCAGCAGCAATTCACTGAGCGACTTGCCCTCGGGCGCTTCAATAAAGGTCGTCAGATGATCATGCTCTTTGGCGATATTTTCCACCGCCTTCAGTAGCACGGTTTTCCCTACTCCGCGCAGCCCGAGAAACATCTGGGCACGTACCGATTTCCCTATCAGGGCGCGTTGTATGGCCGCTTTGGCATCGTTCAGAATTAAATGCCGCCCTGCAAGTTCAGGTGGTTTATTGCCTGCGCCGGGTGCAAACGGGTTTTTGATGGGATCCATGGTGATTTCTATAGCAATGTATAGCGGAGTATAGGGTATATGGCTTATACATCGCTATACATTGCTATACTTTCTTATACTTCGCTATAGTTTTCGACCGCGACTATCCACCTGCCGTCCCGGTAGACCAGCTCGTCATCCAGGTACACGCCCTCCGTGACGGCGAACACATCGACGTGATAACGCGCGTCCTTGCGTTTGAACTGCGGTTTGGCGTACACCCCGTGCTTGGCGCCGAGTGACAGGTGAATGCCGCACATGCGTTCGTAGGTGCCGATGTCGTCCACCGTGCGCGTGCGCGAAAACGCCCGGTTCATGCCAAAGCCCAGCTCACGCAACCACACTTCGCCTTCGTGGGCGCGAATGATGTCGAGCATGTTGTCGAAGGCCGGCGTGCTGTTCTCGGTGCCGGCCACGCGCCCCTTTTCGATGATGACCGTCACCGGTACGGCCGGCTGGTTGACGTGGAACGAGGTGTCGCCAAACACGAAAATACGCACCTTGCCATTGACCGCTTCAAGGTCCAGGGCTTCGGTAAACACTTCGCCGAGCGGGAACTGGCCGCCGACATTGTTCATGCCGCTGTAGTCGCCGATATTGAGCTTGGCCTGTTCGAATGGCCCGCCAAAGACCAGGCGGGCGCCGTCGCCGCTATCCACCGCGCCATGGCGGGCGCTGTCGATGCGGGCCTTGAGCGCGTGCCCCACGCCGCGATAATAGGCTGGATCGTAAGCCAGTGAATCAATGTAATGAAGCCCCTGGTCGCCGGGCATGCGCGAGAGGTGCACATGCTCGATCACTTTCAGGCCGCGCTTGAACAGCTCGATGCGGATGCGGAATGCTTCGAGCCGGAAGCTGGTGGACTGGATCAGCACTACCAGGTCGCCGGCACCCAATTCGGCAAAAGCGGCCAGCACCTGTTCCGGCGTCACGCTGTCGAAGTCGATCAGCGTGGCGTCCGGCACGGCGCGGCGGTAGGCCTCGGTCAGCACACGATTGAGGTCGGTGCGGGTGTCGTGCACGACCAGGGCCCGGCGCGGCGGCGCGTGCTCGATGGCGATGGCAAGGGTGTCGGCAACGTTGCGTGCCGCCGTATCGGCGGCAGCGTCGGGAATGGCGCCAAAACGCATGGTGGGGAAGGGCATCATGGAACAGCCTGAATCAGCGATAAAGCGGCCATTATAGCTGGCCCGGAAAACGCGAAAACCACGCCGGCGAGCCAGCGCCCAAGCCAATATTATCCGGCGCGCCACGCTGCGCCGCTTTCTTCTTGTCACACCTCAAGCTGCGATATAGAATCCAGAATATAGCCTAGCAGCAACTCCGTGGCGATAACAACAGGAATGCGTATGACTGTATTGATGGGACAGGATTTGCCGCTGGAGCGCCCCGACACCGCCAACGGAAGGGCTGCGTTGTTCGTGCCCACTGCCAATATCAAGGACGATGTGCTGGACACCGTGCGCAAGGGCTCGGCGATTGTCGGTTATGGCAACCATGACAGAACGCTCACGATTTATTACGAAAGCAACCGTTTCAACGAACCCAATCTGATCAAGTGGGAGCAAAAGGCCCGCAAGGCGTTCGACCGCCTGGCCGACAATCTACCCACGGTATCGAAAATGGTCAGCAAGCCCGACAACTTCGAGCAGGTCGGTTATATCAGCAGCAAGGGCATCCTGATCCGTCGCATGGAAAAACTCATGAAATGGCTGGAATCGTCCGATGCGATCGAGACGGCGCCACAGTCGGAAAACATTGTGTTTACGCCACCGCCGCCACCGAAGAAAATCGATTCCTGAGCCCGCTTTTGCGCGGCCCCATTCGTGCGCTGCCTGCGCGCCACTCGATGTATGCTCCTAGCAACAATGCATTCTTCGAGGAGATATCCATGAATCTGTCGCACAATCTGCTGAAAAACCGGCTGCTGCGCAGCGTTGGCGTGGTAGTGGTCATGGCCGCCGTGCTGGGCGGCTGTCAGAAAAAAGACGAAGGCGTCGGCGCCGGTCCTGCGGAAACGGCGGGGCGCAAAATCGACCAGGCCAGCGAGCAGGCCACCCGTGAGCTGGACCAGGCGCGCCAGCAGGCCAGCGAACAACTGCGCGAGGCCGCCAAGGACACCAGCCAGTCCATCGACCGCGCCGCCGGCCAGGCCAGCGAAAAACTCAATCAAGCCACCGAAACAGCCGGCCGCAAGCTCGAGCAGGCCGGCGAGCGCATGCAGCAAAAAGCGGCCGAACGCGAGGCATCGAAGTAAGCTGAACGATGGGCAGCTGGCGGCAGACCATGCCGCCACGCTGCATCGTCATCGCCATCATCGTCAGCTCGGCTGCGCTTCACCCAGCACCACGCTCAGTTCCACATGCCCTTCACGCCAGGCGCGTTCCAGGTCCTGTTCGATCATCTCCACCGACATCAGCCCGACATTGGCAAAACTGCGCACGCCATAAGCGCGGTTGCGGCCATGCGCCTTGGCCATGTACAGCGCCATGTCCACCAGGTTGACGGCCCGCTCCCAGTCAAGTTCCACTGCGCCCGGCGTCAAGGGATACGGCGCAAAGCCCAGCGACACGCTGACCGTGATCTCGTGCTCCTGGTAGCGCACCCGCTGCACGGCGATGCCGTTCAGGATGCGGTGAGCGATGTCGTCGATGCTGTTGCGTGCAACGGCGGGTAAAAAGGCCAGGAACTCTTCGCCGCCCCAGCGTACGATCATGTCGGTCTCGCGCAGCGCAATGCGCAGGTTTTCAGCGATCATCTTCAACACGGCGTCGCCGGCTGCATGGCCGTAGCGGTCATTGACCTGCTTGAAGTGATCAACGTCGAGCAGGAACAGCGCACCGGTCATGTCCTCCCCTTGATGCAGCGGCGCACGCTTGTCGTCGGGCGGCACCGGCGCTGGCGCCAGCGTGCGCATATAGTCCTGGAAATGGCGGCGGTTGTACAGGGAGGTGAGTGGATCGAGAGTCGATTGCGCCTTGAGTTCGAGGTTTTTTTCTTCGAGCTGCGTATTGGTCTGCCTGACCCTGCGGTACAGCAGGCCGACCACCATGGCCGCCAGTGCAAACACCAGTGCCAGCAGCCACCAGAGGCGCTGTTGCAGACTGCGGTTATCCAGCTCCACGCTCTTGAGCTGGTTTTCCCGGCTCAGCAGCTCGATCTGGCGTTGCTTTTTATCGGTCTCGTATTTTTCCTGCAGCTCCATCATGGCTTTCTGGCGCTGGTGCTCGAACAGTTCGTCTGACAGCGCCCGCTCGCGATGGTAGGCCTTCACCGCACCGGCCAGGTCGCCAGCCTTTTCCAGCGCGGCGCCGTATTCGTGCAGTACCAGTTGCAGCTCGGGCTTGTTGTTTTCCTTTTCGTAGCGCGCCATGCCGGCTTCGTAATAGCGCTTGCCTTCGGCAATGCGGCCCATGGCCAGGTAGGCGTGCCCCAGGTTGACGCGGGCGGTGGCGGCCGTCGATTCATCGTTGCTCTTGCCGGCCGAACGCAAAGCCTGCTGCGCATACTGCGCCGCGCGCGGATAGTCGCGCAGCTTGAGCGACAGGTCCGCCAGGTTGACCTGCGTGATGCCGGCCATGCGTTCGGCACCCATCTTGCGTTCGAGTTCCAGGCTTGACAGCAGGGCGTTCATGGCGCGCTGCATCTGGCCGGTGTCGCTGGCCAGCCAGTATTCGGTATTTTTGGCAATCGACATGCGCCCTGGTGAATTGAGCCTGGCCGTCTCGCGCAGCAGTTCATCGAGCGTGGCGGAGGCCTTGTCGAATTCCTTCATCTGGGTCAGCAGCCGGGTCAGCGCATTGAGGGCGGCAGCCAGCATGACCGGATTACTGCTGGCGCCGCGCGCCATCTCCACCGCTTGCTGCAGCCGTACCAGGGCGGCAGGGAAATTACCCTGTTCCGCCCAGGTCTGGCCGGCGGTAATGGTGGCTTGCGCACGCACGGCGGCGTCGCTGGTACGCAGGGCCAGGCGCTCGGTTTCAAAGGCCAGGCGATGCGCAGCATCGACATCGGCGCGGGCAAACAGTATGTAGACCTTGGCCAGTTGCGCCTTGGCGACGATGGCGTCGTCGTGGACTTCGAGCCCATACCGGATGGCCTGCTCGGCGGCCTGCATGGCTTCCTCATAGTTACCGAGGCGCATGCGCGCATCGGCCAGCGAGAGCAGCACGTCGGCCTGCAAAGCAGGCGCTTTGCCGGACACTTCGGGGGTGATGGTTTGTAGCGCTGCCAGCGCCTGCTCCGGCACAAAGCGGCTTTGTTCGCTGATGGCCAGCAGGCGTGCGCGCAGGGCGGCATCGTCCGTCTGCGACCAGGCAGGCGTGGAGCTCAGGGACAGGGCGAATGCTAGCGCCAGCGCGCGCAGCGGCGCGCTGTTGCGACTTACACGGTAATCAGAACCTGCCAAGCCCTTACCTCCTGCTCATGACATGACGCCGCCTCATTATATGCGGATTGCAAGTGGGTAATGGCTGGGTACGATACTTTTGGTGCAAAAACGCACAGAGTGGCCGTGCGCCGCCAGGGCAGCGCACGGCGCTGTTCATGTGCTGAGTTGCTGCAGCAGGTAAAGACGCTGGTATAGCCCACCCTCGATCTGCATCAGCGCTTCATGCGGACCGGTCTCGGTGATGCGGCCGTGGTTGAGCACAATGATGCGGTCAGCGTCGCGGATGGTGGACAGGCGGTGGGCGATGGCAATCACCGTCACCTGGCCGCGCAATTCGTCAAGCGCCAGTTGCACGATCTGTTCGGTCTGCGAATCGATGTGCGAGGTTGCCTCATCGAGCAGCAGTATGCGCGGCTGGCCGGCCAGCGCGCGGGCAATGGCGATCAGCTGTTTCTGGCCCACCGACAGGCGCGAACCACCTTCGCCGAGTTCGGTGTCGTAGCCGCGGTCGAGCGCCATGATGAAGTCGTGGGCATGGGCGGCGCGCGCCGCCGTCTCGATCTGCTGCTGCGACAGGCCGCGTCCCATGTCGATGTTTTCGCGCGCCGAAGCGGCCAGCAGGAACGGGTCTTGCGGCACCAGGCCAACTTCGGCGCGGAAACGCTCGTTATCGATATCGTCGAGCGCCACGCCATGAATGGCAATGCTGCCGTGCGGCGCCGGATAAAAGCGCAGCAGCAGCGACAGCAGCGTCGACTTGCCGCTGCCGGTGTGGCCGACGATGCCGACAAAATCGCCCGGCGCAATCTCCAGCGACAGGTCGTGCAGCACCGGCTGGCCCGGATTGTAGGCAAAGTCGAGGTGACGGATGGCGACTGCCGGCGCCTTGCCATCGGCGGTTGCTGCAACTGCTGCAGCCAGGCTGGCTGGCCGGGCGCTGTGCTCCTGCGCTTGCGCTTCGTCGAGCAGCGTGGCCACGCGGGCGCTGGCCACCACCGCCTGCTGCAGCTGACTGAACTGCATGGTGATCTGGATCAGCGGTTCGATCACGCGCGCAAGGTAGCTGATGAAGGCGTACAGGATGCCCACTTCGCTGGCGGTCATCTCGCGCTGGCCAAACAGGAAGATCACTGCCGCCAGCAGAATCACGTTGAACAGGTCGAGCGCGGGGCGCAGCAGCCAGGCGTTGGCGCGCAGCTCGGCCAGGCGCGCCGTATAGTGGTCCTGGTTGGTGACGCCAAAACGCCGGGCGAAGCGCGTTTGCGCATTGTTCGCCTGTAGCACGCTCATGCCGCCGATCGATTCGGCCATCTGGCCGTTGATGTCGCTGCGCAGCGCGCGGGCGCGGGTGACGGCCGGCGCGCTCCAGCGCTGGTACAGCCAGACGATGACCAGCACCGCCGGCAGCAGCGCCAGCACCATGCCCATCAGCCGGATGTCGAGCCAGGCCATGGCGGCGATGGTGCCGAGCAGGACGATGGTACTGTCGAGCATGACGAACAGTACCTGGATGTACAGGTTTTTCACCGCCTCGGTATCGTTGGTCACGCGCGACACCAGCTGGCCGGTAATGGCGCGATCAAAAAACGACATCGGCAGCAGCAGCACGTGGGTGTACACCATCTCGCGCAGCCGCATCACCGAGCGCATGGCCAGTCCCGACAGGCGCACCAGTTGCAGGTAGCGCAGGCCAGTGGCGATCCAGCCGGTGACCAGCAGGCCGCCCAGCAGCAGCGCCATGCGTGGCCAGTCCAGGTTGCGCGGCAGCAGGTGTTCGTCGATCAGCGCCTTGCCCAGGATCGGACCCATGACTTCAAACAGCGCGGCCAGCATCAGCCATAGCACGGCCCAGCCCAGGTGGTGCTGGTCGGGGCGGGCGGCGCGGCGCAGCAGTGAAAACGCCTGGCGGGTGGGCACGCCCGCCGGCGGAGTATCCTTAGAGTGCATCGAGACTTGCTTCCAGTTGTTGATAGCGCCACTGGCTGGCATACCAGCCATCGTGCGCCAGCAGTTGTTCGTGGCTGCCGGTTTCGCTGATGCGACCGTCGCGCAGCACGATGATCAGATCGGCATTGACGACAGCGCTCAGGCGGTGGCTGGCAATCACCGCGCTGCGTCCGCCACGGTTCTGGCGCAGGGTTTCAAGGTGGGCGAGTATGCGCGTTTCGGTGCCCGTATCGACTGCCGACAGGGCGTCGTCGAGCAGCAGCAGGTCGTTATCGGCCAGCAGTGCGCGGGCAATCGCCACGCGCTGGCGCTGGCCGCCCGACAGCGTAATGCCTTTTTCGCCAACTTCGGTGTCGTAACCGTCGGCAAACTTGAGGATGTCGTCATGGACGTCGGCCAGCCGGGCCGCTTGCTCCACCTCGGCGCGTGTGGCGTCGGGGCGCGCCAGCGCAATATTGTCGGAAATCGAGGCCGAGAACAGGAACGACTCCTGCGGCACCCAGCTGATGGCGGCGCGCAGCGTGTGCAGTGTATAGGCGTCCAGCGCCTGGCCGCTCCATTGCACGGTACCCGCCTGCGGCGTGAGCTGGCGCATCAGCACGCGCAGCAGCGTCGACTTGCCGCTGCCGGTGGGGCCGACCAGGCCCAGTGTCTGGCCCGGCGCCAGCGTCAGCGTAATGTCGCTCAGCGCCGGCGTGCTTTGCCCGGCGTAGGCGTAACGGACCTGGTCGAGCGTCAGCGCACCGGGTGCAATCGCCGTCAGCGTGCCGTGGTCGTCGATGGCCAGCGGGGCGTCGAGCATCGGTTGCAGCCGCTGCCAGGCGGCGCGTCCGCGCTCGATCAGCGACAGCACCCAGCCGGCGGCAAACATTGGCCAGATCAACTGCCCCAGGTACATGGTGAATGCCGTCAGCGCGCCGATGGTCAGCTGGTCGTGCCACACCAGGTAGCCACCCAGACCCAAAGTGAGCGTGCTGGCGGCGGCCAGGGTCAAGCCGACGGCCGGCTCGTAAGCGGCTTCCCATACCTGGGCACGCAGGCTGGCGTCGGAGGCCTGTTGCGCCAGCTTGGAGAACTGCTGGGCGCTGCGCTGCTCGAGGCCGAGCGCACGCAGCGTGCGCACGCCCGACAGGGTTTCCTGCACATGGTCATTCAGGTCGGAAAAACGCTTGAGCGAATCGCTGGAGGCGGTGTGGATATGGCCCGAGATATACCAGAACGCCCAGCCCATCAGCGGGAACGGCAGCAGCGCGATGCAGGCCAGGCGCCAGTCGACGCCGAGCAGCATCACGCCCAGCACCATCGCCAGCGTGATGGCGCCGTCGAAACCGGCCAGCATGGCTTCGCCGGCGGCCATTTCGATGGCGTCGATATCGTTGGTGGCCAGCGCCCTCAGGTCGCCGGTGCGCTGGCGCTGATAGAAGGCCGAGCCTTGTTGCGACAGGCGCGCGTACAGGCGCGTGCGCAGCGAAACGCCGAGCCGGTACGCTGCGCCAAACAGCAGCTGGCGCCAGGCCACACGCAAAAAGTAAATCGCCAGGCCGGTCAGCAGCAGCGCGCCGATATCCATCAGCAGGGCGTTGCCGGACAGGGTGTGGGCGGCCAGGCCGTCGATCATGGCGCCGACCTTGCGCGGCACCCAGATGCTGAGCGCCGCCACGCCCGCCAGCATCAGTGCTGACAGTGCATAGGCGCGCTTGTGCTGACGAACGAAACCGCCGATCAGCGCGGAAAGTGTAGACATGTTGCCTCGGAATAGCGTTGGGCTGGCGGTACATTGCCAGCGCGTAGTCCGCTAGGATACAGCAAGGCAAACAATTGAGGGTAGCGGTGACTTATCGCTACCAGTGCGGTGCGGGGTAAGGGGGGAGCAATCGAGAAACTACTTTTTGGCCTTGGCTTTGGGCGGCACCGCTTTTAACTTTGGCGGCTTGTTTTCGAGTTCCACGGCGCCGGGCTTGACGGCGGCGGCCTGAATCTTTTCTGGCGCGGTGGGCGCCACGGTTGCCGCCACGGGCTTGGGTTGGGCTGCGACAGCGGCTGCTGCCTGCGGTGCAGGTGCTTCCACTGCCTTGACAGCCGCTTGCACGGCAGCCGAGACGGCCGCCGGAATAGTGGCCGGTGGCGCAACGGGGGCTGGCGCCGTTGCAGCGACAGTTGCCGCAGCTGGCGCTGCAACAGCTTCAACAACCGGTGCGGAAACCGGTGCGGCGACTGGCGCTGGCGCCACGGCCACCGGCGCTGCCAGCACCGGTACTGGAACCGGCACTACCGGCGCCGGCACCACGCCGCGCGTGCTTTTGATTAATTCGGCCTGGGCGCCGCTGGCGATCGCGTACAGCTCGCGGCCGTAGGCCAGCACGCTGTCAAAGCTGGCCGGCGCCTGTTGTTGAGCGCTGAAGAATGCCTTGGCGTCTTTGGCTTCCAATAACTGTTTGGCGGCAGCCGAGGATTTTTCCACCGACGACTTGGTGGTGCTCAGATGCAGCGCGATCAGCTTTTCAACGCTGTCAACGGCCGTGTGGGCGAAGGTATTGAAAATATTAAACTGTGCTTCCAGTTGCGATTTCGTGACGGCGGAAAACTGTTCGGTGATCGAAGGCATGGTTTCTCCTGGACGACGGTAAAGGTCTGGCGCAAGGTCTGTTGCGATGCAATATCGGTTCATTCTAGCCACGAACCCCTTGCTTGAAAAGTTATTTTTTCTGCTAGCGGCTAAGGCGCGCCATAAGCCTGCCGTATAAGCGTGCCACAAGGAAAAATGCAGTGTCCAGCGAATCGAAGGCAAATCGCCACAAATTTGATCCAGCGCAAAATCTCTCGCTGAAAATGGTCTAATGGTTGCTGCGACGCAATAGCTTGCCCCGCCCACAGGAAACTGTCTACACTGTCTCCCATCAGCAACCTTCTCTAGGCATCCCGATGGATATCGTCATTCGCAACGCCAGCCTCGCCGATGGGCAAACAGGCCTCGACATCGCCATCGACCAGGGTCGTATCGCCGCCATCGGCCCGGCGCTGGCGCTCACGGCCGGTCGTGAGATCGATGCCGGCGGCGACCTGGTCAGCGCGCCTTTCGTCGATGCGCACTTTCACATGGACGCCACGCTCAGCTACGGTTTGCCACGCGTTAATGCGTCCGGCACGCTGCTGGAAGGCATTGCGCTGTGGGGCGAGCTCAAGCCCGAGCTGACCCAGCAGGCGCTGGTCGAACGCGCCCTGCAGTATTGCGACTGGGCGGTGGCGCGCGGCTTGCTGGCGATCCGTTCGCACGTCGATGTGTGTGACGATCGGCTGCTGGCGGTCGAGGCGCTATTGGAAGTGAAGCGGCTGGTGGCGCCTTATCTCGACTTGCAACTGGTGGCGTTTCCCCAGGATGGCCTCCTGCGCAGCCCCACCGCGTTTGCCAACCTCAAGCGCGCCATTGCCATGGGCGTGGAAGTGGTTGGCGGCATTCCGCACTTTGAGCGCACCATGGCCGATGGCGCCGAATCGGTGCGCCTGCTGTGCGAGTTCGCCGCCGAGCAGGGCTTGCGCGTCGATATGCATTGCGACGAATCGGACGACCCGCACTCGCGCCATATCGAAACGCTGGCATACCACAGCCATCGGCTCGGCCTGCATGGCCGCGTGACCGGCTCGCACCTGACCTCGATGCACTCGATGGATAACTACTACGTCAGCAAGCTGCTGCCGCTGATCCGCGAGGGCGGTGTGGCGGCGATTGCCAATCCGCTCATCAACATCACGCTGCAGGGCCGCCACGACAGCTATCCGAAGCGGCGCGGCATGACGCGCGTGCCGGAAATGCTGGCGGCAGGCATCGACGTCGCCTTCGGCCACGATTGCGTGATGGACCCTTGGTACAGCCTCGGCTCGGGCGACATGCTGGAAGTAGCGCACATGGGCTTGCACGTCGCGCAGATGACGGGGCAGGACGCCATGCGGGCCTGCTTCCGCGCCGTGACCGACACGCCGGCCCGCATTCTCGGACTGGAAGGCTACGGCGTTGCAGTCGGCTGCCATGCCGATCTGGTGCTGCTCGACGCTGCCGATCCGGTCGAAGCGATACGCCTGCGCGCGCCGCGCCGCCTGGTGATGCGGCGCGGCCAGGTGGTGGCCGAAGCGCCGCCCGCGCAGGCGCGCCTGCAGTTGCCGGGGCGGCCAGACAGCGTTGATTTCCGCCTGCGGCGCCAGCGGCGCTGATACCACAGCACGCTGCCCGATCGCTGGACGTGGGCGCCGAAATCGATGACAATCAAACACTGTTCTCACCGCCTGGAGCTGTCTTGAAAGAAATAGCTATCCGTCCCGCCACCGCAGCCGATTTTGGTGCGATGTGGACCATCTTCCAGGAACTGATCGCCACCGGCGACACCTATTATTTTGCTGCCGACACCAGCCGCGACGACGGCTTTGCCTACTGGTTCGGCCCCGGCATCGAGAGTTTTGTGGCCGAACTCAATGGCGAACGCCTGGTCGGCATGTACCGCCTGGTGGCCAACCAGCGCGACCGCGGCGCCCATGTGGCCAATGCCTCGTTCATGGTCAGTCCGGCTGCCCAGGGCGTCGGCGTGGGCACCGTGCTGGGGCGCGACTGCCTGGCGCGGGCGCGCCGGCAAGGCTACCTGGCCATGCAGTTCAACTACGTGGTCAGCTCCAACGTGGCGGCGGTGCTGCTGTGGAAAAAGCTGGGCTTTTCGATTGTCGGCACCTTGCCGCGCGCTTACTACCACCAGTATCTGGGCTACGTCGATGTCTACGTCATGTACCAGTTGCTGGAAGATCCCTCTCACTGGCCCGACGCATGACTATACTGAGCACTGAACGCCTGCGCCTGCGCGTGATCACCCCCGATGACGCGGCGTTTTATTACGAACTGGTCAACGACCCCACCTGGCTCGAACATATCGGCGACAAGGGCATACGCAGTATCGACGCTGCGCGCAGCGCCATCATCGATGGTCCCATTGCCATGCAGGCGCGCTGCGGCCATTCTCTGTACGTCATGGAACGCAAGCGCGATGGCCTGGCGCTCGGTTTGTGCGGCCTGATCAAGCGCGACAGCCTGCCTGACGCCGACATCGGTTACGCGATCCGGCCCGCGCATTTCGGCCAGGGCTACACCTACGAAGCGGCCCAGGCCGTGGTGGCGCTGGCGCGCGAGCAGCTCGGTTTCAAACGCCTGATGGGCATCACCAACCCCAACAATATTAATTCCATCAACTTGCTGCAAAAGCTAGGGTTGCGCTTCCTCGAAGCCACGCGGCTGCCGCCTGATGATCGGCCTACCAATATTTACGCGATCAGCTTCACATAAATCCCACAAGTTGTTGTAGTTAAAAGAAAAATTCGTCAAAGCGACTTGGCATACCCCGCCGGCAAAGGCATGATGACAGCTATTTATTGCTGTGGGGGAAGGTATGAAATTCGTCGATCTCAAGATAGGTGTGCGACTGGGTTTTCTGGGCGGCTTCTTTTTCCTGGCGCTGGCAATAGTCGCCATAGGTGGCTGGCGTGCACTCGACCACAGCAATGCGCGCAGCACCGACGCCATGGTGCGGGCACTGGCCGTGAGCGAAGCGAGCGATACTGCGCGCAGCGCCCAGGTCGATTTCAAGATCCAGGTGCAGGAGTGGAAAAACATCCTGGTGCGCGGCCGCGATCCGGCCATGTTCGAGCGTCACAGCAAGGCCTTCCTCGCCAGCGGCGAGGCCACCCGCGCCGACCTGCAAAAGCTCGACGCCATGCTCGACAAGCTGGGCCTGGTCACGCCGCTGGTGGATGAGGCCATTGCCACGCAAACCCAGCTGGTAGCGCGCTATCTCGAGGCGCTGAAAAAATTTGATCCGGCCAATCCCGACAGCACCCAGGTAGTGGATAACCTGGTGCGCGGCATGGACCGTGAACCGACCAAAAAAATCGACGACATCGTCGCCTATATCGGCACGGAAGCGCGGCGCCTGATGCTGGACATGGAGGCACGCAACGAGGCGGCGCACCGCCAGGCCATGCTGATGATGGGCCTGGTGCTGGCGGTCACGGTGGTGGTCGGCGTGCTGACCGTGTCGTGGCTGATCAAGAGCATTACCAGGCCGCTGCACGCCGCCGTGAGCATGGCGCAAACGGTGGCCGCCGGCGATTTGCGCAGCGAGGTACGGGTGAACAGCCGCGATGAGATCGGCCAGTTGCTCGGCGCCCTCAAGCTGATGCAGCATAACCTGAGCAACATCGTCGGCAAGGTACGTGCCGGTACCGAAACCATCCACGGCGCCTCCACCGAAATCGCCGCCGGCAACCTCGACCTGTCCAGCCGTACCGAAGAGCAGGCCAGTTCGCTCGAACAGACCGCGGCAGCCATGGTGGAACTGACCACCACGGTCAAGCAGAACAACGACAACGCCAGCGAGGCCTGCCGCCTGGCCGACACCGCATCGACGGTGGCGGCCAAGGGCGGCGATGCGGTCGAGCAGATGGTGCGCACCATGGGCGCGATCAATGAATCGTCGCGCAAGATCGTCGATATCATCGGCGTGATCGACGGCATCGCTTTCCAGACCAATATCCTGGCGCTCAACGCCGCCGTGGAAGCGGCGCGCGCCGGTGAGCAGGGGCGCGGTTTTGCGGTGGTAGCCAGCGAAGTGCGCAACCTGGCGCATCGCTCGTCGGCAGCGGCCAAGGAAATCAAGGAACTGATCGGCGATTCGGTCAGCCGGGTGGAGGCGGGCAGCCGGCTGGTGGGCGAAGCCGGCGCCACCATGGGCGAGGTGGTCAGCAGCGTGCAGCGGGTAACGGCGATTATCGGCGAGATCGCGGTTGCCAGCAGCGAACAGCGCGACGGCATCGAGCAGATTTCCACCGCCATCAGCCAGATGGACGATGTGACCCAGCAGAATGCGGCGCTGGTCGAGCAGGCGGCAGCAGCTGCCGATGCGCTGGAGCAGCAGGCTGCCAGCCTGACTGAGGCGGTCAGCGTGTTCAAGCTGGCGGAACAGGCCGCGCCCATGGGGCGCCTGGCGCCTCCCAAGCCAGCCAGGCCGGCGCTGGTGTGACCGTTCAGGATAACGCTGCCTCTGAAGCTTAATGATGTAATATTGTTCGCGAGACAATGGCGTGTGCGACGAGAATTGACCGAAACAGGTAAAGCGGTCGTCGCCTCAAGCCGTCAATTTATTCCTGTGGAGCGAACATGAGCATTCAAACGATCACCACCCATCCTTTTTCCGGCCAGCGGCCCGGTACCTCGGGTTTGCGCCAGAAGGTCAGCGTTTTCCAGCAGCCCGGCTACCTTGAAAATTTTGTCCAGAGCGTATTCGATACGCTCGGTGACGTCAGCGGTCAAACCCTGGTGCTGGGCGGCGATGGCCGCTACCACAACCGCGAGGCGATCCAGACCATTTTGCGCATGGCGGCGGCTCATGGCTACGCCAGGGTGCTGGTGGGGCAGGGCGGCGTGCTGTCCACGCCTGCCGTGAGCTGCGTGATCCGCAAGCACGGCGCCGCCGGCGGCATCGTGCTGTCGGCCAGCCACAATCCGGGTGGTCCTGACGGCGACTTCGGCATCAAGTACAACATCGCCAACGGCGGACCGGCGCCCGAGAGCGTGACCGAAGCGATTTACCGCCGCACCGAAACCATCACCGAATATCGCATCAGCGACGGCGCCGCGCTCGACCTGAACCAGCTCGGCAGCTCGCGCATCGGGCAAACCGAGATCGTCGTCATCGATCCGGTGGCCGACTACGCCGAACTGATGCAGGAGCTGTTTGATTTTGACGCCATCCGCACCTTGTTCGCTGGAGGCTTCCGCATGTGCTTTGACGGCATGTCGGCCGTCTCCGGCCCGTACGCCAAGGCTATCCTCGAAGGCAAGCTCGGTGCACCGGCCGGCACCGTGATCAATGGCGTACCGCTGCCCGACTTTGGCGGCCACCACCCGGACCCCAACCCCGTCAACGCCGCCCAGCTGATCGCCCTGATGGCGGCCGACGATGCGCCCGACTTTGGCGCCGCTTCCGACGGCGACGGCGACCGCAACATGATCGTCGGCCGCAAGTTCGATGTCACGCCGTCGGACAGCCTGGCCGTGCTGGCCTACCACGCCAGCGTGGCGCCCGGCTATCGCGCCGGCCTGAAAGGCATTGCCCGCTCCATGCCGACCTCGCAGGCGGCGGACCGGGTGGCGCAGGCGCTGGGCATTCCCTGCCATGAAACGCCGACCGGCTGGAAGTTCTTCGGCAACCTGCTCGACGCCGGCCAGGCCACGCTGTGCGGCGAGGAGAGCTACGGCACCGGCTCCGACCATATCCGTGAAAAAGACGGCTTGTGGGCGGTGCTGTTCTGGCTCAATCTGCTGGCCGTCAGCGGCAAGTCGGTCGAGCAGCTGGTGAGCGAACACTGGCAGCGTTTTGGCCGCAATTACTATTCGCGCCACGATTACGAGGCAGTTGAAACCAAGGGCGCCAATGAACTCATGGCATCCCTGCGCATCAAGCTCGATACCCTCAAGGGCGCCGACCTCGGTCACTACGTGGTCGATTTTGCCGACGATTTCAGCTATACCGACCCGGTCGATGGTTCGGTATCGGCCAAGCAAGGCATACGCATTGTCATGACCAATGGTTCGCGCATCGTGTTCCGCCTGTCGGGCACCGGCACCGAGGGCGCCACATTGCGCGTGTATCTGGAGCGTTACGAAGCCGACCCCGAATTGCTGCACCTGCCCACCCAGCAGGCGTTGTCGGCGCTGATACTGATTGCCGAGCAGGTGGCAGGTATCGAAGGATGGATCGGGCGTGCGCGCCCGAGCGTCACCACCTGATCACGTGATGGCAGGCGCTGCGGCGCCGCTGCGCCGGCTGGTTCAGGGATTCAGCGGATCAGCGGCCGGCGGCGTGCCGCCGTCAGCGGGCGTGGCGCCGGCGCCGTGCACAGCATGCGCGGTGCGCGTTCCGAAAATGCCTGTTCCACCACGGCCAGCGCGCGCTCGAGGTTGAGCGCGTTGTGCGGCATGCCGTGCTCGTAATACCAGTGCGAAAAGTCGGCCACTTCCATCGGCCGTGCAAACAGGTAGCCCTGCGCTTCGTCGCAGCCTGCCTGGCGCAAAAATTTCAGCGCCTCGGCGTTTTCCACGCCTTCGGCCACCACGCGGTGACCGAGCTCCTGCGACAGGGAAATCATGGCCCGCACCAGGCTTTGCTGGCGCGGGTCGCCTTCCACGCCGCGCACAAACGACTGGTCGATCTTGACCACGTCGGCCGGCATGCGTTGCAGATACGACAGGCTGCTGTAACCGGTGCCAAAATCATCGATCGCCAGGTGTACGCCGGCCTGCGCCAGCGCCTCAAGCGTGATATGCGCTTTCAGCGGCTGCTCCATGATGGCGCTTTCGGTAATTTCAAGCTCCAGGCAGCTGTGCGGCAGGTCGCGCAGCGCCAGCGCCGCCACCACGCGGTCGGCAAAATCCACTTCCAGCAAATTGGCCGCCGAGACGTTAAGCGAGAGCTGTAGCGGCAGGCCCGCGTCGCGCCAGGCCAGTTGCTGGTCCAGCGCCGCCTGCAGCACCCACGCCGTGGTGGCTTGCGCCAGCCGCGAACGCTCGACGATGGGCATGAATTCGCCGGGGCCGATGGCGCCCAGCTGCGGATGGTTCCAGCGCAGCAGCGCCTCGGCGCCCACGCATTCGCCGCTGGCGATATCGATGCGCGGCTGATAGACCAGGCGCAACTGGTCGCCGCTGGCCAGGGCCTCGCCGAAGTCGTTGAGCAGGTTGAAGCGGCGGCGATACACCTGGTCCTCGTTGGCGGAATAAATCGCCACGTTGTGGCCGGCCTCGATGGCGTCGTGCACGGCGCTTTGCGCGCGCCGCAGCACGCTCAGTGCATCGGCGGTGGCGATATCAAAAGGCGCCACGCCGATGCTGGGGGTGGCGACAAAACGGGTCTTGATGGTGGCGATGGCGCGTTCGAGCTTGGCTTCGAGCAGCGGCGTGTAAGCTTCGATGGTCATGCCGGGCGTGGCCAACAGGGCAAACTGGGTGGTGGCGACGTGGTACACCTTGCGGCCGGCGCCGATTTCGGCGCGTATCCAGCCGGCGGCGTCGGTCACCAGTTCGTCGAGGTAGCGCGGATTCATGGCGCGCGCCGCATGCGCCAGCTGCGCCGGCGTGGCCAGGTTGATCAGCACCGCCATGCGCTGCGCGCCTGGTGCACTGTCGCGCTGCATGTCCTGGAAATCTTCAATGAACTGGTTGCGGTTGGGCAGGCCGCTGATCGGATCGACGCGGCCCAGCGCGTGCAGCATTTCGATCTGCGCCATGACCATGCCGGCCAGGTCGCACAGCATGGTCAGCTCTTCCGGCGTGGTGTCGCGCGGCTCCACGCCCAGCACGCACATCGCCCCCAGGCAGTGGCCATCGCCGGTGACCAGCGGCGCACCGGCGTAGTAACGGATGCCGCTGGCGGCCAGCGGACTGTCGCGGAAATGCTGATCGTTCAGCAGGTCGGGGACGATCAGCAGTTCGGCAGTGTCGGCCACATTGCCGCAGGGCGCCAAGTGGCGTGGAATCGATGTGTGCTCAACCCCCACGCGCGACTTGAACCACTGGCGGTCGCTATCGGTCAGCGAGACGGCGGCAATCGGCAGATTGAACAGGCGCGCGGCCATGCGCGTGATGCGGTCGAACGCTTCGCTCGGTGGCGTATCGAGGATGTTGAGTTTGTAGAGCGCATCGAGACGCCGTGCTTCGGGGCTGGGAAGGTAATTATTCATGATCTGGTCGTTTCGGGAACCGTTGCGGGGTCCTGCTGACAAAACGACTGGTTCAGGACTGTTTGTTTGCAATAAAGAAAATGTTATTGCGAACTTGAAACAAATAGTATCATGATTCCCGAAGGCACCGCGCACGCCAGGGCGATTTGCTGCAAACGATTGCATTGCATCCCTTTGCGCCGCGTAAAAAACCGAGGGCCTGCATTGCCGTGCAGGCCCTCAGGTCATGACGCCGGGTCATGGTGCCGGGTCATGCTGCCAAATACTGCCGCCTGCGTGTCAGGCCTTTCTGTAGTTGTCGACCAGCTTGTAGCGCATGGCATACAGCGCGAACAGGGCGGAGCAGACCAGCGCGAAGCCGGCGAAGAAGAACATCTGGAACGCGCTCTCGCTCATGCCGGTGCTGGCAATATGGGCGCTCACCGCCTGGTTTTTCACGCCCTCGTTGACGATCAGCACCCACAGGTTGCCCATGGTGATGCCCAGGTACCAGAAGCTCATGATGATGCCCTTCATCGAGGCCGGCGCCTGGCTGTAGGCAAATTCGAGCCCGGTGGCCGATACCAGTACCTCGCCCAGCGTCAGCAGCGCATATGGCAGCAGTTGCCAGAAGATCGACACCTTGTCGCCGGCGTCCATGCTGAGCTGGAAAGCGCCCACGGCGATCCAGCTCAGACCGGACAGCGCAATGCCGGCGCCCATGCGGCGCAGCGGCGTGGGCGTGATGCCGATGGCGCGCAGCAGCGGGAACAGCACGATGTTATTCAAGGGGATCAGCAACATCACCAGGATCGGGTTGACCGCCTGCATCTGCGCCGGCAGCAGCGTGAATTCCCAGCCCAGCAGCGACATGGTAGGGCTGTCCATGGCGTTGGCCTGGACGATCCAGGTCGAGGCTTTCTGGTCGAACAGCGACCAGAACGGCGTGATCAGGGCGAACACGATCAGGATGCGCAGCACGGCGCGCACGCCTTCCACCGCTTCGCTGGTATGGATGCCGCGCGCGCGCTCCAGTTGCATCGACACGCCGAAGCTGCCGAACATCAGCAGCATCAGCAGCGCGGTACAGAAAGCGATGACGAAACCAAGATAAAACGGGATCACCGCCAGCGACAGCACGGCCAGCACCACACCGAGGCCGGCCATCATCAGGCCGGGACGCGACTGGCCCGCCACCTGCGCCAGCAGGGCGGTACGCGCCACGCTGCTGAACGAATCGGGATTCGGCGCCGCTGGCGGTACGTGCACATATTTTTTGCGGCCGAGCCAGAAAACATAGGTGGCGATTGCCATCAGCAGGCCGGGAATGCCGAACGCCACCGAGGGACCGTAGTCGCGCAGCAGCAGCGGCATCAGCAGCGAGGCAAAGAAGGAGCCGAAATTGATAATCCAGTAAAACGCGTCGAATACCAGGCGCGCGCGGTTTTTATTGGTCTGGTCGAACTGGTCGCCGACAAACGCTACCACCAGCGGCTTGATGCCGCCCGAGCCGAAGGCAATCAGCCCCAGGCCGAAATAAAAGCCATTGATGTTGTGCTCGAAAATCGCCAGGCAGGCGTGGCCGGCCACGTAAATCAGGCTGAACCATAGCACCGTGTTGTACTTGCCCCAGTAGCGGTCGGCCAGCCAGCCGCCCAGCAGCGGGAAGAAGTACACGCCGATGACGAAGGTGTGGAATACATGCTTGGCTTCGCTGGTGCGGTGCTCGGCTGGAATGAACAGCAGCAGGGTGCTCAGCAAGAACGGCGTGAGGATGTTGCGCATGCCATAAAAGCTGAAACGCTCGCAGCCTTCGTTAGCAATAATGTAAGGGATTTGCCTGGGCAAGGGACCGTTGCCGGTCGCGGGGTCGATGCTGCTTGCGCTGCTCACGATACTTCCTCCTGAAATTGTGTAGTGTGACTACTCATTTTTGTCATGAACCTCGATGGAAGTTCACCGTCTCTGATTCGATGGATTACTTGTGCTAGTCCATCGTCGTTGTGCGCATGGTAAAAAAGCGAGGCTGTGATGCAGATTGTTGCATCCGCAGCGCCCTCCTGATCGCCAACCCCGGATTCTCTTACGACTTCCCAACTAACTCAAGGGGGGATGGATGGAAACTTTGAGCATTTCAGGTATGCTTGCGCCCATTGTTTTTATTAAACCGACATGAAGCCGACCGAAGTGGATCAAAAACTCAATCGCCCCGCGTTTGCCGACGGTCCGCGCCTGCTGGCCGATATCGGCGCCAGCGAGGCGCGCTTTGCCCTGCAAACCGCGCCCGGCGAATTCCATGCCTTGCGTGTGCTCCGGTGCGACGACTTCAGCGACATTGTCGCGCTGCTGCGCTGCTACCTGCTCGAGCACAGCGACATCACCATCAACCATGCGGCGCTGGCCGTGGCCAACCCGGTCAGTGGCGACATCATCCGCATGACCAAGCGCGACTGGGAGTTTTCCACCGACGAAGTGCGCCGCGCGCTGGGCCTGCACACGCTGCTGGTGGTCAACGATTTTACGGCGCTGGCCATGTCGCTGCCCGGCCTCAAGCCGGCCGATCTGCTGCAGGTGGGCGGTGGCAAGCCCGTACCGAATGCCGTGATCGGCGTGCTGGGGCCAGACGCCGGTCTCGGTGTGTCGGGCGTGATTCCCACTGTCGATGGATTTGTCACGCTCGGCTCGGAAGGCGGCCACAGCAGTTTTGCCCCGGCCGATGAGCGCGAATTCGCGATTCTCCAGCATGCCTGGCAAAGCTGGTCCCATGTCTCGACCGAGCGCCTGATTTCCGGCCCCGGCATCGAGATCATTCACCAGGCGCTCGCCAAACGCAATGGCCGCCAGGTGCGCGCAATGGCGGCGCCCGACATCATCGCCAGCGCGCTGACCGACAAGGACCCGCTGTGCCTGGAAGTGCTCGACTGCTTTTGCGCCATGCTGGGCAGCGCCTGCGCCAACCTGGCCGTCACGCTGGGCGCGCTCGGCGGCGTGTTCATTGGCGGCGCCATCGTGCCGCGTCTGGGCGAGTGGTTTGTCTCGTCGCAGTTCCGCGCGCGCTTTGAGGCCAAGGGGCGCTTTGCCAGCTATGTGGCGGAAATTCCCACCTATGTGATCACCACGCCCAATCCGGCGTTTTATGGCGTGGCGACGATTTTGTCCGAACACCTGCGTGGTCGCAGCGGCGCCAACACGCTGATGGAGCGCGTGCGCCACCTGCAGCATGAGCTCACCCCGGCCGAGCAGCGCGTGGCGCAACTGGTGCTCGAGCAGCCGCGCCTGGTGCTCAATGAACCGATTGCCGACATTGCCCGCCTGGCTGAAGTGAGCCAGCCGACCGTGATCCGCTTCTGCCGCTCGCTCGGTTTTCTTGGGCTGGCCGACTTCAAGCTCAAATTTGCCAGCAGCCTGACCGGCGCCATTCCGGTGCGCCACAGCCAGGTGCGCGTAAGCGACAGCACGCACGATGTCAGCGCCAAGGTGATCGACAACACGGTATCGGCGATCCTGAAGTTCCGCGACCAGCTCGACGTGCGCGCGCTCGACAAGGCGATTGCGCTGGTGGCCAGGGCGCGGCGCGTGGAGTTTTATGCGATGGGCAATTCGCGCGTGGTGGCGCTGGACGGCCAGCACAAATTCTTCCGCTTCCGCATCCCCACCTCGGCCTATGGCGATTCGCACCTGCTCAACCTGGCGGCCGGCCTGCTCACGCCGGGCGACGTGGTGATCGCCATTTCCAACTCGGGCAAGCTGCCCGACCTGCTGCAGGCGGTCGATGTGGCGCGCGCCGCCGGCGCCGACGTGATTGCCATCACGGCCAGCAATTCACCGCTGGCCAAAAAGGCCAGCGTCTGCCTGGTGGTGGACCATGCCGAAGACAGCACGACCTTTTTGTCGATGATTTCCCGCATCCTGCAGCTGCTGCTGATCGACATCCTGTCAGTAGGCATTTCGCTGGACGCCCAGCAGGGCCGGCTGGTGGTCGAGCACACGGGGCCGGGGGAGGCGGACAGCCGGCGCTTGCTGATTTCGCATGTCGATGGATGATCGCACCTCAAACCATGGCCAACTTCCTGGGGCTCGCATGATGGGTAGCGATGCGGCGTTGACGCCGACGCGCGAGCGCCTGGTGCTGTGGCTGCTGGCGCTCACGCAATTTACCGTGATCATGGATTTCATGGTGATGATGCCGCTGGCGCCCCAGCTGATGCACGCCTTTGCCATCAGTCCCGCGCAGTTCTCCGGCGCCGTTTCCGCGTACGCCTG
>JBEVNE010000229.1:0-8450 GCA_040508275.1 Duganella sp.
CATCTGCCGCGTTTGAAAGGACGATCATGCCCGTTATTACGCTTCACGTGACCTGGAAAGGTCCCACGCCCACCAGCAGCGTCAAGGCGACCATTACGCTCGATACCGCGCTGGTGCAGCTTGCGCCGAGCGAGCTGGAAATCCCGATCAGCAAAATCGAGGATCTCAGCGTCACCGTGGAGGGCGCGCAGGCGGGTGATGGCGTGTACGCCAAGACCGATTTCAGCACGATCATTTTCTACAGCCGCTTCCCGCTCGACTTCAGCAAGGAACTGATCGGCCAGACCGGCGGTCCCGATGACCTGCCGTTTGGCGCCCCGGGCGCGCTGGGCCAGGCTGGCGACTTCAATCTGAAGGGTGTCGGCAGCGCGCCTGTCGGCGTCAAGCAATTCGCCATGATCAGCAATGGCGGAGAAGATCCGGTCGACCTGTTCGAGGTCGTGTCGATTAAACCGTAGCGTCGTCTTGAACGACGCGTTTGAGCGCCCTGGTTCAGGGCGCTTTTTTTTTAACCCCTGCCAATATCATTCGTCCGCTTGGTGATTTTCGCAATTGCGAGCGTCCCCGCGCAGCTTGCAAAATAGCTGCAAAATAAAATCCAGGCGAGACACTTCATGACAAGCTCCTACCGCCATGTGGCGGCACTCCTGACGGTAGCCCTGGCGCTGGCCGCCCAGGCGCCGGCACAGGCGCAAAGCGCCGGCCCACTGACCATCTACCACGGTGCGCCGCCGGCCGGCTACCACGTCACGGTGGCCGATTCCGAATCGTCGCAAACCCTGGCCGGCGCCCGCACCGCCGTGCCGCCGCCGCCTTCCGCGCCGCAGCGCACCGTGGTTGCCCTCCGCGAAGGCAAGGCTCTGCAACTGGAATGGAAGGACGCCTGGTACGCGGCCCTGCGGGTGGAAGGCGGCGCGCCGCTCGATCTGCGGCCTTATCTCGCACAGGGCGTGCTGGCGCTCGATGTGCGCGTCGATGAACTGGCACAGGGCGGCCTGGCCTTCAAGGTCGGTTGCGGCGAGCAGTGCGAGCGTGCGGTGTCGTACGTGGTGCCGGCGCGCGCGGCGCAGGGCAAGGGCTGGCAGCGGCTGTCGTATGCGCTGAGCTGCTTCGTGCGCGATGACGCCGATTTTTCCCGCGTCAAGCTGCCGTTTGCGTTGGAAGCCACGGGCGCCGGCAAGGTTGCGGTGGCCAATGTGCGTTTGCTCCCGCGCGAGCGGGGCAGGCCGACCATGGATTGCCCCGACTACCGCACCGCCTCGGTCACGCCCGATAAACTCAACGAATCGTGGGCCATCAGCTGGTGGACCGCGCGCCACGAGAAAAAGCTCGAGGAAGCCCGGGCCTTGGGCAAGAAAGCGCAGGTGGTGTTTATCGGCGACTCGATTACCGAGGGCTGGGAAAAGAGCGGCGCACCGGTGTGGCAGCGCTACTACCGCCAGCTCGATGCGCTGGCGCTCGGTTTTGGCGGCGACCGCACCGAGAACGTGCTGTGGCGCCTGCAGCATGGCGAAGTGGACGCGATTGCGCCCAAGGTGGCGGTGCTGATGTTAGGCACCAATAACACCGGCCACCGCAAGGAAAACCCGCAGACCACGGCGGCCGGCATCGCGCGCAATATCGCAGAGTTACGGCGCCGCCTGCCCGACACCAAAATACTGCTGCTGGCGATCTTCCCACGCGGCGCAAAGCCCGACGATGAATTGCGCCTGATTAACGACCAGGTCAACCAACGCATTGCCGGCCTGGCCGATGGCCGCCACGTGTTCTACCTCGATATCAACCAGTCCTTGCTGGCGCCGGACGGCACGCTGTCGAAGGACATCATGCCCGACCTGCTGCACCCGAACGAGAAAGGTTACGAGATCTGGGCCAAGGCCATGGCGCCTATGCTTGACATGCTGCTGGGCGTTTGCCCGGCGCCGCCAGCCCCGGCCAAAGTATCGGCAGCGCCGGCAGTACGCTCGTATGCCTGGCGCCCGGTTGCCATCGGCGGCAGCGGTTTTATCTCGGGCATTATCCCCAGTAGAACGCAAAAAGATCTGATCTACCTGCGCACCGATGTCGGCGGCGCCTACCGCTGGGATGCCTCCCAGCGGCGCTGGATCGCCTTGCTCGACTGGGTATCCGACCAGGAGACCGGTTTGCTGGGCGTGGAGTCGCTGGCCACCGATCCTTCCTCGCCCAACAAGCTGTACCTGTCCACCGGCATCGAATACCAGAACGGCGGCGCCAGCGCCATCCTCAAGTCCGACGACTATGGCGCCACCTTCAAAAAGATCGACGTGACGCGCCAGTTCAAAATCCATGGCAACGGCATGGGGCGCGGCAATGGCGAAAAACTCCAGGTCGATCCGCTCGACGGCAAGATCCTCTACCTGGGCACGCGCGCCAACGGCATGTTCAAGAGCACCGACGAAGGCCTGAGCTGGCAGCACCTTCCTGGCCTCGACGTCGGCGCCACGCCGCCCAACAACAATGGCGTGAGCTTTGTGCTGCTCGATCCGTCCAGCGCACAACAAGGCGGACAACAAGGCGGACAACAAGGCGCAACCGCGCGCCTGTTCGCCGGCGTCTCGCGCTTCGGCAAGGCCGGGCCGAATATGTACCGCTCCGACGATGGCGGCAAAAGCTTTACGCCGATGGCCGGCGGCCCGGCGCACTTGATGCCGCACCGCGCGGTGCTGGCCGACGGTGGCCTGGTGGTGACGTTTGCCAAGGGCGCCGGCCCGTGGGGCGATGTGGCCAACGGCGAGGGGCTGGAGCAGGGCGGTGTGTGGCGCTACGATATTGCCACGCGCGTTTGGCGCGACATTTCACCGCCGCTCAACCGTGCGTTTGCCGGCATCACCGTCGATCCGGGCAATCCGCAACGGATGATCGTCAGCACCATCAGCTATTACCGTTATGGCAAGGGGCGCATGGGCGACCAGTTTTATGAAACCGTCGATGGCGGCAACAGCTGGCGCAGCATCGTGGACCAGGACGTGCAGATCGATCCCAATGGCGTGAGCTGGATAGGCGGCAGCTTCATGCACTGGGCCGCCAGCATCGAATTCGATCCGTTCGATGCGAAAAAAGTCATGGTCGTCTCGGGCAATGGCCTGTTTGTCTCGACCGACATCCACGCCACGCCGGCCATCTGGAAATTTGACGATGCAGGCATCGAAGAATCGGTGCCGCTCAACCTGGTCAGCATTCCAGGCGGGCCGGTGATCTCGGCGATTGGCGACTACGACGGCTTCCGCCACAGCGACGTCACGCAATATTCACCGATACATACGCCCAGCATCGGCACCACCTGGGGGCTCGATTATGCGGCGCGCCAGCCCAACGTGGTGGCGCGCGTGGGCAGCGCCATGTTCATCTCGCGCGACATGGGCGTGAGCTGGAAGCAGACCGCCACGCTGCGTGGTCCGCAAGGCCAGCTGGCGCTGAGCGCGGACGGCCAGACCATCGTCCACAGCCCGGAAAAATCGGCCGAGAGCTTTTACAGCCGGGATGGCGGCGCCAGCTGGACGACTGCCCAGGGCCTGGGCGGCGCCCGGCCGGTGGCTGATCCGGTCGATGCACGCACCTTCTATGCGCTGCGCGCCGGCCGTCTGCTGGTCAGCCGCGACGGCGGCGCCAGCTTTGCGCCGGCCGCCAGCCTGCCGGTTGGCGAGCGTTCGCGCGCCGTGCTGCGTGCGGCGCCAGAGCGCCAGGGAGATTTGTGGGCGCCGCTGTACGAGGGCGGCCTGGCCCGCTCCACCGATGGCGGTGCGCATTTCAGCACGCTGCCCGGCGTGTCCTATGCGGCGGCGGTAGGCTTTGGCAAGGCGGCGCCGGGCGCCAGTTATCCGGCCATTTATATCTGGGGTACGGTAGGCCAGGTGCGCGGCGTGTTCCGTTCCATCGACAGCGGCGCCAGCTGGGAGCGCATCAATGATGACGCCCATCAGTACGGCGGCCCCGGCGACGCCCAGTTCGTCATCGGCGACGCCAATACCTTTGGCGTGGTGTACATGAGCACCGCCGGGCGCGGCATCGTGTTCGGCAAGCCCATGCAGCAGGGAGGGAAATAGCCGGCAGTTTTATTTGCTTCAAGAAACACTATTTCAGCTGAATTCATCGGCACAGTGACGGAACCATGTCACAATACCCAACGCGTGACTTTGAGTAACGCGTTGGATCGTCTCGTCCCGATAGAGGTAGTTGAATATGCAGATGAAGTCTCACCGTATCGCACTGTTATTTAACGCAAACAAGATTTTTGACCGTGAAATTATTGCCGGGGTAGCCGCCTACCTGGGCACGACCCGCGCCGCCTGGGATTTGTTTCTCGAGGAAGACTTTCGCCTGCGCCTGTCCGGGCTGGAAAGCTGGCATGGCGACGGCATCATTGCCGACTTTGACGATCCCGCCGTGGCGGCGGCGCTGTCGCGCAGCCGCATTCCGGTGGTGGCCGTGGGCGGCTCCTACGCCAATGACGGCAGCTACCCGGTGGGCGTGCCTTACGTCGCCACCGATAATTTCCAGCTGATCAAACTGGCGCGCGACCACCTGATCGAGGCCGGGCTGCGCAATTTTGCCATGTTCAGCCTGCCTGAAGCGCAGGAAAACCGCTGGGCGCAGGAGCGCGAGCGGGCCTTTTGCACGCTGATGGAAGCCGACAAGATGGAAGTTCAGGTATATCGCGGCCTGGGCACCAGCGCTGCTGCCTGGGATGAGGCGGTGGAGCAGCAGATCAAATGGCTGCACAGCCTGCCCAAGCCGGTCGGCATTATCGCCGTGACCGACGCCCGCGCGCGCCAGCTGATGCAGGCCTGCATCATCGCCGGCATCGAGGTGCCCGAGCAGGTGGCGCTGATCGGCATCGACAACGATCCACTGGCGCGCATGCTCACGCGCATACCGCTCAGTTCCGTCATCCAGGGCGCGCAGGAAATGGGCCGCACCGCCGCCCACCTGCTCGACCAGATGCTGCACGGCGCCCGCCTGCAGGGCACGCGCGTGCTGGTGGCGCCGACCGGCATCAATGTGCAAACCTCCACGCGCCACGAAGCGCCCAAGCACCCGCACGTGATGCGCGCGCGCCATTTCATCCGCCAGTACGCCTGCCAGGGCATCAAGACCCACCAGGTGGCGGAATACGTCGGTATTTCGCGTTCGTCGCTGGAATCGTATTTCCGTCAGGAACTAGATAGCAGCGTGCACGACGTGATCCTGCGCTTCAAGCTCGATGCCGCCACTGAAATGCTCAAGGGTGGTGAACGCAGCATTGCCGAAGTGGCGCTGAGCTGCGGCTTTACCTCGGTGCAGTATATGCACGCAGTGTTCAAGCGTGAGCTGGGCTGTACGCCGAGGACTTACCAGGACCGGGTGGCGGAGCCGGTGGCGTAGCCAGCCAAGTCCCGGGTTGATTCAGATTCCGCGTAAATCATCAATGCGATTGGTGAGTTTCATAATTGCCGCTACCAGTGAATCGGGTCAAAATCCTCTCGCAGTCAGTCTGCACCCCTGGAGAGAGAGACCTTGGAAAATAATATGAATGGAATGCTGCCGGACGATCTGAGCCGCGCAGTACTGGTAGGCCGTGTGTGGCGCAATGGCGTTGTCAACGGACCGTGTGTGGTGGCGGTGCGCGCCGGCGAGGTGTTCGACATTACCGGCCACGCGCCCACCATGTCCGACCTGCTCGAGCGCGACGATGCGCTCGACGTGGCGCGAAGCGCCCCCGGCGAAGCGCTGGGCAGCGTGCAGCAGCTGCTGGCCAACGCGCTGGCCGACGCCCCCGATAGCAGCATCCCGCAACTGCTGGCGCCCAACGACCTGCAGGCCATCAAGGCCTGCGGCGTCACGTTTGCCGTCAGCCTGCTCGAGCGCGTGATCGAAGAACAGGCCAAGGGCGATCCGTCGCGCGCCGCTGCCCTGCGCGCCGACATCCAGACCATCATCGGCTCCGACCTGTCGGCCATCCGTCCCGGCTCCGACGAAGCGTTAAAGCTCAAGGACAGCCTGATTGCGCGCGGCCTGTGGTCGCAGTACATGGAAGTGGGCATCGGCAAGGATGCCGAAGTATTCTCCAAGGGGCAGCCGATGTCGGCGCTCGGTACCGGCGCCGCAGTCGGCCTGCATCCTGATTCGAAGTGGAACAACCCCGAGCCGGAAATCGTTTTGGCCGTCAACAGCAGCGCGCGCGTGCTCGGCGCCGCGCTCGGCAACGACGTCAACCTGCGCGATATCGAAGGGCGCAGCGCGCTGTTGCTCGGTAAAGCCAAGGACAACAACGGTTCCTGCGCCATCGGCCCCTTCATCCGCCTGTTCGATGAACACTTCACCATCGACACCATCCGCAATGCCGAAGTGCGCATGCTGATCGAAGGCCGCGACGACGACTTCCGCCTGGAAGGCGCCAGCCGCATGCGCGAAATCAGCCGCGATCCGCTTGACCTGGTCAGCCAGACCTGCGGCGCCCACCACCAGTACCCGGACGGTTTCATGCTGTTTTTGGGGACCATGTTCTCGCCGATCAAGGACCGCGATGCCGCCGGCGGCGGTTTTACCCACCACCTCGGTGATCGCGTCAGCATTTCCACGCCATCGCTGGGCACACTGGTCAATACCGTGCAGCGCAGCGATCAAATCGCACCGTGGACCTATGGCACGCGCGCACTGCTCAAACGCGCGCGCGCCGCGGTCAACACGACGCCGGCTGCAGTGCAGGCCAAGCCCAACGCCAAGTTCGAGCAGGCGATTTACCCGAGCCTGGCCGGCAAGCGCGTGATCGTCACCGGTGGCGGCAGCGGCATCGGCGCCGGCATGGTGGAAGCATTTGCCCGCCAGGGCGCGCGCGTGCACTTCCTCGACATTGCCGACGCCGATTCGCGCGCGCTGCAGGAGCAGTTGCGCGGCCTGTCCGTGCCGCCCGTGTATGTGCCATGCGACCTGACCGACCTCGATAAAGTGGCCGCTACGCTGGCCGCCATCGGTCCGGTCGATGTGCTGATCAACAACGCCGCCAACGACGACCGCCACAACCTGGCTGACGTTACGCCCGCGTACTGGGAAAACCGCATGGCGGTCAATCTGCGTCACCAGTATTTTTGCGCCCAGGCCGTGGCGCCTGCCATGCAGGCGCAGGGCAGTGGCGTGATCCTCAACTTTGGTTCGATCTCGTGGCACCTGGCGCTGCCGGAGCTGACGCTGTACATGACCGCCAAGGCAGCCATCGAAGGCATGACGCGTGGTCTGGCGCGCGACCTGGGACCGTATAATGTGCGGGTCAACTGCATCGTGCCAGGCGGTGTGCGCACGCCGCGCCAGGAAGCGCTGTGGCACACGCCGGAAGAAGAAGCGCGCATCCTCGCCGGCCAATGCCTCAAGCAGCGCGTGGAAGTAGACGACGTGGCGGCGCTGGCGCTGTTCCTCGCCTCCGACAGTGCCGCGCGCTGCAGCGGCCGCGATTACTATGTCGATGCCGGCTGGTATGGTGCTTGAACATTTGCGCTTGAACATTGTCACGACGGTGAATACGAAAACTACGATGAGCAATCAGACCAACGACCAGAATGAGATGAACGACATGAGCAAGCGGATAGTCGGCGAAGCGCCGCGCCGCTACCGCTCGCAAGACTGGTTCGACAATCCCGACCATATCGACATGACGGCGCTGTATCTTGAGCGCTTCATGAACTACGGTATCACGCCGGAAGAGCTGCGTTCGGGCCGCCCGATCATCGGGATCGCCCAGAGCGGCAGCGACATCAGCCCGTGCAACCGCATCCACCTGGAACTGGCCAAGCGCGTACGCGACGGCATCCGCGATGCCGGTGGCATCGCCATGGAATTCCCGCTGCACCCGATCTTTGAAAACTGCCGCCGTCCCACCGCCGCCATCGACCGCAACCTGGCCTACCTGGGCCTGGTCGAGATTTTGCACGGCTACCCGATCGATGCCGTGGTGCTCACCACCGGCTGCGACAAGACCACGCCGGCGCAGCTGATGGCTGCATCGACGGTGGACATTCCGGCCATCGTGCTGTCCGGTGGCCCCATGCTCGACGGCTGGTTCGAGGGCGAGCTGGCCGGTTCCGGCGCCGCCATCTGGAAAGGCCGCCGGCAACTGGCCAAGGGCCAGATCGACAATGAAAAATTCCTGCAGATTGCCGCCGCCTCGGCGCCGTCGGCAGGGCACTGCAACACCATGGGCACGGCATCGACCATGAACGCGATCGCCGAAGCGCTGGGCATGTCGCTGACCGGCTGCTCGGCGATTCCGGCGCCGTATCGCGAACGCGGCCAGATGGCTTATGAAACCGGGCGCCGCATCGTCGAGATGGCGCGCCTCGACATCAAGCCGTCGAGCATCCTCACGCGCGACGCCTTCCTCGACGCCATCGTCACCAATGCCGCCATTGGCGGCTCCACCAACGCCCAGCAGCACATTGTCGCCATGGCGCGCCATGCCG
>JBEVNE010000261.1:0-19615 GCA_040508275.1 Duganella sp.
TCGGCCGGCGCGGTGACCACGTCGCGGTAGACCTTCGGTGCGACGTCAGCGTAAGCGACGGTGCTGGCAGCTACCAGGGCGAGGGAAATGAGGATCTTTTTCATGTTGTGCTCCAGTCGTTATCAGGGGTTAAGGTTGATTGGCGGTCTGTGACTGCCAATGAACGCAGTATGGGCGCTGGGAGCGATGCAAAAATCTGCTGTCCGGGGGTATCGGCATATGCCGCTCGGCATATTTTGGCTATAATTCACCTACTTTCATATTCCATACCCCCATGAATCAGCTTCCGCATGCCACCGACAGCGCCCGCGCCATCCGCACCCGCTACCGCCAGAGCGAAAGCAGCGCCGCGCGCTGGCGCCTGCTGACCGACGCCGCCGGCGCCCTTGCCGCCGAGGGCGCACGGCCGGCGGCGCTGGCCACTGCGCTGTCAAAAGCGCTGGCCTTTCTGTCGCTGGAAGACGGCTTGCTGATGGTGCTCAAGGACGATGCGCTGCAAGTCGTCGCCAGCCAGGGCCAGGTGCCGCCGGTCGGCGCCCGTCTGGCCCATGCGGCGGCGATGCAGGCAGCACTGCAACCGGGTCCGCTGGCGCCGCTGGTGCGCCAGGACGTGGCGAGCACCCTGCGCATCGGCCGCGAACAGAAGGCCGGCCTCGAAGTGCTGGTGCCGCTGTGCCTGGACGGCAAACACCGCGGCATGCTGGCCCTGCTCAGCGCCCACGCGGCGCCGGCGCCGCATCCCGACGATCTGCTCACGCTGCAATCGCTGGCCACCCTGTTGGCTGCTGTGCTGGCAACGGCGCAGGCAGCGCCACGCGTGGCAGGCCAGGAAGCGGCCGCCATCCTGAAGTCGCTGACACCGCGCGAGCTGCAA
The DNA here is from genome assembly GCA_040508275.1 of Duganella sp. Classification (GTDB taxonomy): domain Bacteria; phylum Pseudomonadota; class Gammaproteobacteria; order Burkholderiales; family Burkholderiaceae_D; genus Rugamonas. Next base: position 875 of record JBEVNE010000261.1, read on the forward strand.
ATCCTGGCGCTGCTGCCCAAGGGCTGGACCAATGCCGAAATGGGCGAACACCTGGGCATTGCCGGCGGCACGGTCAAGGTCCATGTCGAGCGCATCCTGCACAAGCTCGATCTGAACGACCGCACCCAGGCCGCCGTGCGCGCCGCTGACCTGGGCCTCGGTTCATGAGCTGGCCCACCTGGGAACGGCTGCAACCACGCCACTGGTCGCTCGGCTTCAAGGGCGGCATGATTATCGCCGCTTCACTGGCCCTGTTGGTCGGCTCAGCCGCCACCAGCTACACGCTCGAGCGCAATACCGCCGACGCCACCGCCGACATGCTGCGCACCATGCAGGCCCAGGCCGACATCCAGCGCCTGCATACCCAGGTGGCGGAAGCGGCTACCGGCGTGCGCGGCTACCTGCTGACCGGGCGCGATGACTTTCTCACCCCCTACGAGGTGGCTGCCGAACAGCTGCCCGTCACGCTGGCCAGCCTGCAAGCCAAAGCCATCGACCCTGAGCAGTTGGCCAGCCTGGCGCGCATTGCGCCGCTGCTGCGCAACAAGCTGGCCAGCCTCGACCTGATGCGCGGCCAGCGCAACGCCAGCACTACGGAGCTGCAGGAACATCTGTTAAGCAGCAAGCAGATTCTCGACAAGCTGCGCGCCGAAATCGGCGTGATGAACCTGCGCGAGGCCGAACTGGTCGAGCAGCGCACGCTGATCCTGCAGCAAGCGTCGAATCGCAACCTGTGGATGGCCATGATCATGATTGCCGCCGGCCTGGCCGGCGCCCTGGCCACGCTGACCTTTACCCTGGGCCTGGTGCGGCGCGTGCGGCTGGCGGCGGAAAATGCCGAACGCCTCAATAGCGACCTGCCGCTCAAGCCGGCGCCGGCCACTACCGACGAACTGGGGCAACTGGCCGACCGCCTGCACCAGGCCAGCGTGCTGCTGGCCGGACGTGCCTCGGCGGCGCAGGCAGCCAGCCGCGCCAAGACCGAGTTTTTGGCGCGCACCAGCCACGAGCTGCGCACCCCGCTCAACGCCATCCTCGGTTATGCCCAGTTGCTGGAAGCCGGCCTGACAGCGCCGCGCGAGCGCGAACACGCCGAGCATATCCGCCAGGCCGGCCAGCATTTGCTGTCGCTGATCGACGAAGTGCTCGATATCGGCCGCATCGAAGCCGGCAAACTCACGCTCGACTGCGTGCCGGTAGCGCTGGCGCCGCTGGTAGAGGAATCGGTGATGCTGATGGCGCCCATGGCGCAGCAGCGTAACGTGCGCCTGCGCCAGGACCGCAGCGCGCTGGCCACGGCGGTGGCAGTGCAGGCCGACCGCCAGCGCCTGCTGCAAGTGATGCTCAACCTGCTGTCCAACGCCATCAAGTACGGCGCCCGCGACGGCGATGTCGATATCAGTTTCAGCCAGCATGGAGAAGGCGATGGCGACGGTGAGTCCATCAGCATCCACATCGACGACCAGGGCCCCGGGATTACGCCAGCGCTGCAATCGCGCCTGTTTGCGCCGTTTGACCGGCTGGGCGCAGAACGCGGCAAGATAGAGGGCGCGGGGCTGGGCCTGGCAGTGTCCAAGGCACTGATGCAGGCCATGCGCGGCGACGTGGTGCTGCATAACAGAATCGGTCAGGGCACACGCTTTACCCTGACGCTGCCATTGGCACAGGCCGGTGCCGGCACTGTCCCCCAGGCGCCAGCGATTGCCGCCGACAACGCCATATCTGCCACTACCACACCGGCCATCCAGGACACCAGCCACCACCTGCTCTGCATCGAGCCTGACGCCGGCGCCCGCACGCTGATCGCCACCATCCTCAAGCGCCGTCCGCACTGGCGCTTCAGCGCCGCCGCCGACGCCGCCGAAGGCCTGGCGCTGGCGCGCGCGCAGCGCTGCGAGGTGCTGCTGGTAGCGGCAGCACTGGCCAGCAGCGAGATGGCGTCACTGACCGGCAAAATGGTGCTGCTGGGTGGCTCCGACACCGATACTGCAACGCACGGCGCCAGCGCACGACTGGACAAACCACTCAACATCCCGGCGTTCTTCGCCCTACTCGACAGCATGGAACAAGACTATGATGGAAGATGAAGTACTGGCCTCGCGCATCCTGATCATCGACGACCAGCCCGCCAACCTGCGCCTGCTCGAAGACATGTTCATCGGCGAGGGCCTGACCCACGTGGTGGGCACCACCGACGCTCGCACCGCGCTCGACCTGTTCACCGCCTTCGACCCCGACCTGATCGTGCTCGACCTGATGATGCCCGACCTCGACGGCTACGCCGTGCTGGAACGCCTGAAGCGGCGCGGCGACCCCTACGATTTCCGCCCCGTGCTGGTGATCACGGCCGACGCCACCGCCGAAGCCAAGCGCCGCTCGCTGGCCCTGGGCGCCAAGGATTTTCTGACCAAGCCCTTCGATACGCTGGAAGCCATGCTGCGCGTGTGGAACCTGCTGGAAACACGCGTGCTGTACAAGCGCCTGCAGGCGCTGGCGCCGAAGGAAGACCTGGCGCCGCAAAGCTACCGCAGCCGGATATCCTGAATTTCAGTACTCTTGGGCAATAAGTCATGCCAAGGACTTCAGACTAGTCCTACAACAACGCCGCGGGCGCGCTGATACCGCGCGAACTCGAGCATGACTAAGATACAACATCGCTCACCAACAGGAGAAAACCATGAAACAGCTACACACGCCAGCCAAGTTTGCTTTCGCCCTGATCCTGACCGCAGCCGCTGTTACCGGTTGCAAAAAGAAGGAAGCCGATCCGGCCCCAACGCCAGAAGTGGTAGCACCGGCCAACACCGCGCCAACCGGCTCGCCGACGCCTGACCCCGTCACGCCGCCAGCAACCACGCCAACGCCTGATCCAGCCTCGCCAGCACCGTCCACCACGCCGGAGCCAGCATCGCCGCCACCAGCGCGATAAGCTGATCGAACGCAGCGGGCGAGCCTGGTGAGCTGAAACGTTCAGCGCACCAGGCTTGGCCGTTTCGGGTCGTAGGTCCAGCCGGGCACCAGATAACGCATCGCCAGTGCATCGTCACGTGCACCAGCCGCCACGCGCTGATACAGTTCATGCGCGTGGCGGATGCGCTCCATGTCAGGCGCGATACCGAGGCCCGGCCGGTCTGATACCGCAAGCTGTCCATCGACGATCGCCATCGGCTCGCACGTCAGCCGTTCGCGGCCTTCCTGCCAGATCCAGTGGGTGTCGATCGCCGTGATATCGCCAGGCGCGGCAGCTGCAACGTGGGCGAACATCGCCAGCGACACGTCGAAGTGATTATTCGAATGCGAACCCCAGGTCAGGCCCCAGTCATCGCATAACTGGGCCAGCCGCACCGAGCCCTGCATGGTCCAGAAATGCGGATCGGCCAGCGGAATATCGACTGCCCCCAGCAAGTGCGAGTGAGCCATCTGGCGCCAGTCGGTGGCGACCATATTGGTGGCCGTGCGTATGCCGGTGGCGCGCTTGAACTCCGCCATGATCTCGCGGCCGGAATATCCCTGTTCAGCGCCGCACGGGTCTTCTGCATAAGCCAGAATATGACCCTGGCCCCTGCACGCCGTCACCGCCTGCTCCAGCGACCAGGCGCCGTTCGGATCCAGCGTTGCGCCGGCGTCGGGAAAGCGGCGCTTGATGGCCGCTACCGCCGCAATTTCCTCTTCCGGGCGCATCACGCCTCCCTTCAGCTTGAAGTCGCGAAAACCATAGCGCTCCACGGCAGCCTGCGCCAGGTCGGCAATCGCTTCGGCGGTCAGCGCTTGCTGGTCGCGCATGGCATACCAGCCGTCCTGGCCTGCGCCGCTATCGTAAGCCAGGTCGGTGCGCTGCCTGTCGCCGATGTAGAACAGGTAAGCGAGCACCGGCACATGGCTGCGCTGGCGGCCGCCGCCCAGCAGCTCACAAACCGGCACGCCGAGGTGCTGCCCCAGCAAGTCGAGCAGCGCCGCTTCGACCGCAGTGATCACATTTTCCAGGCGCAGATTGATCTCGTGCGGCTGCTTCATCACGGCCTCTTCGGCGCTGCTGGTGACCTGATGACTGCGTCCGGCGATGGCGGCGCGCAGCACACCGAGCGTGCCGTTGTAGCGGGCAATCTCGGTACCGATCACGCTCGGCGCCAGGCGTTCGAGCGTGCGTAAAATGCCATCCGAGCCAGGCACTTCCCCCATGCCGGTATTGCCGGCGCTATCCTGCAGCAGCACCAGAATGCGGGTGAAGTAAGGTGCATGGGCGCCGCACAGGTTGAGCAACATGCTGTCGCGCCCGGCGACCGGGATCACCTGCATCGCGGTGATGGTGGGACTGGCTGCCCGAGAAAATGTCGTCATGGTGTTTCTTGCCTTGTGATGGATTGATCCGAAGTCGGTCCGTCGCTGGACCATCTTTGCAGGAGACGAACAGCAAGCGCCTTCCCGCCACATGATCATGCAATAGTATACGCAAGGGGTCCATCGATGGGCAGCCAGTTTTATAGACAGTCAAGAAAATGAGTTTTTAAGAAAACCCCGATGACCCTTTCGGGCGTCACAGAGTGGCCGCCGATGCTGTGCATTGGACATGGGACATAGGACATAGGCCGACTGCCCGCAATGACGGCGCCACACGCCACCGTCCCATTATTCGCCAGCATCCCGCACCAGATCATTATTCGGATACGTGCCGAAATGGTGCGCCTGCTGGATCACCGCCTGCGCCCACGTGCGATGCGTGGCTACCTCGCACATTGAGTTGCCCATCTTGAAGACGGCCGGACTGTCTTCATCCATGATTTTTTGCGCTACGGCGACATCGATCGGCTGCACGCGGTAGTGCATTTCGATCAGCGGCAGCTGGTAGGGGTGGATCGCGGTCTTGCCCACCAGGCCGTGGGCCAGGTCTTCCTGCACTTCGGCGTCGAGCAGCGCGTCCTGGTCCAGGTGTTCGAACACCGGCGCCGTCAGGCGGAAGCCGTACGGGGCAAACGTGGTCACCAGGCGGGCGATGACGGGCCCTAGCGGCGTGCGGTAAATCGTCATGCTGCGTGGACGGCGGATGCCGAGCAGCGCCAGCAGGTCGTTGCCGCCGATGCGCAAGGCCAGGATGCGCCCCACCACGCCGGGGGCGCGCAGCAGTTCACGGAACAGCACCATTTCACGGTCGTCGAACACTTCCGCCGTTTCCAGCGTGGGCATCAGCAAGTGCCCGGTCTGGCGCACCAGCCTGAAATACGTATCGAAATTCTCGCGCGTGGCCTTGGGGATCACGAAGCCGGTCAGGTGCTCGACGCCTTTCATGGCCAGCACGCGTTCGAGCACTTCGGGATTGCGCACGCGCACAAAACGGTCGAGCACACCGACCGGGTCCATGTTTTCCAGCATCACGGACAGGTTGAACAGCGCATAGCTCAAGTCGCGGTCGGCGACCGCGTCTTCGGTGCAGAAAATCACCGAGCGCAGTTTCGGCATCTTGATGCCGTTGGCAATCTCGAGCAAGTCCTTGTGGGTGGTGGGAACGTACAACGACGCTCCCATCGGCTTATTGACGATCGAACTAACCATCGAGCGCACTCCTGATCAACGACACTGCCTGGTAAGGCAGCGCAGGGTCTGTTACAACCGGCACATTTTTTTCCTGTGCCAGCAATACAAGGTGGCGGACATCGGGCGCGCCGGCGTCACGCACCAGCAGCAGGCGCGGCACGCGGCGCAGCAGCACGCGCGTGGCTTCGCCGATGCCCGGTTTAATGAGGTTGACATCGCTGACCGCGTGGGCAGCCTGTAGCCGCGCCAGGCAGGCGCGCGAGGTGGCGGCGGCAGCGGCGCGCTCGGGCGCCTGCACTGGTAACGCCGCCAGGTCGATGCCACCATCAAGCTGCGCCAGCGCTGCCGCCAGCACTGCCTCGACGAAGCGGCGTGACTGGTCGTGCGGCGCAAACTGTTCGTAATACACGCAGCCGTGAAATTCGTCGGCACTGGCGCTGATCACGGTGCGGCTGATCAGGCCCGAGACGGTGGCGTTCAAAATGCTCGACGGGATCAGGTAGTCGCGCGCCGAACTGGCGCAGGCGGCCACGCCGGCCAGGTCCGACAGCACGTACAGGCCGCTGTCGATGGCAACGCCGTGGGCCTCATTGAAAGCCGCCACCGAACGCGCCAGCTCGCCGGCAATCACGCCCTTGCCGGTCCAGCCATCGATGAACACGATGGATTCGGCTGCGTGGCCGGCCGCCAGAATGTGGCGCAGCGCCGCTGCATCGATGCCGCGGTCGCGCACGATCGATACCGAATAATGGCTGACGCGGCGCTTGAACACCTGCTCGAGCAGACGCTTTTGCAGCACGCCCACCGGGGTGCCGGCGCGCGCAAGCGATACCAGCGTGATCGGCGTATCGGTAACCGCGCCCCCACGGGCGGCGATGCTGGCGGCCAGCAGCAGGCAATCGCGCGCCATCTGCTGGAGGTTGGCGGCGCAGGCGTCCTCAAACACTTGCAGGTAGCGCGCCGACGGCAGCGCCTCCGGCGACAGCATTTCGCTGTAGTGCTTGCGGCCGGACTGGATCAGCGCTTCCTTGTCAGCCACGCTGGTGAACTGCTGGGCCGGCAGGCGGCGCAGCAAAAACTGCACATCGTGCGGCGCATAGCTGCCGGAAAACGGCACACCGGCGCTGGTCATAATGCCCCCACGGTCTGCGCCGACAACTGCGTGCCGGCGGGGATGATCGCATAGTCGCAGGCGGCCATGAAGCGTGCGTCGGAGCGGCTGTCGCCCATGCCCAGCGTCAGGATGTCGCCATGCTGGGCGCGCAGCAGGCGCGTGACGTATTCCACCGCCAGCGCCTTGTCGAGCGCGCGCGGCAGCACCGCCAGGTTGTTGCCATTGCGGTGAACATGACAGCTGCTGCCGGCGCCGGCCAGCCACGGCGCCAGCGCCTCGGCTTCCACTGCAGCCAGGCGCTCGGCGCGCTTGTCGCCATCCTTGAGCAGCGTATAGAACGGGATACCGCCATCTTCGACCACGCGCGCGCGCGAGGCCAGGCCCTGTGCTTCCTGCCAGGCGTTGATCACCGCCGCCGCTTCGTGCAGGGCCGGCAGGGCGGCGTCCATGGCGCTGCGCATCTCGGCCATCCAGGCAGCGTCGGGCTGATTATCGGGGCCCAGGATGAGACCGCCGAAATTGAGGATTTTATAGCTGGAAAACGCCATATCGACGCGGCTGAATGCATCGAGGTGGCGCGCCGTGGTGGGGATCAGCGTGGTGGCCGGGTCCATCAGGCTCAAAAACGCGCGCTGGCGCGCCGTGTTGTAGGAGCACACGGATTGGTCGGCATAATAGGCCACCGGCAGCAGGTCGCTGTGGCTGGCGCACTTGCCGATGGTGCTGAACAAGGTATCGTCCAGGTCAACGAACAGAAATTTCTTCAACCAGGGTCTCCGACTTGAAATGGAACAGGCGCGCCTTGAGCGCGGCTGCGGTATCGCGCAGTGCTGCGTTGGGCGGCGTTTCGTGGCATAGCAGCACATGATCGTACTGGTCCGGCTGCACGTTGTAGATAAAATTGGCGATGCCTTCACCATAATTGTCGGCAAAACTGACGGCACTGGCGATGGCGCCGCCCACCAGGATCGGCGAACGCGTGGTCGATTGCACTACCACGTCCACGCCCTGCATTTCCAGCGCACGCCCCAGTAAAAACGCCGGGTGCATGAATTCCCCGGTGCCCAGCACCAGCACGCGCTCGCCAAAGCCGAACTGTGGCGCCAGCGTGCTCGCCAGGGCCAAAGGCAGCGGCAGCGCGGCCGCCAGACCCAGCCGCCCAAAGTGGCCGCTGGCGCCGCGCTCGGCGCTGGCGTCAAAGCGCTGGGCCGGCGCGCCGGCAGTGTGCAGCTCGCCGGCCTCGAACGAAAATGCGCCGTGCAAGGCGGCGTTATGAGTCACGCGCAAGCCGCCGAAGCGCTGCGGCAACTGGCGGTTGCCCTGCTCGCCCATGAAATTGGTAATCGTCACCAGGTGCACATGTTCGATGGCCGGCGCCACCTGGCGGCAGGCGGCGGCCAGGTTGACGAAGGTATTGCCGGTACTGGCTTCATCATCGACCAGCACGATCGAACGGGCCTGCGCAAAGCGCGCGGCAATGGCGGGATCGGCGGGCATGTGCAGGAACTGGCGCGGCGCATGGCTGTGCGCTTCCTCGAATTCGATCAGCGGTGTATCACCCACGCGGTAGCGCGTGGTGTACACGAAGACCGCTTCGCGCGCCGGGTCCTGGTCCAGCCACGCGTCAAACACGCCCTGCCCCAGCCCGACAGCGGTTTCCGCCATGGCGATGAACACCACCGGTTGCGGCAAGTCGCCGGGCAGGCCGCGCGCCAGGGTGTTGTGCAGCGTGCGCATGACGGACGGGCGTACCGGCCAGTGCTTGCCCAGCACCTTGCTGACGAACAGAAACCCGCGCTTGGCGTTGGCGCGGGCGGCAAAGCCGCACAGCGTATCGAGCGTGTACGGGGCCGAAGCAGAATCGCTGGCGGCAGCAGCCTCGATCTGCACGCGCAGCACGCCGGTCGGCAATTGCACAGTTTTCACCGTTTGCACGCCAGCGCTATCCTGCCCTGCCTGCGGCCATGGTTCGTGTAGCTGGCCCATTACAGCTCCAGCGCCACGGAGACTTCGGTCACGCGGGCGCCGTCGCGCACGGCCGGAATCTCGAGCGACTCGTAGCCCTGGTCAAATCCGGCCAGCGCGATATACGGCAGATTGGGGCCGGCGGCGCAGGCCATGCTGATGCCGCCCGACATGCGCGGGTTGATTTCGAGCAGGCGCGGCTGGCCGTCGCTTTCACGGAACTGCACATTGAAGCAGCCATTCAGGCCATGCTTTGCTGCCAGCGTGGCGCAGGCGTCAAGGATGCCGCCATGCAGCTCGATGCGCTGCGCCGTGCCAGAGGACTGCGGTTTTTTGCGCGGCACGGCGCACACCAGGCGACCGTTATCGCCGACACAATCGACACTGTATTCGCGCCCTTCCAGGTATTCCATGACCAGCATGGTGCGAAACTCCGGCAGCAGCGCCAGCCCGGCGCGCAGGTCGGCCAGGCCGATGTGGTACTGCACGCCGGCGATGAGCAGCTCGGCACAGCTGCGCTGCTCATCGATCACGGCAAAACCCAGGCCGTAAATCGATTGCGATGGCTTGATGCACAATTTGGCATAGCGCGCGCGCAAGGTAGCGTAGGCCGCGTCAAATTCTGCCACGGTGTGCACGGCAATCGCCTCTGGTGGCGGCGCCTGCGGGCACTCGACGCCGGCGTAAAAACGCGCCTTGTCGTGCAGCAGTTGCAAGGCATCGGCGGAGCCGGCCACGAGCACGCGCGTGCCGGCCTCGGCAAAACGCTGGCGTTCGGCGCTGATCAACCGTGCTTCCTTGCCCGGCACAAAGATATCGACCGCATGCTGGCGGCAAAACGCCAGGCACCAGGCCAGGTAGTCTTCTCCTTTGAGGCCGGTGGGTTCAAGCTCGAACTGGTGCGCCAGTTGCCCGGCCGGCGCTGCCGCAGGATGCGAATAGATCAGGTGGTAGCGCTGCTGCTGATCCTCCTTACGGATCAGGCTGATGGCCGTATAGACCGAAGAAAACGCGCGATTGAACCATACGCGACAAACCACCCCTTGATTGCTGACCACTGCCACTCCCTGTAAGATTCTTTGAGGATTGCCTACCCCGGCATCAGCAGCCCACACAGGCCGCGCCAGCATTATCCAGACTGAAATTAAGGGTACCTTAATTCTGTTGCGGATTGCGCGTGAATATTAACAGGCTTGGATAGTGCCGCGCGCAATGGAAAATCCCTCCATGCCCCCGAATGTTATACTCCCGAGAAATACTTACCTGCATAACTATCTTAATAGGGGAATCGATGAGCTCGACCGAAACCGCGCACCGCATCAGCGCCGCTGTAAAAGAACACGAATCACAAATCCTGGAAGAGTGGATCGGTCAGCTCAACAGCCTCTCTTTCCGCAAGGATGCGGCTGTCAGCGAGCAATTACGGCGCCATTGCAGCCAGTTGGTGGCGCTGCTGGCAGGCGCTGTGGAGAAAGGCGGTACGGACAGCATCGATGGTCGTGCCTGGGATGAGGTGCGCGATCTGCTGGGCGAAATTTCGATCCAGCGCGCCAAGCAGGGTTCCACCCCCAGCGAAACAGCCACTTATGTGTTTTCGCTCAAACAATCGCTGTTTACCGTATTGCGCAGCGTACTTGCGGCAGAACCGGCGCTGCTGGCAGACGCCTTATGGGGCACCAGCGCACTGCTCGACCAGCTGGGACTGTACACGGTGGAAGTGTTCCAGAAAAGCCGCGACCAGATCATCGTGCGCCAGCAGCACGAGTTGCTGGAGTTGTCCACCCCGGTGGTCAAACTGTGGCAGGACGTCCTGGCCCTGCCCCTGATCGGCACCCTGGACAGCTCGCGCACCCAGGTGGTGATGGAAAGCCTGCTGGAAAAAATCGTCGAAACCAGCGCCGCCATCGCCATTATCGATATTACCGGCGTGCCCACGGTCGATACGCTGGTAGCCCAGCACCTGCTCAAAACCATCGCCGCCGCCCGCCTCATGGGCGCCGACTGCATCATCAGCGGGATTCGCCCGCAAATCGCCCAGACCATTGTTCATTTGGGCGTGAACCTGGAAGACGTGGTCACCAAGGCCACCCTCGCCGACGCCTTCGAAGTGGCGCTCGCGCGCGTGGGCGCCCGTGTTGTCCGTAACGCCTGATCGCCATGGACCGCATTCCTATTCTTCGCATCGGCGACCTGCTGCTGGTATCGATCCAGGTCGATATGCACGACCGCCTGGCCATGACCCTGCAGGACGACCTGACCGAACGCATCGTGCGCGACCGCGCCAAAGGCGTGCTGATCGACATTTCCTCGCTCGACCTGGTCGATTCTTTCATTGGCCGCATGATCAGCAATACGGCTGCCATGGCGCGCGTACTGGACGCCCGGACGGTGCTGGTCGGCATGCAGCCGGCCGTGGCGATCACGCTGGTGGAACTGGGGCTGACCCTGCCTGGCGTGAAGACTGCGCTCAATGTCGAAAAGGGCATGGCGCTTCTCGGGAAGAATGACCAGTGATGAACCAGACCGGCACGACTGAACCAGTCCGGTTTGCTTCTGCCCTGCTGGCGACTGGCGGCGCACGCGTGCAACATAGTGTAACGCTGCCGGTGCGCACCGACGAACACGTGGTTGGCGTGCGCAAGCTGGTGCGCGAGCACGCGGTGGATCTGAAACTGAGCCTGGTGGACCAGACCAAGCTGGTGACCGCCGCCAGCGAGCTGGCGCGCAATACCATCAAGTATGGCGGTGGCGGCATCGTGCTGGCGCAGGTGCTCGACACCGGCATACAGCGCGGCCTGCGCCTGGTGTTTGCCGACGACGGCCCCGGCATCGCCGACATCGAGCGGGCGCTGCGCGACGGCTTTACCAGCGGCGGCGGCCTGGGCCTGGGCCTGGGCGGCGCCAAACGCCTGGTGGACGAATTCGACATCGAGTCCCGCAGCGGAGAAGGCACGGCAGTCGCCATCGTTAAATGGAAAAAATGAATCATTCGTGCGACACCATTACCTGGATCGACATTACCCATGCCAGCGACATTGCCGCCGCCCGCCGCGCCGGCCAGAAACTGGCGCAGGAACTGGACTTTGACGAGATACGCGCCGGCCAGCTTGCCATTGTCATCAGCGAGGCCGCCACCAATATACTCAAGCACGGCGGCGATGGCCGCATCGCCCTCTCCGCTGTGCAGGCAGGGGGCACGGCGCAGGCGGCCATGGCCGGCATCGAGGTGCTGGCCATCGACCAGGGGCCCGGCATTGCCAACCTGCGCCAGGCGCTGCGCGATGGCAGCTCCACCGCCGGCACCTCGGGCACGGGCCTGGGCGCGCTGCACCGTCTGTCAGACCAGTTTGACGCCTATGCCCCGCGTGGCCTGGGCGCGGTATTCTTCATGCGTCTGTGGCGCGAACCATCGCCTGTGGGGGGACCGTATGGCGGAGTGGCGCTGCCGTTGGCAGGCGAATCCGCCAACGGCGACGCCTGGGCTGTAGCGCCACTGCGTAACGGTAGCGCCTTGCTGATGGCGGACGGCCTTGGTCATGGACCGGAAGCGGCCAAAGCGTCGCAGGCGGCCATCGATACGCTGGCCCTGCAGCCGGGCCTGCGCCCGGCGGAGCAGGTGGCGCGCTGCCATGAGGCGTTGCGCTCCACGCGCGGCGCGGCACTGGCGCTGGCCGTGCACGATGGCGCCAGCGGGCAGCTGCACTTTGCCGGCATCGGCAATATCGCAGCCTGCCTGGTGGAGCCTGGCCCGGAGCGCGACACCCGGCGCCAGCTGGTATCGCACAACGGCATCGTTGGTCATAACGTGCGCAAGGTGCAGGAATTCAGCATGGCGGCGCCGCCCGGCGCCCTGCTGGTGCTGGCCAGCGATGGCATCGGCACGCAGTGGGATATTAACGATTACCCAGGCCTGAGCAGCTGCGAGCCGGCGATAGTCGCCGCCGTGCTGCTACGCGACTTTGCGCGCGCGCGTGACGACGCCAGTGTGCTCGTCTATCGCATTCCGGAGCCCGCCATATGACAGGTAACGCAACGCCCATCCGCATACTGCAGGTAGGCATCAGCAGCGAGCCTGACGTGGTGGCAGTGCGACAGCGCGCGCGCCAGATTTCCGCGCTGCTGGGCTTTGGCAGCAAGGACCAGGTACACATTGCCACAGCGGTATCGGAAGTGGCGCGCTGCGCCGGTGCGCGCCAGGGCGGTGGCCGCGCCGTGTTTGCGCTGGAAATGGGCAGCAACGACGCCCAGCAACTGGTGGTGACCCTGCGCGCCGACGGCGAGGCTGGCCGCGGCACGGAAGCAGAATCACCGCTGTCGCAGCTGAACAATGCAGTAGTGACTGCGCACCGGCTGATGGATGAATGCCAGGTGCTGGAAGCCCCTGCCCAGGGTTTGCACGTGCAAATGCTCAAGGCACTGCCGCCGTTTCAGCAAGTCACGCGCGAGCGCCTGGCCCAGCTGGGCGGCGAGCTGGCGCTCAGCCCGGTACAGAACACGCTGGCCGAAATGCAGCAGCAAAACCGAGAACTGGCCATGGCGCTGGCCGAGCTGCGCGACCGCCAGGAGGACCTGATTTCGCTCACCCACGAACTGGAAGACACCAACCGCGGCGTGGTGGCGCTCTATGCCGAGATCGAGGAAAAAGCCGAACGGCTGCGCACGGCGGACGAAATGAAATCGCGCTTTCTGTCCAACACCAGCCACGAACTGCGCACCCCGCTGAGCTCCATCCGCGCGCTGTCCAAGCTGCTGCTGGACCGCATGGATGGCGACCTCACCGTGGAACAGGAGCGCCAGGTGCAGTTCATCGCCAACGCCGCGCATGACCTGTCCGAGCTGGTCAACGACTTGCTGGACCTGGCCAAGATCGAAGCGGGCAAGGTGGAACTGGAGTTGACACCCATCGATGTCGCCAACCTGTTCAGTGCGCTGAAAGGCATGCTGCGCCCGCTCGCGCACAACCCCGACGTGGAACTGGTGTTCGTGATGCCCCCCGCCGGCGCCACCATTTGGTCGGACGAAGGAAAAATGGCGCAAATCCTGCGAAATTTCATTTCCAATGCGCTCAAGTTCACAGAGCAGGGAAAAATCAGCGTGGCCATGCTGGACGATACCAGCCCGGACCATGTTACCTTTGCTGTCAGCGACACCGGCATCGGCATCAGCGCCGACAACCTGCAACTGATCTTTGAAGAATTCAGCCAGATCGAGCATCCGCTGCAGCGCGTGGCCAAGGGTACGGGGCTGGGATTGCCCCTGTGCCGCAAGCTGGCCACCCTGCTGGGCGGCAGCGTTGAAGTGGAAAGCGAGAGCGGCGCCGGCTCGACTTTTTTCCTGCATCTGCCACGCAATCCGGCACCCGCAACGACAGAATAGAGACAGCATGATGGACAGCTTGCAGCGCTCCGTGGGCCACGGCGGGATTTTGATACTCAATGTCGATGACAACGACGGCGCACGCTACGTCAAAACACGCATTCTGCAGGGTGCCGGCTTTCAGGTGGCGGAAGCGGCCAACGGCACCGACGCCCTGGCCATGGCGCGCCGCCTGCTGCCGGCCCTGGTTCTCCTCGACGTCAAACTACCCGACATCAACGGCATCGAAGTATGCCGCCGCATCAAGAGAGATGCCGCCACCGGCAGCGTGCTGGTGCTGCAAACCTCGGCCGCGCTCACGGGCCGCGACGACAAGATCCGCGGACTGGAAGGCGGCGCCGACAACTACCTGGCCGCCCCCATCGAAGCCGATGAACTGATTGCCAACGTCAACGCCCTGCTGCGCCTGCAGCGCACCCAGGCCGACCTGCGCAACAGCGAGGAACGTTTTCGCCAGCTCACCGACAATATCGAAGATGTGTTCTGGATGTTCAACCTGGACGACGCAGCCCTGCTCTACGTCAGCAACGCCTATGCCGGCATGTGGGGCCGCCCCGCCCAGGCGCTGGACAGCGACGCCGCCGACTGGCTCAACGCCATCTATACCGAAGACCGCGCCGGCGTGGCCGCGCGCTGGCAGGCGGCGCAAACGGGAGCGCCATTCGACGAAGAATACCGGCTGCAGGTGCCCGGCAGCGCACCGCGCTGGGTGCGCGACCGCGCCTTCCTGGTGCGCGACGCCGCCGACGTTCCCTACCGCATAGCCCGCATTACCAGCGACATCACCCAGCGCAAGGACATGGAAGACCGGCTGCACGCCGCCGACGACAACAAGAACGACTTCCTGGCCACGCTGGCCCATGAACTGCGCAACCCGCTCAGCCCGATCCGCAACGCGGTGGCGCTGATGGGCGAAGTGGCGCCCGGCGACCTCCACACTCACAACAAGGCGCGCCAGATCATCGTGCGCCAGGTAGCCCATTTGTCGCGGCTGGTCGATGACCTGCTGGACGTGGCCCGCATTTCCCAGGGCAAGCTCACCTTGCAGCTGCAGCATGTGGATCTGCACGCGGTGCTGGAAACTGCGCTGGAAACAGCGCAGCCGATGCTGGCATCGCGCGGCCACCGCATGCTGGTGGAACTGCCACCCGAGCCGCTATGGCTGCAGGCCGACCCGGTGCGGCTGGCGCAGGCGGTCGGCAACCTGCTGCACAACGCCGCCAAATTCACCAACCGCGGCGGCGAAGTAAGACTGCAGGTGACGCGCCTGCCGGATCAGCGCGTGAGCATTGCCGTGCATGACAACGGCATCGGCATCACCTCCTACAATCTGCCGCGCATCTTCCACATGTTTGCCCAGGGCGCGGCTGCGCACGACCGCCTCCACGACGGCCTGGGCATCGGCCTGTCGCTGGTCTCCACGCTGGCCGCCATGCACGGCGGCAGCGTGCATGCCAGCAGCCCCGGCATCGACCAGGGCAGCAGCTTTGAACTGATATTGCCGCTGCCGGCGCCAACGCTGGCGCCCGCCGGCCAGCAGGCGCCGCAGGCCGAAGACATCCAGGCCCGGGCATTGCCCGGTGCCCTGCGGCTGCTGCTGGTCGATGACAACGTGGACTCTTCCGAGGTGATGGGCGAGCTGCTGGGCGCCTTGGGCCACCAGGTATTTCTGGCCCATGAGGCGGAAACAGCGCTGACGCTTGCCCATGCCCACCGGCCAGATGCTATCATTCTGGACATCGGCATGCCCCGGGTAGACGGCTATACGCTGGCGCGCCTGTTGCGGGCCGATCCGGCGTTTGCCAGCACGCGCCTGATCGCCCACACCGGCTACGGTTCGGCGCAGGACCGGCAACGCACGCACGATGCAGGGTTTGACTTCCACCTGGTCAAACCAGCCAATTTCGACGAACTGCAGCGCAGTCTGCAGCCGTCACCGATGACAAGCTATGAAAAAAAGTGATTTGATCGTGCAGCTGTGCCTCCATCGCGGCGAGGCTGCCAATCCCCAGGAGGCGCACACCGCTCTGCTACTGATGTTCAACGAGGAATACCCGATTGCCAATTTTACGCAGTGGGACAGCGAGTTGGACCAGGAGTGGGCGGAAAGCTTTTACCTGCGCTACCGTGACGACACCGACTGCGACATGCGCTGGCTGCTGACCGGCCTGTCGCAAGTCAAATAAACCGCTACTCCGGCCTGCACGGAGCAATCAGTGGCCAGGCGGCAACTGCAAAGTGAACTTGACGTGCGGCGCCTGGTAGTTGTACTCGATCGTACCGCCGTGCTCTTCCATGATTTGCTTGGCGATATACAAGCCCAGCCCCATGCCGCCCTTGTTGCGCACGTTATTGCCCGACAGGCGCTTGAACGGGTTGTACAGCGTGCGCGCCGTGTCGTCGGCAATCGCCTCGCCCACGTTGCTCACTTCCAGCGTAATCCCGCCGGCATCCTGCACCAGCAGCACATAGATCGGTTCGCCGATTTTGCCGTGGTGATAGGCGTTGCTGATCAGGTTGCTGATCACCTGCGCCATGCGGTCGGCGTCCACCGTGGCCATGACTTGCGGCGGCGTGTGCAGATTGAGGACGATATTGGGCTTGGCGGTGCGGAATTCATCGGCCAGGTCCGCCACGATGGGCGCCAGATCGACCGCCGCCGTGGCGCCGCCCAGGCGCATGCCGCCATTAATCATGCTCATGTCGAGCACCTGTGAAATCAGGCGTTCCATGCGCCCGCTGGAAGCCTTGATACGGCGCCCGGCGGTTTCCTGGGAACCACCGAGCTCGAGCACCGAAGCGGCCATGCTGATCGATTGCAGCGGATTGCGCAGATCATGCCCCAGGATCGCGAACAACTGCGCGCGCGCGCGGTCGTTTTGCTCATGGCGGGCGACGGCGGCACGGTTCATTTCGGCCAGCAACTGGCGCGCGATCAGCATGCGCGTGGTTTCCCAGGGCTCGGCCTGATCGATGACGGTTTCGCGCCATTCGGCGAACGAGCCGCGCGGCGTCAGGCGCGGACCCAGCGGGCCGTGGGAGATGATTTTATCGGGCTTGCCGCCCCAGCGCACCAGCTCCACCTGTTCTTCGCGCAGCGCCAGCAACCAGCCGCTGGCGGGAGCGTCGTAACGCAGGCCCAGCAAGCCCACCCATTTGCCGCACGCCTGCTGCTGCGCCAGCGGCCAGTCCCTGCGCGCCGCCCGTTCGACCACATCGGGACCGTCTTCGGACATCGACTGCACGGCAGCGGCCACTACTTCAGGCGGCACCGGGCCATGCACGAACTGGCGGCCCGCATGGGAGATAACGAGTGCGCTGGCGCCCAGCGAATGGGCGATTTCGGCGGCGCAGGCTGCCAGGCCGCTCAATACGTCATCGTGCAGGATCAGCGACTGCATGACCTGGGTACGGACCTCGGCGGCGCGCTCGGTCAGCCCGGCGCGCTCGCGCGATTCGAGCGACTGTACCGACACCGCCAGCACCTGGGCCATGACATCGGCCGCCATGCGGATGGCGTACGGCACACGGCGCGGCGCCATGTGGTGGCAGGCGATCAGCCCCCACAACTTGCCGTTGAGGACGATGGAAATGCTCATCGACGCCTGCACGCCCATATTGCGCAGATACTCAACGTGGATCGGCGACACGCTGCGCAGCACGCTGTAGCTCATGTCGAGCGGCGCCGCGCCGGTGCGCCCAACCATGGCCACCGGCTGGTACCCCATGTCGCCGATGACGCGCAGCGTATTGATGACATACAGGCGGCGCGCCTGCGCCGGAATATCGCTGGCCGGATAGCGCCGGCCCAGATAGGGATCGAGCAGCTCGTCGCGCGCCTCGGCCACCACCTCGCCGCTGTCGTCGTGACGGAAGCGGTAAGCCATCACGCGGTCGAAACCGGTCAGCTGGCGCACCTGGTCCACTGCCGCCTTGAGCAGCGCCGGTATCGATTTTTGCCGTTTGAGGCGTTCGATGGCGCTGTGCGCCTTGAGCGCAAACGAGGCCACGCTGTCGCTGTCCTGCTCGCGGCATTCGTATTCGACGATGACCAGCCCTTCGTGGCCATGCACCACGCAGTCGAAGGCTTGCTCGCCGATGGCGGTTTCCGCCATGGAGGCCGGCGCTTCGCCACCATCCATTTCGGCCAGGCATTCGTGGATTTTTTCCAATACCTCGGGCTGCAGGCCGAGAGCGTCAGCACCGGTGAGCAGTATCAAGGGAGTAGCAAGCTGCAACAGTGCCGGCGCATTGGCGCTCCAGGACACCAGTTGTGCCGCATGGTCGAACACCAGCAGGGCGCCGTGCGGCTGTATGCTGCCGGGAATGTGAATAGGCTCGTCAGCGCAGTTTTCCAGCGTAACGGGCAAATCGGCAGGGCGTACAGCAGAATTAGATGTGCTCATCAACGATGCATTTGGATAGGGGAAAAATGAAACACGTTTGCCCGGCACAGTATCGAGCCAGCTTCCCAATCCGGCCATTATAACGCCTGCTTCCGCCGCAAACGTCGGGTGCGTCCAACAACCGTGTGCGCATGAATTATTTTCATGAAAAACTGAAAAACTTTCCCGTGACTCAACTTTATCGTCCGGGTACACTGCGCACCCTTGTTGATACGCCGATACCACCATGACCACCACCCGCCTGACCCTGAGCGCACTGGCCGCCGCCAGTATGTCCGTCTGCGCCGCCGCCCATGCCGCTGCCGAGCTGCCGACTGTGGAAGTACGCGAAAGCCGGATGACTCCCAACGC
>JBEVNE010000096.1:0-5438 GCA_040508275.1 Duganella sp.
CGTGCGTCCCAGGTCGAACGCCCTGGCGTCTGGCGGTGCCAGTCCGGATAGAACTTGGCCAGCTCACCGGTGGTATAGCCATCGCTCTTGTAGAACTCATAGTTGAGGTAGGTGTTAAAGCCATCCTTCTCGAAATCGCCATAGCCGACCAGGCCCGAAACGTAACGGTTGCGCTGGTCGCGGAAGCGGTCCGCTTCGCGGTAGTTGGCGCTGATGCGCGCACCGGTAAATTCCTTGCGCAGGATGATGTTGACCACGCCGGCAATCGCGTCCGAGCCGTAGATGGCGGAAGCGCCGTCCTTGAGAATTTCGACACGCTCGATGGCGGACGCGGGAATTGCGTCGATATTGGTAAAGCTTTGCTGCGCGGCGTCGGCAAACGCATACGGCGCAATGCGGCGGCCGTTGACCAGCACCAGCGTGGCCACCTTGCCCAAGCCGCGCATGCTCACGCCCGACGAACCATTGGCAAACGTCGCCGAACCGCTGCTGGCAGCGTTGAGGTTGGTGCTAACGGCAGCGGCCGTGTTGAGAATGCCCAGCGCCGTGGTTTCACCGGTGCGGTCGATGTCTTCACGCGTGAGGATTTGCAGCGACCCGGCGGTTTCGGCGGCCGTGCGCTTGATGCTGCTGCCGGTGATTTCCACGCGCTGCACACTGTCGTCGGCATCGGTGTTCTGTTGCGCTGCAACCTGGTCCGCATAGGCCAGTGCCAGCGCCAGCGCAATCGCGTGTTTTTTCAATGTTCTCATGTGCATCCCTGTCGTGGTCTATTGTTTTTGGACGGTCCATTGCATGTAGCGCTGCTCAGCATTGCGTTTGATTATTGCGCTGCATCAGACTTTCGTCAGGTAAATCGACACTAATATATAAGCGTGACTTGCATCGGATAACGAATAAATCTGCATATCCAATGACGAAAGATGAGCGATGTAACCAGCAAATCAGAACGACTGGTGCCATTTAAGCAAGAACAAGGTGATGCTGACAAATCAGAAATATTGCATGGGGGGGGAGGAAAAAAAGCCGATTTTAGTGGCTTATAAGCAACAACGAGGAAGATTGCCGATAGCTCAATCAGCAGGATCGCGAATGATCATTGGGAGGATGGGCCGAGCGGCCATCCGGAGAAAACTGTGGTAAATATGAAAAAATGTGGGGAGCCCAAGAATTACTGTAGCAGGCATTCTTCAGGCTCCCATCAGGCCCTAATCGAGGAAATCGGCATACTCGCGCTGAGCGTAGCCTTGCAGCTTTTTCCACGGCATTTCGGCCAGCTTGGGCTGCGGCGTCACATCAACCCGGCGATAGAATGTACCGGCCTTGTCGCCGCTTTCGATCACCAGCGGAATCTGCCGTTGCTCGTCCCACAGCACGCGCTCGTAGCCCCCGGCGTCTTCACGTTCGCGCCAGCGGGCGCCGGCCACGGTGGAGGCCCGCTTGCTGGGCGCCATGGTTTTCAACGTGCGCGGATCGAGCAGATAAAAGCTGCGCTCCCACGAACCATCGAAATTGACGTTGTCGAATTCCGTGGGCGGAATCGCCACCACCGCACGTTGTTTGGCATCGACAAATTCGAGCCGCGGCGTTTTACTGTCCATGATGACGTGGCGCGCCATGACGATGTGGTTGAGGCCATGGCGATGACCATCTTCATGGGCATGGCCATGACCGTCGTGGCCGTCGTGACCGGATTTGGCCTGGGCCGGCAGCACGCGCGTGCTCCACACATGCCCTGGCCGGCGCAGCATTTTTTCTTCGTAGCGCGATTCACGCGTCACGCCATCAGGCGTGATCACCTTGTTGTAATAGACGATGTTCAGGTCGAGATCTGCCGCACGCTCGGGCGCGGTGGCAACGGCTTGCACGGTACCGGCCATGCAGAGGGCGGAGAGCAGCAGGGAAAAACGCGATATCTTCATGAGGCAATCAGGTAATTGGCGCCGGCACAGGGCCGGCGCACAGGTAACAACGACTTAGAAGCCAAACGCCGTTTTCAGCAAACCAAACACCTTGGTGTTATCGAGCGTGCCCTTGAACGGCTTGGCGCCGGCGCCGGTGGCGAACAGTTTCACGTCGCCGCCGCCGTGGGTTTCGCTGGACAGACGCACGCCAGTCTCTTGCAGGTAGTTATCGGCCAGCACGGTAGCGCTGTCGAGGTTATTACGCAAGGCCGGACGGTTGGGGCCATTGCCAAACACCAGCGTGGTGTAGGTCTTGCCATCGGCATCCTTGGCGGGCAAGCCGTCGCGGTAGCCACGGTTGATGTCGAGGATAGGATTGCCGCGCTTGCCGTAGCCGTTGAAGGCCAGCGTGTGGTCGTGGTCGGCGGTGACCACGATCAGCGTGTTGGCCAGCGTAGGATCGGTCAGGCGGGCCTTGGCCAGCGCCGCCTTGATGGCGTCGTCAAAGGCGATGGTGTCGGTCAGCGCGCGCTTGGCATTGGTGCCGTGCAGCGCGTGATCGATACGGCCGCCCTCCACCATCAGGAAGTAGCCATTGGTGTTTTGCGCCAGCAGGTCCATGGCCTTGACGGTCATTTCGGCCAGGCTGGGCTGCGATGCGCCCTCGCCCAGCGGCGGCGTGGCGGTGCGGTCCAGTTCATATTCGAGGTGGCTGCGGCTGCTGTACAGGCCGATGAATTTCTTGCCGGTGGCGGCATTCATCTCGGTCTTGTTGGCGGCTACCGTGTAGCCCTTGGCGGCCAGTTCGGTCAGCAGGTTGCGGCCATCGGCGCGGCCGGTGGTGTTACCGGCGCCGTAAGGCGTAAAGTGGTTGCGGCCGCCACCCATCAGCACATCGACACCATCGCCGAGCGCGCTGTTAAAGCCGGCGCCGCCTGGCACCAGTTGCGCAGCAATATGGTACTGGGCATTGCGGTTGCAGATGTGCGACCAGGCGGTGGCCGGTGTGGCGTGGGTCAGTTCGGTGGTGGTGATGGTGCCCACAGCCTTGCCCCTGGCCTTGGCCAGTTCCAGGATGGTGGGAGCGATGGTGCCGTTGTTGGCAGCGCAGTTGTTCACGCCGAGGTTGCCGTTGGCGTCGCGGCCCGGATTGGTGGCCACGGTTTCGGGCGACATCGAGATCACCTCGTTGTTCATTTTTACGCCGGTCATATAGGCCGCCATCGACGGTGCGCTGTCGGTGGTTTGCGCATCGGCCGAGAAGGTCTTGATACGGGCCGTGCGTTCCAGCGTGTCCATGGTCAGGCTGCCGTCTTCGCCGTACTTGTAGATACGGGCGGCGGTGATGGTGGTCGGGCCCATGCCGTCACCGAGGAAGAAGATGATGTTCTTGGCTTCGCCGGCGGCGTAGGCAGGCTGTGCGAAGGCGGCAGTGATGCCCAGGGCCAGGCTGGCCGCGATCAGGGTAGGTTTCATAGTGTGTTATTCCTTCAGTTGTTACAGACCGGCTGCGGTCTTGACCAGGCTGTAGACCTTGGTGTTATCGATAGTGCCGGTAAAGCCTTCAGCGCCCTTGCCGGTAGCGGCCAGGAAGACATCGGTACCGCCGTGGGTTTCGTTGCCGGCAGTAACCCGTACGGCGGCTTCCTGATGATAGGTATTGGCGGCGGTCACGCTGTCGTCCATGCTGGCCATGCTGCTGCGGCTGCCCTGGGTACGGTTTTCGCCGTTACCAAAACCGATGATCGAATACGGTGCGCCATCGAGGTCTTTGTCCACTGCGCCGGTGACGTAGTTTTTCACCACACCCAGCACGCCGGCATTGCTGGCGGTGGTTTTGCCGGTACGCTTGGCGTAGCCGTTGAGCACCAGCGTATGGTCGTGGTCAGCGGTGACGACGATCAGGGTGTTTTTCAGCTCGGGATCGGTCACGCGGGCCTTGTCCAGCGCAGCCTTGATGGCGGCGTCGAACGCCACCATGTCGTGCAGGGCTTTCTTGGCCGTGGTTTCGTGCAGCGCATGGTCGATGCGGCCGCCTTCCACCATCAGGAAGTAACCCTTGCCGTTTTTGGTCAACATGTCCATGGCCTTGGTGGTCATCTGGGCCAGGCTGGGCTCCTTGGCTGGATCGCGGTCCAGGTCGTAGCTCATGTGGCTGGACGAGAACAGGCCCAGCAGGCGATCGGTCTTGCTGACGTCGATGGCATTGAGCTCGGTGACGTTGCTGACAAACGCCGTATTTTTGGCTTTCATTTCATTGATCAGGTTACGGCCATCGCTACGCTTGCCGCCATCCTTGAACGGAATAAAGAACTGGCTGCCGCCGCCCAGCATCACGTCCAGCCCGGTGCCAAGCGCGCTGTTGAAACCGGCGCCGCCAGGAATCGCAGCAGCAGCGATATCGTTCTCCAGATCGCGGTGGCAGATATGCGAATACGTGGTGGCCGGCGTGGCGTGGGTAACGCGTGTGGTTGTAACCACGCCGGTTGCCAGGCCCTGCGCCTTGGCTTGCTCGAGCAAGGTAGGCACGGCGCTGCCGTTGTTGCTGCCGCAGTTGTTACCGAGCTTGTTGCCGTTGGCATCCGTCACGGGATCGACAGCCACCGTATTGGCCGTCATCGAAATCACTTCGTTATTCATCTTCACGCCGGTCATGTACGCTGCCATGGATGGCGCGCTGTCGGTTACCTGGGCGTCGTTGGAGAAGGTTTTGACGAACGCGCTTTCTGGCAGCGTATCCACCGTCAGCTCGCCATCTTCGCCCACGGCATAGATGCGCGCCGCCGTCATGGTGGTCATGCCCATGCCGTCGCCGAGGAAGAAGATCACGTTTTTCGGCGCAGCTGGCGTGGTCGGCGAGGTGACCGGCGAATTGATCGGGGAGGAATCGCTGCTGCAGCCAGCCATCAAGGCTGCACCCAGGCCAGCGACCAGCAGAGCGTTGCAAAGGGACTTGCGGTTCATGGTTTCTATCCAGCTTCGTTTTAAAGGTTTGCAAGATAGCAAGGGGGTGTGACAGCTTGATGACGGGGAGTGACTAGTGTTGTGAAATTGCAGTGGCGCTTGCGGGTGAAGTATTGTATGGAATGGCAAGCACGCCAGGACGGCTATGTGGGATTTTTCCGATATTCCAGATGATGAGAAGTGGCTGAGCTGCGGATATGGAAAAGGTGGGGAGCTTACGTTGTCGAGGCCCTTGCCGCGCGCGGTGTCGCGTTGCGTGGTGACGGTGGCGACGCTTGGACACGGGTGGGTCGATGGGGTGGTGGTGCGTTGTGAGCGGGCGAAATAACGAGGTAGCACGAGCCACGGAGATGCTTGAAACCGCCGAGCGTATCAGGCCGTTCACGCAAATGGCCTCTTTGAAACAAACTGGCCTGCGGTTCTGAGCTACGACTGACGTGTGTGATTCATAGACATCGTTTCAATTAAAATGGTGTCATGAATGACGATATCCGGAAGCGGCTACGATGGGTTCAGTTGTACGAGGAGCTCGGCAACGCAGGTGTTGTATGTCTGCGTTGCGGCATCTCG
>JBEVNE010000322.1:0-5165 GCA_040508275.1 Duganella sp.
GTCGATGACGTTGGCGACTTGTCGTCCAGCTTAGCCGGTGCAACTGGACCAACAAATACCTATGGCCAGGTTGCACACGTCACCGCTCTGGCGCGGGCGCAGCCGCTGATGTTCACCACTGCAACAGATACCACGGCAACATATATCGCGACGGCAAAACTGGCCGACATGCCAGCGCCGCAGGTGCCGGCCATCGGCGATCAAGCCACCGACTGGGAAGACGTAGCGGCACACATCGCCACCCTGCCCGGCGCCGGGCTCATGCGCGAAGCAGTCCGTGCCGCAGCCGACGCCAGCGCCGACCGCCAGGCTTTTCTGCAGCAGGTGGCAACCGCACTGCGCGCACAGCAGCCACTGGACCTTGAGCAGATCGAGGAAAACATCGCCGTGGAACAAGCGCTGACCGATGCGCTGCGCAGTGCAGACCCGGTCGGCATCGACGCCGCGCTGTCCGGCGCAAGCAGCACAGACGTGCTGGCGGCCATGCGCCGGATTGGCGACAACGCCGAGGTCTGGTCGCAGCTCGCCCGTCTCGATCCGGCATTGCTGATGCGGCTGACCACGCTGGCCTCAGCCGATGTGGGCCAGGTCATGCAGACCCTGCAATCGGCGCTTGACGCTTCGCCGCTACCACCACTACCGCCACTATCGCCGCCAAGCGGTGAACCCGGCCTGGTGCCGTCGGCAACCGCATTTTCCGAAGCACCAGCGCCGCTGAGACCAGGCGCCGGAGATTCCGCAATGACCAGCAATCAACAGCGCTGGCAGCGCTGCCTGACCTCGCTGGCAGTCGGTCATGTCAACGCCGCCGCGCTGCTTGCCTCCTTTCAGCCGTTACAGGGCCAATCCCTGGCTCTGGCTTTGGCCCCGGAAACGCAGGAACCGGCAGCCTTGCCAACGCCTGCTGCGCTGCAATCGCAGGCCTCGCCCGAACGTGCAACCGCCCTGCAGCAGGCACTGGCCGCCGCCGATGCCACCCGCGTGCGCGCCGCACTGGCGGATGCGCCGCGCCACACAGTGCTGGAAGCCATGCGCAGGATCGGCGCCAGCGGCGAAGCCTGGGCGCGCATTGCCCGGCTCCCCCCGTCGCTGTTGATGCGGCTGACGGCACAGGCATCACCCGAAGCCGCAAGAATCATGCTGGCGTCGCCGTTGACGGACCACCAGGCCCTCACGGCGCCGCTAGCCAGCACCGCCGGTCCGGCGCCTGCGCTGTTGCCGGTAACTGCAACCGGCAATGCCGGCAGTACCGGCAATACCGGCACCGGCACCGCCGCCGCTGCTGCTGCTGCCACACATGACCAGGATGCCGCCGTCATCTGGCAGCACTCACTGAGCTACCTGGCCACCACGACGTTTGACGAAAGCGCATTCCGTGCGCTGTTGCAAACAGCCGTGCTTGCGGCCGGACACCTTGTTGCCGATGCCGCCACGCCACGGTCATACGCTGCAGCAGACTCCTTTGTTACCAGCACTATAAGAACCACAGGAACCACAGGAGCCACAACAACCACAACAACCACCGCACCGCCAGCGACCACAACCACCACAGCCGTGTCCATGCCGCTCGATGCAGCACCGCACAGTGCAAATAAGCCCATGGCGCCAGGCACCAGCGCGCAAGCCGGGCATCTGCCGGTACGCCGCCGCGTCCCTGGCGGCGAACTGGAGCGGGCGCTATCGCGCCATGCGCCCGCACAGCGCGCCGCGCTCGCTGCACTGCTGCACGAGGCCGACGACGCGATCGGCCAACTGGCGCCGACGACGATCGCCGCCGTGGTGACCTTGCTGGCCGGCGCCGCCAGGCCGGCACAGTTGCGTCACAGGCGCGATGTCGGCGATCTGGCCTTGCGCCATGTACCGGCGCTGACGCCAGCGATGCTGGCGGTGCACAGCGACAGTTTCGATCTGCACTGGTTCTTTATCGAGCGCAGGGATTTTTCGCCGCCCGCCTATGCCCACGCACTGGCGGCCTGGCTGAGCCAGCGGGCCACTGCACCGGCAACGCCGCTGCACCAGGCGATACAGGAGCGGCTCGGCCTGGCTCAACCTCAACTTCAACCTCAACCTCAACCTCAACTTCAGCCTCAGCCTCAGTCCAGGCCAGCGGCAAAGCATCCATCCAGCGCCCAGATCGCCAGGAGCGCCAACGAGCTGGCGCTCTCCCCGACCTTCAGCGAAGACGAAGGCGACACGCTGCTGGTCAACAACGCCGGCCTGGTACTGATCGGTCCCTACATGCCGCGCCTGTTCTCGATGCTGGGGCTGACCGACAGCGGCCGCTTCAGGGACATGCAGGCCGCTGAACGCGCGGTACATCTGCTGCAATGCGTGCTGGGCGGGCCGCCCGATACGCCGGAAGCGCTGCTCGGCCTGAACAAAATCCTCTGCGGCGTGCCTTCCGGCTTTGCCATCGCGCGCGAAGTTGCGATTACCGAACAGGAGCGCGACACCATCGACATGATGCTGAGGGCCATCATCGAACACTGGAAAACCATCGGCAACACCTCGCCGGACGGCCTGCGCCAGTCCTTCCTGCAACGCGGTGGCCGCATGCACATCAAGGACGACGCCTGGCAGCTGCAGGTGGCGCCCGGCACCTTCGACATGCTGCTCGACAGCATTCCCTGGTCGTTCTCGATCATCAAACACCCATGGATGGAAAGGGCGGTACATGTCAACTGGCGCTGAACAAACCATGCCGCCCGAACTGGCGGCCATCCACGCCAATGCGCTGAGCCTGGAGCGCGATATCGCCTGGTTTTCGCGCCTGCTCAACCGGCGCATGGAAAGCTACTTCGCGCCCGAAGGCCCGCTGGAGGAACTGCCGGCGCTGCCGGCGCCGCCTTTGGCAGACGACCCTTCGCCCTACGCACAGATGCTGCGCGCCTGTACCGACCACGGCATCAGCGACGATGAACGCATGGTCTTGCTGCTGGCCTTGCTACCGAGCATACGCCCACAAACGCTGGACCTGCTGCTGACACAGAACAAGCTGATCGACCGCAGCTTTACCGAATTCGGCGGCAAGCGCGGCACTTCGCACAATGGCCATCTGCCCACGTGCGAGACAGCGCTGTTCATCCTGGCCGGCGACGACCAGCGCCGCCGTTTCGAGCTGATGCGGCTGTTCCAGCCCGACCACTTCTTTACCCGGCAAGCGATGCTGCGCCTGCTGGCGCCCGAGCCAGGCGAACCGGCACTGCGCGCCGCGCTCACCATCGAGCCTGCCTGGTTACAACGGCTGACCAGCGGCCAGCAGCAAAAACCCGATTTCGGCGTCGGTTTTCCTGCCAAGCTGATGCAGACCGCCATGGCATGGCAAGACCTGGTGGTGGCGCCGGAGGTCGAAGACGAACTTGACCAGATCCGCGCCTGGATGCGCAGCGGCCCCGGCCTGTTGCAACAGCTGGGACTGGACCGCATGGTCAAGCCCGGCTTCCGCTCGCTGTTTTACGGTCCGCCCGGCACCGGCAAAACCCTGGCCGCTACCTTGCTCGGCAAGGAAGCGGAGGTCGATGTCTACCGCATCGATCTGTCGATGGTGATTTCCAAGTACATCGGCGAGACCGAGAAAAATCTTGCCAGCGTGTTCGACCAGGCCCAGAACAAGAACTGGATACTGTTCTTCGACGAGGCCGATGCGCTGTTCGGCCAGCGTTCCGAGGGCAGTTCTTCCAACGACCGCCATGCCAACCAGGAAATCGCCTACCTGCTACAGCGGGTCGAAGATTTTCCCGGCGTGATCATTTTGGCCACCAACCTGCGCTCGAACATGGATGAAGCGTTCGCCCGCCGTTTTCAGTCGGCGATTTATTTTCCGCTGCCCGACCAGCAACAGCGCGAGCTGCTATGGCACAAGCTGTTTCCCGATCGCTCCACGCTGGCCGCCGATGTCGACCTGGCCGCACTGGCCGAAACCCATGTGCTGGCCGGCGGCGCCCTGCTCAATGTGGCGGCGTCGGCAGCGCTGCGCGCCGGGCGCCGCGCCGCGCTCGGCCAGCGCATCGAGATCACCAACGATGATTTACTCCGTGGCATCAAGAAAGAACTGATCAAAGAAGGACGCACGCTTTAGGCCCCCTATGAAACCATCACTGTCCCTGCATACCCTGTTGTGCGCCGCACTGAGCCTGACCTTGGCGCTGGCTGCTCCAGCCGCCCGCACTGCCGACCCTGCCCCGGCTGCCACCGCAGCCGCGCCCGCGCCAGTCCCCCCGCCGCCACCGGCCGGTGCACGCCTGTTGTCGGTCCAGGTGCTGGAACAGTACGCGCCGGCCCGCCGCGCAGCCATCCAGAAAGCACTGGGCACCATTTTTTACAACGATGAAGCCTACGCTGCCGCCTACCGCGACACCGGTGCGCCCTTGTCGGACCGTATCGTCGGTCCGATCACGCTATCGTTCATCTCACGCTTCTGGCTGTATTACAACATTGATCCGGCACCGAATATGACCGACGCCACGGTCGACATTCTGCTCGGCTTTGCCGAACGGCTGCGCGCGCGTCCACAGTGGCGCGCCGACCTGGTGAGCCCGCGCTTTGGCCGCTGGATCGACCGCCAGCCAGATCGCGGGGAACTGTACCGCATCCGCCTGGCGGTCGATCCACTGCTGTTACCACCGGTGCTGAAGCGCTACCACGACGACACCAGCGAACCGAAACCGGTCAATCCCGAGGACGCACCGCTGTCGGTTTACTGGTACGGCCTGACGCAAGACGACCTGGCCAGCATCAGCACGCTGCCGGCGTTCACGCCGGCGCTGCTGGCGCCGCTCGCCGAGTTGCACGACACCGTCCATGACAGCGCAGCCGACCTAGCCAGCACGGCGCGCGACATCCTGCACGAAGCCGGCCAGTCCGAGCAGAATATTGCTGCACTGCTGGCGCAGCTGCTGCCGCTGGCCAAAACCGACGGCGGTTATCTCATCAATGAGGACGTCCTGGCTGAGCTGGCTAAAACCACAGCGCTGCCGGCACAGCTCACAGCGATGTTCGAAGACATCGTCGGCATGCAATATATACACCGTTCGCTGTTCGACAAGGCCATGATTCAGCGCCTACGGATCGGCTTGAGCAACTGCCAGGTACTGCCTTCGGAACAGGAACAGTTGCGCCGCAAGTCGCGCCGCATTACCGGGGAAGACATGGCCGCTTTGCGCCAG
>JBEVNE010000359.1:0-11442 GCA_040508275.1 Duganella sp.
ATTCTACCCCACTTTGCCCACACGCGCACACCCTGCATGACTGAGGTCAAACGGCCGTCATAATCGGTCGCTATGATGGCTGCAGTTCTCACATGGAACCACGCATTAGCGCCCTTGCGGTGCTTCTACCGGCGCCGGCGGTCGGGAAATATACCGGCACCAATTCCCCCTCTTGAGCAGCCCTGCGAAATTCGCAGGGCTGCCGTATTGTTGCAATGCACCACAAAACGCTCAGGTTTCGAGCGGAAACCGATCATTTCAGCTCATATCTTGATTGAAAAGGTGCACCTTGCATTAGAATCGCAGGTATCTGATTTCGCTGTTCCCACGCCCCGCCATGCAAGACACTGACACCATTGCTGTTCCCGCTGTTAAAAAACGCGGCCGTCCGCTCAAGGGGGAAAGCGGTGGCTTGCGGGCGCAATTGATCGAGAAATCGGCGCAGCTGTTTCGCACCAAGGGCTATGACAACACCACCGTGCGCGACATTGCTGCGGCGGCCGGGGTGCAGGCTGGCAGCTGGTTTTATCACTTCAAGTCCAAGCAGGATATTCTGGCCGCCATCATGGAACAGGGGCTGGAGCAGGCCCTGGCCGAGGTCGAGCGTATCGGCCAACAGCCGCTGCCGGCCTGCACCATCCTGCATCAGCTGGTCGAGGCCCATCTGCACACGCTGCTGGCGCCCGATCAGCATGACATTGCCGTACTGCTGTACGAATGGCGTTCGCTCGATGAGCCTTCGCGCTCGCGCGTGGTGGCGCTCAAGGACCGTTACGAGGCAGTGTGGGACCGCGCGATTGCGGCGCTGCACCAGTCTGGCGACTGGGCCGTGCCGTCGGCCTTTGACCGCCTGCTGATTTTTGGCGCGCTCAACTGGACCGTGCAGTGGTACAAGCCGGGCAGCGGCGCCGATGTGCCCGAGCTGGCCAGCCAGGCCATGCGCTTTATCTTGCGCACGCCTGCCGCGCTTGCCGTACAGACGTAAATAAAAAAACTGAGGCACAATGCCATCATCTTCGCTGCGCTTGCAGCCGGAGATGCATGACCATGGCGGCCTCACGTATTTCTGCACTGGCGCCGCCCGACTATAACAAGCACAAGGAGGCTTTCATGACACGCACCATCCATCGCAATTTTACGGAAGTCACGGACGCCGAGCACGCGCGCAGCGCCTTGCTGGCCAAGGGTTTCAGTCAGTCCAGCGTGACCCTCACGCGCCACAAGCCACTGCCGCAAAACGGCGCCACCAGCACCGTCAGCCACCTGCTCGACAATCTCACACCAGGCGGCCCACAGGCAGCCGAACATGCACGCGAGCGTACCGGCGCCATGCTGACCATCGACCTGTATGACGACGAACAGGCCGAGCAGGCAGACGCCATCCTGGCCGGCTTCGGCGCGCGCGCTGCCTGACCGGGAACGCTGGCTATCCTGCGGCCGGGTGGTGAAACACCTGCCGCAGGTAGGCGAGAAAGGTTTCGTCCTTGCACACGGTTTTGCCCGGCGAATCGGACAGCTTGGCCACCGACTGGCCGTTGCAGGCCACCAGTTTCATGACGATGTTCAGCGGCGCCAGGCCCAGATCGTTGGTCAGATGGGTGCCGATGCCAAAGCCGGCCATGATGCGGTCGGCAAAGTGGCGGTAGAGCGCAATCGCTTTTTCCAGGTTCAGGCCGTCCGAAAACACCAGGCGCTTGGTCTTGGCGTCGATGCGCAGCGCGGCGTAGTGGGCCAGCGCTTTTTCACCCCACACCACGGGGTCGCCCGAATCGTGGCGCAGGCCATCGAACAGCTTGGCAAAATACAGGTCGAAGTCGTCGAGGAAGGCGTCCATGCCGACCACGTCCGTCAAAGCAATGCCGAGGTCGCCGCGATATTCCTGCACCCATGCCTCCAGCGACGCTTTCTGAAAGTCGCGCAGCCTGACACCAAACGCCTGGAACGATTGCATGTATTCATGCGCCATGGTGCCGATGGGGACCAGGTTGAAGTGCATGGCCTGGTAGACGTTGGACGTGCCCTTGAAGTATTGCGGCACTTCGCGCGACAGGCGCTGCACCACTTCGTCATGCCAGGCGCCCGAATAGCGGCGGCGCGTGCCAAAGTCGGAAAATTCGAAAGGGTTCAGGCGCTGTGGTTCGGTTTCGCCAAAGGCGTTCAGCAGGGCGATCTTCTGCTCCAGCCGGCGACGGCCTTCCGCCAGTGCCGGCTGCGCGTCGAATCGGCGAAAATACAGCTCGTTGACGATGTAGAGCACGTAAATTTCAAACCCCATCACGTGCACCTGCGGCCCGGCGGCGTGGATCACCAGCTGGTCGCCGTCGGCGCGCACCTCGATAAACTTGCGCTGGAAGCGGAACACGGTCAAAAAATCGACGAAATCGCTTTTGATATAGCGCAGCGAACGCAGGAAATTGAGTTCGTCGTCATGAAAACTCATCGAACACAGGTGATCGAGCTCGCGCTCCACTTCTTCAATCAATTCCGTGAGCGGATAGGCCGGCTGGTTGCGGCAGACAAATTCGTATTCGGTGTGGGCGTTGGGGTGGCCATGCAGCAGCGCCTGCCACATGGTGAATTTATATAAATCGGTCTCCAGCAGACTGCGGACGATGGCTTGACTCATTGGGTCTCCAAATTACTTATGCCCGTGATCTTACGCCATCGCAGCATTCCGCGCAGGCATCCGGCCAGTGTTCAGCGCCGCTGGGTAGCGGGCAAGGCCTGGTTGCGGCCGCTGCGCAGCAAGGCTTCCTTGTAGGCCGCCAGGCTGGCCACCAGGTGGCGCTGCACATCGCCCTGGCGCTTGAGTCTGGCCAGTCCCGCCGCCAGTTGCGGCGCCAGCGCCGCGCGTGCCGGGCCCAGGTAGGCATGGCCGGTAGTGGCCATCACCACGCCGGCCTGGTGCAGGCGCTCCAGGCCGGCTTCATCGCGCTCGGCGGCGCTCAAAAAATACAGGTAATCGCTGACCGCTTCTTCCACGTCAAAGTACAGGTCGGTGCGGTTCAGGCGCAGCTTTTTCAAGCCCTGGGCGATGGTGGGGATCGACGAAACCTGGGGCGGTGGCAACTCGCGCGACAGCATGTTTTCCAGCTCCATGATGCCGAGCCGGTATTCGCAGCGTAGCCCCGCCGTGCGCAGGGCTGGCCAATTATCGAAATTGACGCCGGGGCGCATGGCGTAGGCGCAAAAGCGCACGGCATTATTCGGTTCGGCCACGCGCACCAGCGTAGGGTACAGGCTCTGGTAATCAAAGGTGCGGCCCAGTTCGCCATCGGCCTCGCCGTTCAGCACCAGCGCAGTGGCACGCTTGGGTGGCACATCGATAAACACAAACCCCATGCCCAGCTCGCCGAGCAACTGCGTGTACACGCGAATCAGCCATTGCGTGCGCGGGTTGTCGAGCGGGCGCGAAAACACGAAGCGCAGCGTGTCGGGGGTGCTGCGGGTGCTGCCGATACTGCTGGCACTGCTGGGCACCGCAGGAACCGTCGCCGCCGCTGCTGCACCGCCGCCCACCCCTGCACCGGCGCTGGACGCCAGCGGCAAGGCGGCCGCCGCTGCCAGCCATTGGCGGCGCGTGATCATGCCGGCGCCATCTCAGGCATGGCGATCGGCTACCTGCTCAACAGCATTGGCCAGCAGCTCGGGCAGCACATCGCCCGCCTGCATCAGCCGCACGCCGCGTGCCTGCATCGCCTGTAAAAACGCATGGTACTGGGCCTCGAAACCGCTTACCGGGCTGATGCAATCAGTGATCAGCACCAGCCGCGTGGCGTTGGCGCCGAGGTAATCGGCAATATGTTCAACGGTGGCTTTGACGCAGTGGCTGCCAGCCTCGCCGGCCACGTAAATGGTGTCGGCGCCAGCCAGCGTGTTGACAAAAGCGGTGTTGAACTGGGTTGCCGGATCGTCGTCGTACGGCACTTCTGCCATCACGGCAGAATAGTGTTCGGTCCACGGATTGGCGCCCTTGGCCAGCTTGGCAACGCTGGCTTGCGCCTGGTCTTCCCAGGCGCTGTAGGCGCTGCGCACAGCGTCGTGCACGTTATTGCCCCAAGTACCGATTTCGCAATGCACGGGCCATACCATCAGCCGGTAGCGCCCGGCCGCTTCCAGGCGGTCGAGATAGTCGAGCGTGCGCGCCACAGCATCGGGCTGACGCGGCAGGTATTGCCCGGCCCGTACCTGGGCGGCGGTAATTTCTGTAAAGGGCGATACCGGCTGGCCGTCGCCATGGCGCCAGAAAGTGGGATGGGCGATGTCGAGCCGGTGATGCGAATCGAGGGTGACGCTGATGGCGGAAATGCCGGCGCCGCCGCACTGGATCAATTGTGCCAGGCGCTGCATGTCGGCGTGGGCGCCCGGCACGGGCAGCGCCGGGGCGTGCGAATGGCCGGTGGCAGGCTGTTGCGGCAGATACTCGGGCGGCAAGTCGCAAAAATCGTTTTGCGGATCGATGATCAACAGGTGCAAATGGCGTTTCATGTCAGGTTCCGGGTGACGTATCCTTATCATCATAGCCCAGCAAAGACGAAGCCCCGTCATGCGGGGCTTCCATCTTTGTAACTGTGTTGCATCCGTGTTGTAACTGCGTCTCAACCACTTGCCGGAGAGGCAATCAAACCATCACCAGACTATCGGCAGATGGCAAAATTACACGAATCAGACGGCAACTGCCTCGATCGCGCTGCGGCCCTTGGCCAATGCGGCAGCGGCAGCTTCCTCGCCCATGGCCACGCCTTCTGCCCGGATAAAGGTAATGTCGGTCAGTCCGATGAAGCCGAGCGCGGCGCGCAGATAGGTGGTTACGTGATCGTATGCAGCAGCGGGGCCTTCGCTGTAGACGCCGCCGCTGGCGACGAATACATAGACTTTTTTGCCAGTGACCAGGCCTTCAGGGCCGTTGGCGCCATAGCGGAAGGTACGGCCGGCGCGGGCAACATGGTCGATCCAGGCTTTCAGGCCCGAGCCGATCGAAAAGTTGTACATCGGTGCGCCAATCACGATGGTGTCGGCGGCAAGCAGTTCATCGACCAGCGCATCGGAAGTCTTGATCACGTGGGCCTGCTCGGCATTGCGCTGCTCGGCCGGGGTGAAATACGCTCCGATCAGTTGTTCGGTCAGGTGCGGCAGCGGGTTGGCGACCAGGTCGCGGCGCACCACGGCGCCTGCGGTATTACTGGCCTGCCATTTGGCAACGAATTCGCCGCTCAGCTGACGCGACAGGGAACCGGTTTGACGCACACTGCTATCGATATGAAGTAAGGTTGCCATGATGAACTCCTGTGTATGGGATAAGTTGCAGCCATCATAGAACGGGTTTACTATCGAGGAAATACTGTAAATTTAAATTCAATCCATCGATAATGTCGATAATTGAAAAAAGGAACAACTGATGCGCGATCCCGGCCTGCCCTCCCTCGACCAGCTACGCGTGTTTATCGCGGTCATCGATCACGGCGGTTTTGCCCATGCAGCACGCGCCCTGCACCGCACCCAGTCGGTGATCAGCTACACCATTGCCAACCTGGAAGAACAGCTCAACGTCGCCCTGCTCGACCGCAGCAAGCGCAAGCCGGTGCTGACCGAAGCGGGCAAGGCGCTGCTGGCGGACGCCCGCGCCGTGTCGCTCAAGGTGGATGGCATGCGCGCCCGCGCCAAGGCGCTCTCGTCCGGCCTGGAAGCGGAAGTATCGATCGTGATCGATGTGATGTTTTCCACTTGCAAGCTGGTACGCATCCTGCAAGCATTTCAGAAGGAATTCCCCACCGTGGCAATGCGGCTGCGGACCGAAGCGCTGGGTGCGGTTACGCAACTGGTGCTGGAAAACACCTGCAAGATCGGCATCAGCGGCTGGATGCCAGGCACGCCGGACGCCATCGAGCGCCAGAGCTGCGGCCATGTGATCATGGTGCCGGTGGCCGCGCCCGGGCATCCGCTGGCGCAGATCAAGGGAAAAATCCCCAGCGCGGTATTGCGCGAACATACGCAACTGGTGCTGACCGACCGCAGCACCCTGACGGCAGGCCAGGATTTTGGCGTGATGGCGCTGCGCGACTGGCGCCTGGGCGACCTCAGTTCCAAGCATGCGCTGCTGCGCAGCGGCATAGGCTGGGGCAATATGCCGGTGGAATTTGTGCAATGGGACCTGGACAACGGCCGCCTGGTGCAGCTGGATGTCAGCGAAGGCAGCTCGTTCAGCTTCCCCCTGTATGTGATCCGCCGTGGCGATGAAGAACCTGGCCCCGCCACCCGCTGGCTGATGCAGCAGTTCCTCGATCTGGAACATGCTGCTGACGCGCCATCAGACCATCCAGCGCAGCCGTATCACGCACAGGAAGCGCCCGGCCATTTTTATCACAGCCTGGTCGATGGCCAGCAGCCCGGCCCCATGCTGCCGATCACCCACACGGCGCCAGCACCGGCGCCGCTGTCACTGCGCCAGCGCTAGGGTTTTCAGGCGCGCGGGTTAAACGCCAGCTCGCGCGC
Source organism: Duganella sp. (assembly GCA_040508275.1). Taxonomy (GTDB): domain Bacteria; phylum Pseudomonadota; class Gammaproteobacteria; order Burkholderiales; family Burkholderiaceae_D; genus Rugamonas. The sequence continues at coordinate 6,493 of JBEVNE010000359.1, forward strand.
CATCTTTTGGTACAGCTCGCGCGCCTGCTCGGTATTGGCCGGGGGCAGCGAGACTTCCAGCAGCAGGTACAGGTCGCCCGCTTCCTTGCCGGGCAAGCCGCGTCCGCGCAGGCGCAGCTTGCGCCCCGTCTGCGAGCCGGCCGGCACCGTCACCGTCACCTTGCCGGACGGCGTGGTCACGTCGATATCGCCACCCAGCGCCATTTCCCACGGCGCCACCGGCACGGTCTGATACACGTCGCGGCCTTCGAGGCGATAGCGCGGATTGGCGCTGAACTGGATTTCCAGGTACAGGTCGCCCGGTCCCGCTTCACCATTCTGGCCCTGCCCTGTCAGCCGCAACTGCTGGCCCGCCGTCACGCCCTTCGGTATCGTCACGCTCAGCGTACGATCGCGCGTGTAGATGCGGTCTTGCGCATCGCGCTCGGCCACCGTCACGCTGACGTTGCGCGTGGCGCCGTGGTAGCTGTCGGCCAGGTCGATGGTGATGCGGGCGTGGGTGTCGTCGCCTTTTTGCGGCTGGTAAGCCTGGCGCCGGCGCGCAGCGCCATTGCCGAAGTTGGCAAACAGGTCGGCAAAAAAATCGCTGTTGTCGGCGCCGCCAAAGCCTGCGTTGCGGCCATGAGGGCCGGCGCCAGCAGCGCCCTGGCCCGGACCACGCCCCCAGCCCGGCGGCGGACGGAACTCCTGGCCGGCACGGTATTGCTGGCCACGCCCGAGATCGTCGTAGGCGGCGCGTTTTTCCGCGTCGCCCAGCACGCCATAGGCTTCGTTCAGTTCCTGAGTTTTCTTTTGTGCGTTGGCCTCCTTGCTGACGTCCGGGTGGTATTTACGGACCAGCTTGCGGTAAGCCTTTTTGATATCGTCGTCGGAAGCGGTTTTTGCCACCCCCAGGGTTTGGTAGTAATCCTTGTATTCCACAATCGGTATCCTCAGTGTCTGACTACGCAAGTTTACTCCAAAGCGACGCTAGCTTGCGTGACCGAGATACAAGTGATTCGCATGGTGGTTGGACTTCGATTGTCCATAACACTATAACGCTGACGCCGAAGGACCTGACGACACAGAATTGCAACAATTACTATCAAGAAAACTGCTGGCAACGGATGGCACTGGTAAGATTGCGCTTTGCCTTTTTCACAATCCATGCCGCACGCCCTCACCTTGTCCAATCTCCGCGTTGAAGCCGTCTCGCTGTGGAAACTTGCATGGCCCATGCTGATCGGGCAACTGGCCACGGTGGGCATGGGTGTGGCGGACGTGGCCATGACCGGCCACACCAGCGCCGACGAACTGGCGGCCGTCTCGCTGGGCGCCTCGATCTGGTCGATCATTCTGGTCACGGTCAGCGGCACCATGATGGCGATTAACAGCATCGCCGCCCACGACGTTGGCGCCGGCCAGTTGCACAAGGTGCCGCACGTGGTGCGACAGGCGCTATGGAAATCGCTGGGCGTGGGGGTGGTCGCCATGCTGCTGGCCAATCTCGCCACCCTGCTATTCGACCACCTTTATCTGGCGCCGCACGTGCAGCGTCAGGCCGAGCTGTTTGTGCACATCATCAGCCTGGGCCTGCCGCCGTTTGCCGCCTACCGCGCGCTGTACGGTTACAGCACCAGCATCAATCAAACCCGGCCGGTGATGCTGATCGCCATTCTCGGCCTGGCCATCAATGTGTTCGTCAACTGGCTGCTGGTATTCGGCAACTGGGGCATGCCGGCGCTGGGCGGGGTCGGTTGCGCCGTATCGACGGCACTGTGCATGTGGGTGATGCTGTTTGCCATGCTGGCCTGGATACGCCATGCGCCAGCCTATCGCGCCACCTATCCGCTGGGCCAATGGGAAGCGCCGCACTGGCCGCAGATCGGCGCCATGCTGCGCCTGGGCGTGCCGATCGGCATCAGTTATTTTGCCGAGGTCAGCGCATTTGGCGCCGTCAGCCTGCTGGTGGCGCGTTATGGCGTGGTAGAAATTTCCTCGCATCAGATTGCGCTCAACTTCACCTCGCTGGTATTCATGGTGCCGCTCAGCTTTGGCATGGCGCTGATCACCCGCGTGGGCCAATCGATGGGAGAAGGCAATCCCGCGCAGGCGCGCTTTATTTCCTGGGTGGGCGTGTGGATGTCGCTGGCGTTCGCGGTACTGTCGGCGCTGTTCATCGTCGTGTTCCGCGACCAGATCGCCCGCGCCTACACGTCGGACCCGGCGGTACAGCAACTGTGCGCGCACCTGCTGCTGTTTGCGGCACTGTTCCAGCTGTCCGATTCCACCCAGGTGGTGGCCGCCTGCGCGCTGCGCGGCTACAAGATCTCGCGCCAGCCGATGCAGATCCAGGTGCTGGCGTTCTGGGGCTTCGCCCTGCCCATCGGCTGCTGGCTGGGCCTCGCGCCCCAATGGTCCTGGCTGCCATGGACGCCGGCCCAGCCGATGGCGGCGGCCGGTTTCTGGATCGGACTGGTGATCGGCCTGACGGTGGCGGCAGTGCTGCTCAGCTGGGCACTGCAGCGCCTGTCGCTGGCGCGGGTAAAGGAAGCCGGCGGGATGGTTGGCCGATAGCGGCCTTGGCCGTGGCTTCGGCCTCGGCCTTGCTCACCGAACGAAAAACGGTATACCCGGTTTTATTCAGAAGATTGCCACCTCGCCACGCCTGTGACAGTCTGGTATCGTCTCGGATTCACCCCATCACGAGACATTCTTCATGCGTTTTATCCTCGCTTCCCTGGCTTCTTTCGCCTTGCTCGCCGGTGGCCATGCCGCTGCCGAAAAACTCACGCTTGACCGCATCCATTCCGACCCGTCGCTGAGCGGTCCGGGCGTGCGTAACCTCAAAGTGTCGCCCGATGGCGCGCGCGTCACTTTTTTGCGGGGGCGCGAAGACAATCAGTTCCAGCTCGACCTGTGGGAATACAACCTGAAGAATAACGCCACCCAGCGCCTGGTCGATTCGAAAACCCTGGTCCCCGAAGAAAACCTGTCCGACGCCGAAAAAGCGCGCCGCGAGCGGGCCCGCACGGCGGCGCTCAAAGGCATCCTCAATTACAGCTGGTCGCCGGACGGCAAGCAACTGCTGGTGCCGATTGCCGGCAACCTGTACCTGATCGACGCCAGCAAGCCGGACGCCGCGCGCCTGGTGGCCAAAGGCAATGTGCTTGATCCGAAAATTTCGCCCAAGGGCCGCTACCTGTCGTTTGTGCGCGACCAGAACCTGTTTGTGATCGACCTGAGCACCAACCAGGAACGCCAGCTGACCACCGATGGCAGCGGCACCATCCACAATGGCGAAGCCGAGTTTGTGGCGCAGGAAGAAATGCACCAGACCAGCGGCTACTACTGGGCGCCCGACGATTCGGCCATCGCCTACAAGCGTTACGATGAAGCGCAGGTTCCGGTGGCGCGCCGCTTTGAAATCTATGCCGACCGCACCGAGGTGATCGAGCAGCGCTACCCTGCCGCCGGCGATCCCAACGCCACCGTCCAGCTGAAAATCGTCACGCTGGCCAATGGCGAGATCCGCAACGTCGATCTCGGCGCCGAGCAGGATATTTACCTGGTACGTGCCGACTGGAGCAGCGACAGCAAAACCCTGCTGTTCCAGCGCCAGAGCCGCAACCAGCAAAAACTCGAACTGGTGGCAGTCGATGGCGCCACGCTGGCACAGCGCGTGCTGATCACCGAAACCGCCAACACCTGGGTTGATATCTTTGACGACCTGCGTTTCCTGGCCAAGGGCAAGGGCTTCATCTGGTCGTCCGAGCGCAGCGGCACCAAGCACCTGTACCTGTACGATATGAACGGTAAGCTGCTGCACCCTATCTCCAGCGGCAACTGGGTGGTCGAGCGCCTGCTGGCCATCGATGAAAAAAACGGCCGCGTGTTCGTGCAATCGAACCGCGACGCCGCCACCGACAGCCAGACCTATGTACTCAAGCTCGATGGCTCGACCGCCGACAAGCCGACCCGCATCACCCAGGGCGACGGCTGGCACGACGCCAGCTTTGCCAGCAATGGCGCGGTCTTCGTCGATACCTATTCCGATCCCAACACGCCGCCGCAGGTAAGCATCCGCCGTCCCGACGGCAGCATGATCAGCTGGTTAGAGCGCAACGAGCTGAACGCCAGCCATCCGTATGCCAAATACCTCGACGCCCACCTGCGTCCCGAGTACGGCACGCTCAAGGCGAAAGACGGTCAAACCCTGCACTACTCGATCACCAAGCCAGCCAACTTTAACCCGCAAAAAAAATATCCGGTCTACCTGTCCACCTATGGCGGCCCGGGCGCGCAGCACGTGTCGCGCAAGTGGGGCAATCTGTTCGACCAGTACATGGCGCAACAGGGCTTCGTGGTCTGGCGTCTCGATAACCGCGGCTCCAGCCGCCGCGAACGCGCCTTTACCGATGCCATCTACCTGAACCTGGGCAAGGTGGAAGTGGAAGATCAGCTGACCGGCATCGAGTGGCTGAGCCAGCAAAGCTTCATCGACGCCAAGCGCATCGGCGTGTTTGGCTGGAGCTATGGCGGCTTCATGTCGCTGCGCCTGCTGGCGCAGGCATCGGACAAGATCGCCATGGGCGTGTCGGTGGCGCCGGTCACCGACTGGGCGCTGTACGACACCCACTACACCGAACGCTTCATGAGCACGCCCAAGCTCAACGCTGCCGGCTACGCCTCGGCTGGCGTGTTCTCGCACGTGGACGGCCTGAAGTCGCCGCTGCTGCTGGTGCACGGCATGGCTGACGATAACGTCTTGTTTACCAACACCACGCGCATGATCGATGCGCTGGTGGCGCGCAATGTGCAGTTCGACCTGATGACCTACCCGGGCGCCAAGCACGGCATGTCGGGCAAGGTAGCTCAGCGGCATGTGTATGGTTTGATCGAGGCGTTCTTCAAGAAAAACCTGATGCCGGAGGCTGGTAAATAAGCCTGTCGGTAAACGATCAGTAGACG
>JBEVNE010000362.1:0-23800 GCA_040508275.1 Duganella sp.
GGAATCGCAGCGCCGCCCACCATCGCACCGAGCGCAATGCCGGCATTGGCGGCCGATACATTGACCGTGCCGGCCAGCGCCTGCGCGCCCGGCGCGGCTTGCATGACCCTTACCTGGCAGATCGGATACAGCGCCGTATTGGCGATCCCCCAGACCGCCAGCGCACCAATCAACATGCCATGCACCGGACCAAAGCCGACAGTGGCCGCCATGCCGGCTGCCAGCAGCAGGCAAAAGCCCGCCGTGGTCAGCAGGGGCTTGTTGTCGAGCCACAGGCCACCGAGCCAGTTACCGATCAGGCCAACCGCGCCAAAGCCCATCAGCCACCAGCCCACCTGCGACGCTTCGATCTGCGCCACGCGCTCCAGGATCTCGGCCAGGTAGGTGTAGCCGGTGAACATGGCGGTAAACACCAGCACCGACAGAGCGACGTTGGCGACGAAATAGCGGTTGCGCACGATGCTCAGTTGCTGACCCAGGCGCACGCGTGGTCCCGGCTGCATGGCCGGCATGAACAGCGCCAGCAACGCGGCGATCACCAGCGACATGGCCGCCAACGCCCAGAAGGCGCCGCGCCAGCCTAGCAGGTCGCCTGCCAGCGTGCCGCCCGGAATACCGAACAACATCGCCGCAGAAATGCCGAGATACACGGTGGACACGGCCTTGCCTGCTCTTGCAGGCCCTGCCAGCTGCGCCGCGGTGTCGCTGGCCGTGCCCCAGAACAGCGGCAGCGCCAGCGCCGGGATCACCCGTGCCAGCGCCAGCGTACCGATGCTCGGGGCGATGGCGGCCAGCACGTTGGAGGCGCTAAAAATCAGCAGCACGATCACGAACAGGCGCTTGCGTTCGACGTGCCCCAGCAATGCAGTCAGCACCGGGCCGGCCAGCATGACGACAGCCGCGAACAGCGTCACCAGTTGCCCGGCGCTGGCCACGGAAACTGACAACTCGCGGGCGATCCCCGGCAGCAGGCCAACCATGATGAATTCGGTAGTGACCACCACGAAGGCGGCAATTGCCAGCAGGATGATCGGCATGTTACCGGCCGTAATGCTGGAGGAGATCGGTGTTGGTCGAGACATGGATAGCAGACTGAAATGATAATCTGCCATGATATTAGCGATTTCAATTCTTATCCCGGATGAATATTCCACCGATGATAGAATTAAATTCTTTAATTATCCGAATGTCCATGCACAACACCGAACGACTGAAGGGACTTGATGTGTTTGTGGCGGTGGCCGCCGCCGGCAGTTTTACGGCGGCGGCGCAACGGCTCAACCTGACCAGTTCTGCCGTAGGCAAGGCGATCGGCCGCCTGGAAGCGCGCCTCAATACGCGGCTGTTCGAGCGCACCACGCGGCGCCTGCGCCTGACCGACGCCGGCCACAAGTTCCATCGACGCTGCGTGCAGGTGCTGGACGACATTGCCGCCGCCGAGCGTGATTTGATCACCGACGATGAGCAGCCATCGGGCCGGCTGCAGCTGGAACTGCCCGCGACCTTTGGCCATTTGCAGGTGATGCCGGTGCTGCTCGATTTTCTCGAGCGCTTCCCCGGCATTGCGCCGCACATCATGTTCAGCGACCGCTTTATCGACGTGGTGGAAGATGGCGTCGATATGGCGGTGCGCATCGGTGGGTCCAACAGCTGGCCGGCCAATGTCGGCCGCCGCTTTCTGGGCAATGAACGGTTGATTTTTTGCGCCTCCCCGGTCTACCTGGAGAGGCGCGGCATGCCGCTGTCGCTGGCGCAGCTGCAAGCAGACCAGCACGCAGTGGTGACGTATGGCCGCAGCAGCGGTGAACCAGGCTCCTGGCTGGTGGCCACCGAAGCTGGCCTGGTGGAACGCCGTTACGTCGGAAGCCGCGCCGTGGTCGGCCACGCCGAGGCCCAGCTCGATGCCGTGCTGGCTGGGCTGGGGGTGGCGCAAATGGCGACCTGGCTGGTCGGGCCGCACCTGCGCAGTGGCCGGCTGCTGGCGATCTTGCCGGACTGTGACATTGACGGCCTGCCGCTGCATCTGCTCTGGCCGGTGAGCAAAGAACACCATCCCAAGGTCAGCCGCCTGCTGGCGCATTTTCAGGATAAGCTGCGCATCCGCTAGCTGTTGGTGTTAACCGGGTTAACCGGGCTACCTGGTTAAGCGCGGTGGCACAACGTGTCGAACTCGATCACCTCGGCACCTATCGCCTCGGCAAACGCCTGATCATGGCTGGACAGCAGCACCACCGCCTCGGCGCTCCTGTCCCGTAACAGCTCGATCAGTACGGCGCGCGCATCGGTATCGAGTCCGTTCGATGGCTCGTCGAGCAGCAGCAGCGCCGGTGCACCGATCCAGGCAGCGGCCAGCATCAGCTTTTTCTGGGTACCGAGCGACATATCGCCACAACGCGTAGCCAGGTGTGGTCCCAGACCGAAGCGCTCAAGAATGGCATGCACTGCCGGTGTCACCGTGCAGCGCTTGGCATACGCCACAAAATCCAGCAGTTCGTGGCCGCTGATGAAGGGATAGATCGGGCATTCATCGGGCGCATAGGCCAGGCGCAGCTTGGCCGCTACCGGATCGCTGTGCAGCGGCTGGCCATCGATCCAGATAGTTCCGCTGTCGGCTGGCGTGACGCCAGCCAGCACGCGCAGCAGCGTCGATTTGCCGACACCGTTCGGCCCGCGCAGCACCAGCGCGCCGGCCGGGCGCGACAGGCTGAGCGAGCGCAGCACGTGGCGGGAGCCGAAGGATTTGCAGACATCATCAAAGCGTAACATGACCACTCCTTACATCAGGCAGGCAAACATCGCTGCAATCCAGCTTCCGGTCACCACAGTCCCAACGACGACGGCATGGCGATCGGTGTACAGGTGCGGCACCGACAAGGCGCACAGCAGCAAGGCATAGGACACCACGGACACCGCTCCCTGCCACGGCGTGGCGCTGCCGCTCCAGCAGGCCAGCACCGCAAGCGCCAGCAGAAATGGCAGGCACAGGGCGGTCACCACGGCCAGGTCGAACCGGCGCCACCAGTGTGGCGCCAGCGGCAGCGCGCCGCTAAAGCCCAGGCTGGCGCAGTGCGTCATGTGCAAGTAGCGGAACATGCCGCTGATGCTCAATGCAACGCAACCCTGGGCGATCAGAATCACGCCCAGGCTGCGTGCATCGTTGCCAAAAATTTGCACCATACCCGAGGCCGCGGTCACCATAACGGACGCCAGCAAGGTCTTGCCCATCACCTCGTTGCGGCGGCCGCGATACAAGATCAGCGCGGATAGCTGCAAGCCTTGAAACCCGGCGCCACTGCGCGACGAACGTCGCTGCGATGCCGCCGCCCACGATACAGCAGTCTTGTGCGGCATGGTGCGGCGCGGCCAGCGGCGCCACGGACCTGCCCACAGCGCCAGCACGCCGCCGGCTGCAGCCAGCAGTTCGATGGCCAGTGCGGCGCGTGTGGCAAAGCTGCCCGCCAGCAGCGTGCACGTGAGCGCAACATACAGCAGGTGGTCGATGCGCCGCTCGAGCACGGCCACTTGCGTTACCAGCGCCAGCACGACGAGGTTACACAGAAGGAGCACATGCGTGAGTGGCGCATAGTGGACCAGCGTGGAGGCCAGCGCGCCAGCCGCCAGAAACAGCAGCGGGCCATCGGCCAGCAACAGTACGGCAATATTGAGCCGGCGTAGCTGCCGGGGCGAAAATGGCAGTGCGCCGGCAAATTCCATGAACGCCCCGCCCTCGATCTGGGCACGCTGCATGCTGGCCCACAGGCCGCACACGGCCAGCAGCGCCAACAAATGCAGGGCGCGCCCGGCCGCGCCATGGTCGGGCGTCAGCAGTGCCAGCAAGGGATAGGCCAGCGTTTCCATATTGCCCAACGCCGAGGTGCTGGCCGATGCCGTCAGGCCGACGATCAGGGCCACAGCCTGCCAGCGCCGCAGCAGCAGCCGCGCAGTGCTCAGCGCATACCAGCGCAGGCGATAGCGTAACAACGGTAACAAGGGTAAGGTAAAAATAGAACGCTCCGCCAGCCGCTCAATTACAGCTGCCCGGATTGCGGCGGCACCAGGCCAGCAATCAGCCACGCGCGCCAGGCTTCCTGGTAGGCCTTCAGATGGGCGGGATCAGCTTTCAGCCACGCTGTCAATTCGGCGTGGGCGGCATCGTCGAGGGTGGCTTCGTGCTCGCGCTGTATCCAGTCGAGGGCGCACTGCCAGTGCGGGTCGGCGTTGGTGGTGTGGGTCATGGCGGATATCCGGAGCGCGGCGCCGTGATTGGCGCCGCCGGCCCATTATAGCAACTGGCCTGCCATAACCCGGACCTCAGACCTCAGACCTCAGACCGCCTGCAGGGCGGCGCGGCAGCATTCCATGGCGTCGCGGATCATGAAATTCACCAGCGTGGTCGAGATGCCCAATTGCAGCGCCACTTCACGCTGGGTTTTGCCGGCCAGGCGATGCAGTTCAAAGGCGGCGCGGGTGCGTTCGGGCAGCTTGCCCAGCGCGCGCGCCACCAGCACCAGGTCCTGCGTGTGGATCGCCTGCAGCTCGGGGGTAACGCCGGAGCCTGGCTGGAGCTCTTCGTCGCCGCCGGTAAACACCTGCTGTTCAAACGCCGAACGGCGATGACGATCGATGGCAAGGTTGCGCACCAGTTGAAACAGGTAGGCGCCGGGATTGAGGATGTGGAGCTCTTCGATACCATCGGACAGCTTCAGATAAGCATCTTGCACCACATCCTCCGCCCGCTGCCGGCAGCCGAGGATGCGGGCAGCGGTATCGCGCAGTGGCAGACGTGAGGCGATGAAAAGCTGGCGAATCTCGGCAGCACTGGTTGTTGACATGAGCAGGAGGAGGAAGAGGAGGAGGAGGATTTTGAATGAGAATTATTATCGTTTAGATGATTGTCTCAGACAGTATCGTTTTTTGCAACATGAATCTTCTGGCAGTGCGCATCAACGTGGTTTCATGTTGCGAACCAATCACCGACTGACGTTGCTATACTGTCGGACCGTCACTGAGGAGTTCCACCATCTTCCCGCCGCCCCTGCCCATCCCCGCTGTGTCCGTGCATGGCCTGCCACTCAGCGGCGGCGGCCAGGTTCCGCTCTGCCTGCTGCGCTTTCAGGCAAAAGACTTTGACCCCAGCTGGTTCGCCAGTCACGCCCTGCCCTGCCCGCCATCGATTGCCGCCAGTGTGCGCAAGCGCCAGGCCGAGTATTTTCATGGACGGCTGGCCGCGCGCCAGGCGCTGGCGCGTTACGGACTGGCGCATATCGAGGTGACCACCGGCGCCCAGCGCGAACCGTGCTGGCCGACAGGGATCATCGGCAGCATTTCGCATAACAATGACTATGCGGCGGCTGTAGCCTTGCGCAACAGCGAACATGGCGCCATCGGCATCGATATCGAAACCGTACTCGACGCTTCCGGCGCCGCCGCCGTGGCCCGCATCGCCCTCGATGCAGGCGAACTGGAATGGCTGAGGCGCCAGGCCGGGCCGGCATCGATGGAACTGTTGCTGACCATGGTGTTCTCGGCCAAGGAAAGCTTTTACAAGGCCGCCTTCCCTGCCGTCGGCCACATCTTTGACTTTAGCGCCGTGCGCATCAGCGCGCTCGATCTGGCCGAAGGCGCGCTGGAACTGGAACTGTGCGTGACCCTGTGCGCAACGCTGCCGGCAGGCATGCGCCGCCGCGTGCTGGTCCGCATGCTCGATGCCCGTACGGTATGCACCAGTTGTGACTGGGCGCGGGTATAGCCAGGCAGTTGGGCATGGACTGCCCCGTCATCAACGCCCTGCCTGCCCACCTGCGATAACCAAAATTCGCAAAAAATCCCCTTTTTGTAGCAAAACCACACTTCCGATCACTGGTGTGATTCTTTTCATTTCAGCAAACCATAGCCTAAATTCAACACTAGACTAATACTGAAATATCAGCGGGCGAACACAGCCACGTTTACAAAGGCCACACCGGCCACAAGGGAGATACAGATGACCATTACCGACGACGGCTTGCGCCGTCTGCCGCGCAGCACCCCACGCCTTCGGCCTTTGACCTCGGCCATTTCCATTGCTCTTGCCTCGCTCGTTGCCAGCAATATGGCGCTGGCCCAGGATGGCGCCAGCGCCACGACTCCTGCCACTGCCAGCGCCGCAGCAGCCAGCGCCGATACCGAAATCAAAAAAGTCGTCGTGCAAGGCACACGCGCCTCGCAGCAATCGGGCATCGAGCGCAAGAAAAATGCCGCCACTGCGATGGACTCCATCGTGGCGGAAGACGTGGGCGCCTTCCCCGACCGTAACATCGGCGAAGCCATCTCGCGCATTGCCGGCGTGGCGCTTGATCGCGGCGACTTTGGCGAAGGTGTGAGCGTGGCGATTCGCGGCAACTCGGCCGACCTGACCCGCGTCGAGATCGACGGCCAGGGCGTGCAATCGGCGGGCGGCACCGACATGAACGGCGGTGGTGGCGGTCGCGGTGTGGAATTCCGCTCGCTGTCTGCCGACCTGATCAAAAGTGTGGACGTGGTCAAGGGTTCCACGCCCGACATGACCGAAGGTTCGCTCGGTGGCGGTGTGATCATCAAAACCCGTACCAGTCTCGATTTCAAGGAACCATTCGTGTCGCTGCGCGTGGCCGGTTCGCAAGGCTCGCTGAACAAGGAATGGTCGCCCGACGCCAACCTGATCGCCACCAAAAAATTCTTCGACAACCGCATGGGCGTGATGGTCAACGCCTCGACCTCGCGCATGGTCAACGAATCGCACTCGGCCCAGGTCGCCACCTCGGCAGTACAAGGCTATGCCCGTGCGCTCGACTTCGACAATTCGCCGAACAAGACTTTTACCTATTTGCCCAGCACCATGGCGGCCGGCGATCCGGCCAACACCACGCCTACCCTGCAATCGCCGTTGACCGCCGGCGGCTTCTTCAATGCCGCCACGCCGCTGGAAATTCTGACCAAGTCGGCCGCCGCCCAGACCAAGGCCGATTGCTATGCGGCGTTCCCCAACCTGACCGATGCGCAACGCGCCGCCATCAACGGCAACGACCGGCAAAACGCCGCCGTCAATACCCGTGGCAATGAATTGATGTCTTGCCTGAACCAGTGGAACGATTACACGCCGTCGCTGGTGCGCTATGTGCAGAAACGCCAGGAAGACAAGCGCAACAACATCGATCTGCGTTACGACTTCAAGGTTACCAACGAACTGAGCCTGTACGGCAAAGTCAACTACAGCAAGCGCGAGGTCGAGGATACCTTCATGACCTATGGCCTGGGCGGCCTCAACGTCAACCCGACCAGCTCGGTCAGTCCGACTTACCTGGGCCCTACGTTCAGCGACACCACCGGCGTGCGCAGGCCGGTGCCCGGTTCCGGCTACTACCTGTACGACAATATGAGCTTCCGCACCAGCGCTTTCCCGATCCAGGGTGCGGTGGCCAACGTCGATCCGCGTACTGTCAAGGTGGACGCCAACCACCACGTAACGGAAATGCGCATCACCGACGGCAATGTGAATACCGATCAGATTTACAACGCCATGGAAACCACCAACCGCTACTTCCAGACCGGTGGTACCTACCGCAATGGCGGCTTCACGGCCGAGTTTTTCCTTGGCGATGCCCGCTCCGAATGGCGCCGCGCCGACAAGCGCACCAACTGGAGCACCAATTACGGCCCGACCACCATGAAAGTGCTGCCGAACGGCTTGTGGACTTACGAGGCCGCCAACAGCTTCGACCAGGGCGATCCACGGATCTACGCAGGCCTGAACCCGGCCACCGCTGCTGCCGCAGCAGTGACCGCCACCGTCAACAATCCGGCCTCGCCTGCCTACACCATCGCGCAGCAGCCGTTGACCACGCAAGCGCCGCAACTCTCGTTCAGTCCGCAGATGTCGGAAACCGAGGAGCGCACGGCCAAGGCAGACTTCAGCTATGCGCTCAGCGAGCGGATTCCCTTCTTCAAACGCATCAAGACCGGCTTCAACCTGCGCGATACCTCGGGTAGCACCTGGGGCGGCGGCGGCAATACCGTGCAGGCAGCCGTGGGCACTTTCGGCCAGGCCGGCTATGTGGCGCCGATTATTATTCCTTCCGCCAATGTGCGCAGCTTCTTCCAGGGTTGCGCCAACACGCCCGGTTCGCTGGGAGCTGGCGGCAAACCTTGTTTGACGGGCTATGTGCCAAATACCAACCTGAGCGCTGCGCAATCGGGCACGACCTACATGAGCCAGCAACAGTTCCTCGACATCATCGCGCAATCGATGAAAGGGCCGAATTCCACCTTCTTCAACGGCCAGCCTGACCGTCCGGCCGGACTGATCAACAGCTGGGACCAGATCGACGTGGAAAAAGTGTTTTCGCTGGTGGGCACGCCAAATGTCAATTTCAACTGCGTCAAAGAATGCATGGCCAACGATGGCAAGGTGTATGCGCAACCGGTCAACAGCTTCAAGGAGCGCGTGACGTCCGGCTACTTCATGACCGATTTCGCCATCCAGGAAATTCCGTTTACCAACTGGAAGCTGCCTTTCGACATGGAACTGGACGGCAACTTTGGCTACCGCGTGGTGCGCACCAAGGTCGAGGCCAGCGGCACCATCGGCTTTACCTCGATCCGGAAAACTGCTGCCTACAACGAGAACTTCCCGAACGCTGCCGCCGGCATCACCAGCGCCACCATGCGCCGCCCCACCACGTTTTACGCCACCAACACCGACTACATGCCGATCCTGAATTTGTCGATGTGGCTGGTGCCGGACCAGGTGGTGCTGCGTTACAACCGCGCCAAGCAGATCGCCCGGCCACCAGTGCGCACGCTGATGCCTGCCGGCGAGTGCACCTACGATGAACGCAAGATCACCGCCAGCGGCGAAGAAATCTCTGACCAGAACTGCGGCAATAACGTCATCGGCAATCCGGCGCTGCGCGCCCAGACCAACTGGAACCAGAATCTGGCGCTCGAATGGTATCCGAACAATGATACCTCGCTGTCGGTGGCCGGCTTCCGCCAGGTGGGTATTATCGGCGGCAACCGGGTGGTCGGCCGTACCGACCTGCGCATCTTCGAAGGTACCAACGTCACCGACCCGCAAACCGGTCAGCCCGTGGGCAACATCGACTTCGATTACCGCACGTATGAGAACGGACCGAACATCACCCGTACCGGGGTGGAGTTTGGCGGCAAGACTGCGTTCACCTTCCTGCCATGGAAGCTGCGCTACACCGGCGTCGATTTCAACTACACCAAGCTGAAGTCCACCGATACCTCGCAGCGCATCGTCGATCTGCTGACCGGCGAAGCCTTGCCGCCGTTTGGCGAATCGAAATACACGTACAACGCTTCGGTGTGGTACGACGACGGCGCCTTCTCGGCACGGGTGGCGCTGCAGGTGGTCGCAGCCAAGTTCAACTGCATCGCCGGCTGCGGCGGCACCACGGTCAACAATTACCCGAATGCCGCCGGCGGGCGCACCAACGTGCTGCCGTACAACCCAGGTTCGCCGAACTTTACCGACGCCACCCGCTACGTCGATGCCAAGATCGCCTACCGCTTCAACAAAAACTTCGAGATCTTCGCCGAAGGCCGCAACCTGGGCCTGAGCTCGACCTCGCGCAGCCAGGCCCATTACGCGCCGTTTGCCGATGGCACGCCCAACCTGCTCGACAGCTCATATGCCGGTCGCCGCATCATGATCGGCCTGAACTACCGCAACTAATTCAGTGTCCTCCGGAGAAGGCCAGCTTGCCTGCGCCTTCGCTGTCCTTGGCCCGGCCCGCTCACGCGCGCCGGGCTATTTTTATTGAACAAAGGAATCTATATAATCGGTCCATCTCAACCAGGAAAAACTTCCCATGAAAGCTCTGCTTGTTGTGCTGGCCATTTCCGCCCATGGCGCCGTGCTGGCGGCCGATGCCGATCTGCTGCGCTGCCGCGCGATTGCCGACCAGACGGCCCGCGTGCATTGCTATGACGCGATTGCGCTCACCACTGCGCCAGCCAAGGCCGCCAATACTGCAGCTGTGGCCGCACCGGTGGCGGCTGGTGCAACAGTACCGGCTGCGGCTGTGGCGCCTGCCCCGGCCAGCGTTCCAACCCCAACCGCTGCAACAAGCACAGCCGCCGATGCCGAAGCCAGCTTCGGACTCAGCGCCAGCCAGATGCGCAAGTCCGATACCACCAATGCGATCACCTCCACGGTCAAGGGCACGGTAGAAGGCTGGGGGCCCAACACCACCTTTTACCTGGCCAACGGCCAGGTATGGCGGGTGGCGGACGACAGCACGGGCTGGTTTGAACAAAAGACCAATCCGCGCGTAGTCCTGACCCGCAACGCCCTGGGCAGCATATTCTTTGAAGTCGAAGGCACGCGCCAGGCGCCGCGCGTGCGCCGCGTTCAATAAGCTGGCAAACGCCGCGCGCTGTCTCAACGCGCTGGCAGCGTCGGGTAATCGCTGATGGTCAGCGCGAAAGCGCGCGCTTGCGACTCCAGCCGCGCCATGCCGCCAAACGGCAGCGTGGCGCGCCGCTTCACATGGCCAAACGGCAAGCCGGTCAGCACCGGCAGTGGCAGCCGTTCACGCAGGTAAGCGAGCATGGCGGCAAAGTCATAGCCATTGTCGAAAGCACCGGCCTTGTAGGCAGTAAATTCGCCGAGCACCAGTGCCCGTTGAGTGTCGAACACACCGGCGTACAACAGTTGCAGCAACATCCGTTCGATGCGGTACGGGTGTTCGCCTACGTCCTCGATAAACAGGATGCCGTTGTCGATAGTCGGGAAATACGGCGTACCCAGCAAGCTGGTCAGCATCGCCAGGTTGCCGCCCCACAGGCGTCCGTTCACATCGAGCAGCGGGTTATCCACCACCTCATCGGCAACCGCACCATGGACCTGGTGCTGCGGCCCGCGCAGGCAATCGAACAATTGTTGTACCGTGTAAGAGTCGGGCTCGGCGCGGGTAAAATCATCGCAGATCATGGGACCGGCAAAGCTGATGGCGCCGGTTTCCTTCATCAGCGCCATCTGCAGGGCGGTAAAATCGCTATAGCCGACAAACAGCTTGCCGCTGTCAGCCAGTGCGCGGTAATCGATGTGCGGCAGCAACCGGCTCATGCCATACGAACCGCGCAAGGCCATCACCACCTGCACCGCAGGATCGGCCGCCGCCGCATGCAATTGCGCCAGGCGCGCCGCATCGGTGCCGCCAAAGCGCTGGTATTTTGCATCATCGTCGTAGTAGTTGTGAATGACAAAGCCCTGCTGCTCAAGGCGCGTTACCCCGGCGCGCAAGGCGACGGAATCGGGGGCGTAACCGCCGGGGGCGACAATGGCAATACCAATAGCTTGCTGGTTCAAGATAGCTCGATCAAAAAAGGTCAATGGGGGGTGTTGCTGCCGGTCTTAGGCGAAGGCTGTGGCGCGACAGAACCTGCCATGGCGTGGCCGGCGCTCTGATCGTTACCGCGCAGATGTGCATCGAGCAGCGCCAGCAGGCGTTCAGTCAGTTGTGCTGGCAGGTCGTGGCCCATGCCCTCGATCGGGTGGAAACGGGCGCCGGGTATCGACTGGGCGGTATCGGCGCCGCAGGCCAGCGGCACCAGCGGATCGGCGCTGCCGTGGATGACCAGCGTGGGGCAGCTGATTTTTCGCAGCAGCGCGCTGCGATCACCACAGGCGACAATCGCGCTCATCTGCCGTGCCGTGCCGGCCGGGCAGAAACTGCGCGTGAGCGCCTGCTCGATCTGCTCGCGCAGGCGCCGCTCGGGCGTGGGAAAGGCCGGGCTGCCGATGGTGCGCATCAGGCCGACCGCGTGATCGATCAGTGCGGCGCGCTGGTGCAGGCCAGGCGGCCGGCGCAGCATGGCTGCGCGTGCGGCGGCACTGGGTCCGGGCAAATTGCGGCGGCCGCTGCTGGACATGATCGATGTGAGACTCAGCACCCGCTCGCCATGGCGCGCAGCGATGAGCTGGGCGATCATGCCGCCCATGGACACCCCGACCAGGTGGGCCTGGGCGATGCCGAGCGCGTCGAGCAGGCCGACGCTATCAAGCGCCATGTCGTTGAGGGTATAAGCAGGGGCCTGGCGCCAGCCGACCAGCGACTTGAGCCAGGCCATGACCAGGCTCGGCGGACGCAGATGATCGAGCTTGGTGGACAGGCCGCTGTCACGGTTATCGAAGCGGATCACATAATAGCCCTGCTCCACCAGTCCCTCGACCAGATCGGCAGGCCAGGAGCTGAGCTGCATGCCCAGCCCCATGATCAGCAGCACCGGTGGATGCTGCGGATTGCCGCTGGTCTCATAAGCCAGCGTGATGCCATTGGCGCTGACGCCGTTGGCGGTGAAGCCATTCACTGCTGCGGTTGCCAAAACAGTCCCCTGAAGATAGTGCCATCATGCTTGTTCAGCGTCCAGCATACCACTGTTTTCCTGCATGACGAGAAACCCGAAAATCACCAGAAACGCGGCAACCCGGCTGATTTACAGCGGCTCCAGGCCCTTGGCCGCACGGCGGGCGGCCAAGGCGGCGGCGCGGCGACCGGCAAAAAAGCTTTTCAGCAGCGCGCCGCATTCCTCGGCCAGCACGCCGCCCGTGACTACCGTGTGGTGGTTCAGTTTTTCTTGCGCGAACAGGTCGAGCACCGAGCCGCACACGCCGGTCTTGGGATCGCTGGCGCCGTACACCACGTGGGCCAGGCGCGCATGCATCATGGCGCCCGAGCACATCATGCACGGCTCCAGCGTCACATACAGCTCGCAGCCTGGCAGGCGGTAATTGCCCAGCACTTCAGCGGCCTTGCGCAACGCGACGATTTCCGCATGGGCGGTAGGATCATGCTGGCCTATCGGGCGGTTGTAGCCGGTGGCGATCAGTTCGCCATCGCGCACCACCACGGCGCCTACCGGCACCTCGCCCAGGTCGTTCGCGTAGCGGGCCTGTTCCAGCGCCAGCCGCATCCACTGCTCATGCATCGGTAATTTCTGCCCAGCAGTTGGGCGTCTCGTGCAGGACCAGCTTGTGCAGGCGCAGGCCGGTGCCAAAACGGTCGATATAGGCCGCCTTGAGGATGCCAAAGGCCACGTGGGCCAGGTTTTCCACGGTGGGAATGCGGTCGATCACCACGGTTTTGTGGCCCGGCAGGCTGGCCAGGAATTCACGCACCGCCGTGTCCTGCTCGTAGACGATGAAAGCGTGATCCCACACATCGACCAGGTGTTCCTTGGCCAGCGACTTGATGTCGGAAAAATCCATGATCATGCCATTGTCGGAATTGCCCTCGGCCGTGATGATCTCGCCGGTCAGGGTGATTTCCAGCGTGTAGCGGTGGCCGTGCAGGTTGCGGCACTGGCTCTTGTGGTCGGGAATGCGGTGGCCAGCGTCGAATTCGAGCTTGCGGGTGATGGTCAACATTATGGTATCTGTAAAAGTTTATGGGTTTGCACGCTCAGCTTCCACTTCGGATTGCGCTTGCAGGTTTCAATCGCCAGCCTGGTATTGAAGGCCGCCAGTGGGCCGTCCATGGCCTGCACGTAAAAATTGTCGAAATCGAGCTGTTCGTAAGCGGCCAGGTCCTGGCCGGTCTGCGGTATCACCACCTTGATTTCATTGCCCTTGGTGACCACCAGCGTCGATCCCATTTTGGGGCTGACGCAGATCCAGTCCACCCCCTCTGGCACGGGCAGCGTGCCATTGGTCTCGATGGCGATGGTAAAACCGTTGGCATGCATGGCGTCGATCAGCGCGCGGTCCAGTTGCAGCAGCGGCTCGCCGCCCGTGAATACCACGTACTTGCTGGCAGGATAAGTGGACGGCCACAGCGCATCGATGGTCGAGGCCAGCGCTTCGGCCGACTTGAATTTACCGCCGCCCTCGCCGTCGGTGCCGACAAAATCGGTATCGCAGAACTGGCAGACGGCACTGGCGCGGTCGCTCTCGCGCCCGGTCCACAGATTGCAGCCGGAAAAGCGGCAAAACACAGCCGGCCGGCCGGCATGTGCGCCCTCGCCCTGCAAGGTGTAGAAAATCTCTTTGATGCTGTAAGTCACGATGATTCCTGATAGGACAACCTTCGATTATATCGTATGCCACCATTTTCGTGCATTGCAGCATGAGCTTGATATAGCACAATGCTGCTTTGCGGCAAGCAGGTTATTTTCAAGGCGTAGACATTCCTACTGGCAATTTCGGGCACTGACCAGCGCCTGACCAACCTCGGGGAAACACCATGCATCCTGCCGCACAACTCAGCGAAATCGACTGGATCGTGGCAGGCGCCTGCGCGCTGGCCTGCTGCACGCTGATCCTGCTGTGGCGCCAGCGCCGCCAGCAGCGTTTGCTGGACCGCCTGCATGCGCGCGCGCAGCGCGAGCGCGGCACCCGCGAACAGCTGGAACAGGCGCTCACCGACACGCGCCGCCAGGTTTGCCACCTGAGCGCCAGCCAGCAATCGCTGCGCGACGCCGAGCGGCGCCGCATCGCGCGCGACCTGCATGACGACCTGGGCCAGCACCTGTTGCTGCTGGGGCTGGAGCTGCGGGCGCTGGGCGCCAGCCAGCCCGGCCTGCAACAGAGTGTGGACCGGATCGACGGCCATGTCCAGCAGACGCTGGCGGCGATGCGCAGCATCGTGCGCGATCTGCAACCACAAGCGCTTGAATACGGCCTGCAACAGGCGGTCAGCGAGCAGCTTGAGCAATTTTCGCGCTTGAGCGGCATCGTCTGCCATCTTGACGCCAGCGCCGATGACTTTGACCACCGCGACAGCCACGACACCGGCATGGACAAGATCTTGTACCGCATATTGCAGGAATCGCTGAGCAATATCGCGCGCCATGCCCAGGCCTCGCAAGTGATGGTAGCGATTTCGCGCGCCAGCGACAGCATGCGCCTGACCGTGCGCGATGATGGCGTCGGCCTGCCGCCGGCGCTCCCGCCTTCCAGCACGCTCACTGCCGCCGCACCAGCAGCGGCGCGCGCCGGTTACGGCCTGCGCGGCATTGCCGAACGGGTGTCCGAAGCAGGCGGACGTTTCGATATTGCCAGTACCCCGGGCCAGGGCACTGCGCTGACCATGTCTTTCCCTTTACATTAATCCTTCAACGCTGGCGCAAAGGCCCTCATGAACAGCTCGAAAAAAATTCAGCACTTGATGGAATTTTCTCAGGCAAACCAGCAACATGGTTTTGCACTCAAGATGATGGAATCGCTGGTCATCCCCACCTTCGTGATCGATCTGAACGGCAAGGTCATCATCTGGAACGCTGCCTGCGAGCGCCTGACCGGCATAGCTGCATGGGAAGTGCTGGGCACGTCCGATCACTGGAAAGCGTTTTACGACGCGCAGCGGCCCACGCTGGCAGACCTGCTGATCCATAACAGCAACGGCGGTATCAACAGTCAAGCCGCCGGTTTCGACACGCTGTATTCGCAGCCCGTGCAGCGCAAGGACGCCGACGCCAGCCTGTGCGCACAAAACTGGTGCGACATGCCGCGCGTGGGGCGGCGCCGCTACCTGGCCGCGGACGCCAGCCCCATCCTCGACAATGGCGGCAAGCTGCTGGCGGTGGTGGAAACGCTGCGCGACATTACCGAAGAAAAACGCGCCCAGGTGGCGCTGGAGCAGCTGGCCACGCGCGATGGCCTGACCGGGCTGGCCAACCGCCGCTGCTTCGACGATACCCTGCACGGCGAATGGCAGCGCGCGCTGCGCCAGCAACAGCCACTGTCGCTGCTGATGGTCGATGTCGATAACTTCAAACAGTACAACGATGCCTACGGCCACCTGGGCGGCGACGAATGCCTGCAACGGATCGCGGCGGCAGTGGCCAATGAGATGCGCGCCAACGACCTGGTGGCGCGCTATGGTGGCGAGGAATTTGCCGTGATTCTGCCCAACCAGTCGCTCAAGGGCGCCGCCATCGTGGCCGAACGGATCCGCTGCCGCGTGGAACAGCTGCATATGCCCAACCTGGGCGGCAAGCCGGACAACAAACCGCACGTGGTCACGGTCAGCATCGGCGCCGCCACGGCGCTGGCCTCCATCGATACCGACCCCAGCCAGCTGGTGGCCACTGCCGATTCAGCGCTGTACCGCGCCAAGCACATGGGCCGCAACCGCATCAGCCTGCCGGGCGCCGATCACGGCGAAGTACGCCAGGCGGTCAGCTGAAGATGGTGTAAGTGATGCCGTTGCTGATCGAACCGATGATGGCCGCCTGGTTTTCTGCTGACTCTGAAAATACCACCAGGGCGTCTGCGCGCGTGAAACCACCGTTGGCAAACGCATTGATATACAGCGCCAATCCTGGCGCATCGGGCTCCCGGTGCAATACATTGGCATATAGCTGGACAATGAACTGCTGGTCGCTGGTCTGCCCGTAAGTAGTCAGCATCTCTTCACTGCCAACAAACATCCTGGCCGCCTCGCGCAAATCCATGCCGCCGTCCAGCCAATGCATCCAGAAACCGAGCCCGGCCAGATCCGGCGTCCGGTTAAAGGCCGCCTGGTACAGGCGGAAGGCCTGTCCCGCCGTGCCCGAAAAATCGAACGCTATTCCCTGGCCGTCAGAAAACAGCAGACGTTCCACGCCACTGAGCAGGTCCGTGCCACCAGTGCCCTGGAGGTCGGTGGCACTGAATTCCGTACCACTTGCCTTGACAGAATAATTGCTGCTGGCGCTAGCAAAGCGCACGGAATCGAGACCACCGCCGCCGGAAAACAGCTCGTTGCCGGCGCCCGCCACGAATGCATCGGCGCCGGCACTGCCGCCATGCACTGCGGTATAGGTGGACAGATCAATCGTACGATCGGAAAACTGCAGCACCGAAATATTGGCCAGCGTGTCGCTACCCTCTCCGGTAACGCTCAGCGCCGCCTTGCTGCCACCCAGTGCGTAGCCCGCGAAACCCTTGTTGAATACCACCGTATCGACACCGCCGCCACCCGTTACCGTATCGTTACCGGTACCCAGGTGGATGGTGTCAGCGCCGCGCCCGCCCTGGATGACATTGCCCGCATTGTTGCCATAAATGGTAGAACCGCCGCTGCCGGCAATTGCCCGCTCGATCGTGACGTTGTAGGCAATCGAAATATTCTTGTATCCTGGCGCCGTCTCGCTGAAAGTGCCAGCGTTCAGATTGATGATGGTGCGGGCGCTGGAAGCCGAGAAATCGAACGTATCGACACCGCCCGCATCCCAGATCGCCTGCGGGGCCGCATTCTGCGCAAAGGCATAGGTATCTGATCCGGTACGATAGCGCATATTGGCGCCATATAGATACTGGATCGCGGCGATATCGTAAATCATGGGCGTAACGCCGTAGCGCGGGTTGAGCTGAAAACCGGCACCTTCCTCATACGACATTTGCGTATAGTCGAGATTATCGGTCGCTGCCGGCAGAAACGGGCCTTCCACCTCGCCACCGGTCGAATTGTAGTTGCCGGGGTGCTTGAGACCGAGCGTATGACCCAACTCATGTATGAGTACTGACAATCCAAAGCTGCCAGCCTCAAAAGTCTTGTTTTGAAAATACGCATTGTTCAGATACAGCGCCGTCGAGCCATGGCCATTGGGCAAATAAGCGTAGCCACTGCTGGTGCTGCCCTGATTATTTGTCCCCATGAGAAGGTCGCCCGTCCCCGCAGTCTGCAGAAACGTAATATTGGCCACTGCCGCCCACGCATTGAGCGCCACGACGACTGCCGCGCGCTCGACCGAGGACATGGCTTGGAAGCCATTGGCATCGTCGATTGATGCCTGGGTGGGCACCCGGGTCAGATAGCTGTAGGTGAGCGTAACGCCCTGACCGGGAGTGGCCGTCCAGCTGCTGTGGACCAGGGAATCGATCGAATTGTTGCCGGTAGAGAGCGCCATGATGTTGAACTAAGGAAAAATATTTTCCTATAGTATCATCACCAGCGTTGCTATGTTAAAGCCAAGCAGCCATGTTGCAGCTTCAGGCAAATGGATTATCCACAGTCTCCACGGTGGGTGGCGGCAAGCGCGCCGGCAAATCACTGCGCGCCTCGAGTTGCGCCACCACCGCCGCGAGCAACACCTGCAGCGCGCGTGCGTGCTCGAGACCTTGCTGGTCGGCGCTCACATCAAGGTCACCGCTCAGCGTGACGCGGTCAAGACGATTCTCGACCGCCAGTCCGCCGATGTGCAGCACATCGGCTTCATTAGCAAATGGAATGAATGCGCTCATGGCTTGTTGCGCTCCTTGCGTTGTCTAATGTTGGGAAGGCGCAACATCGTCTCCTTGTCGCGTGCGGATAAGGACGGTAGCAGATTGATGCCAATGCGCGCCTCCAGTTGCGCAACGGTCAACATTTCATACGGTGCGCCAGCCTTGTTCTCGACAAAGTAGGCGCCCCCGGCGCGCTGGCGCGGGCTATACACGAGCTTGTACAAGTGGGTCGGCACCAGCACCCTGCCGACTTTTTGCAGGTTGGCGCCGATAAATGCCGGTCCGGTCACCACGTACAGGTCGCCTTCCTTCTTGGCCATATTGCGTACCGCCCCCTCGATGCCGGCCCACAGGTGGCGGTTGTTCTCGCCATCCTGGGGCACCATGTTAGCGAGGGTGAAACTTTCTTGCTGGGCACGCCGATTCGGCATGTTGCCATTGGGCGCCATGTGGCCACGGTCGTAGCCGCTACGCGCATAGTCCGACAGTTCGGCGCGCGCGGCGGGCGGCAGGCGCGGCTCGGCATGAAACGAGTTTTCGCGCGACAGCGTGCGGGCGGCGTCGATGTTATCGGCGGTCAAATGCTCGGCCGACCACAAGGGCGTGCGCGTGACACCGGAATGCATCACGCCAAACACCGTGTAACAGAGTTCCGTGGTGGCAGTGTTCATTTTGGAATTGACGATCTCGGGAGCGCGGCCGTCCACATAGTGGTTGGGACAGCTGCTGGCGGCAGCCAGGGTGGTCGCCAGCAAACCGGCAACAGCCAGCACAACGCGCGCCGGCCGCAGCAACGGGAATTTCAGCATCATAGTATTTCAGGAGGTTGGGGACGCGGCATTCTAGCGCATGAGCATGCGAGAGAACAGCGTACATAAAGGTCCGCCGCTACGACGACCTTGCCCGCCGCACCGTATTGCGCCGCATATGCCCGGTGCCGCGTCGCCCCGTCTGCCGTTCGGACGGCGCCGCTGCAGGTACCGTGATCGCGGCATCGGCCTGATCGTCGTGCTCCCCGCCGGGAGAGCGGCCCTGCTTTGGGCCGTGCTGAGTGAGCTGTTGCTCAATTTCTTGCAATACTTTTTCGCGCTTGGGGCTGGCTCCTCGGGGCATGGCGTACTCCTTTGATCGCTGTCACCGGTTCATGGTAGCCAAAATGGCATAAACGTGTCGCCGCTTTGAGCCGGTTTCACACAATTGCGGGCGCGGATGTTCTACCGCTGCAAGCGCTGGTCACGGTCTTTGCGGTGTGTAATAC
This sequence comes from Duganella sp., assembly GCA_040508275.1. Classification (GTDB taxonomy): domain Bacteria; phylum Pseudomonadota; class Gammaproteobacteria; order Burkholderiales; family Burkholderiaceae_D; genus Rugamonas. The sequence goes on from JBEVNE010000362.1 coordinate 19,452, forward strand.
TTGGTTCAGATCCACACCAAAGAGCAACATGGCCGCCACCGCCCGATTACCGATTGCCGCGCAGTTAAAATTTCGCATGACGGCGGTGGTCATTCTGCTGGTGCTGGTGGCCACCATGACCGTCACCTGGGTGGCGCTGGTACTGGCCGAACAGGACATGAAAGCGATTATCGGCGATCAGCAATATGCGCTGCTGTCGTCATCGGCGGCGCAGCTTGATGCCGACCTGGGCTCCAAGATGGCGCTGCTGGCCAGCCTGGCCGAGAATCTGCCCGGCAGCGACAGCGCCGAGGCCATGCTCGCTTATATGGGACGCCACGCGGTGGTGCGGCGCGAATTTCGCAACCTCCACCTGTATCAGCCACAACGCCACCTGCTGCACACGGTGGGCAGCGGCACCAGCAAGTTCGACATCAGCATCGAGGCGCAGCAGTATCTGCGGCGCGTACTGGACGCCGGCAAGGCCACCGTCTCGCCACCCTATTACAGTGTGCAGGCCGGCAGCCCGGCCGTGATGGTGCTGCAACCGGTATTCGATGCCAGTGGGCGCGCCATCATGCTGCTCGGCGGCAGCATCGACCTGCACAACTCACCAATGTTGCAACACGTGGCCCGGCAAAAGTCCGGGCAGACCGGCCACACCTTTCTGATGACGTCCAGCGGCGACGCCGTGCATCACCCCGAGCGCGCCCTGCTGATGAAAAACCTCGGCCAGCAAGGCAGCAGCCAGGCGGCGGTACAACGCGCGCTGGCCGGCTTCCAGGGCTGGACCGAAGTCGTCAACACCGATGGCAGCGCCGCCATCTACTCGTTCAAGCGCCTTCAGCGCGTGGACTGGATCCTCGGCGCCAGCTATCCGGTCAAGGAAGCATTTGCCCCCATGATCGCCATGCGGCGCCAGGGCATGCTGGCGGCAGCCGTGTTTGCCGTGGTTGCTGGCCTGATGGGATGGATCGCCATCTGGCTCATGCTGCGTCCGCTTAATCTGTTACGCCAGCACATCAGCGCTATCCGCGAAGGCGGCGCCAGCATCGATGTGCTGCAACGCGGTCGCCGGGATGAGATTGGTGAACTCAGCGTTGCTTTCCATCGCCTGATGGCCGAGCGCGAGGCGGCGCAAGCTGCCATCCGCGACAGCGAAGCGCTGATCAGCAATATTTTGCAGCGGGCGCCTGATGCCTTTGTCAGTTGTTCGGCGGACGGCGTCATCACCAAGTGGAATACGGCGGCCGAGCGCACCTTCGGCTGGTCCAGCAGCGAAGCCATGGGCCGCGATATTGCCGAGCTGATCGTGCCACCGGCCATGCGCACAGCCCACAGCGCCGGCATGCGCGCGTTTGCAGAAGGCCATATCGGCGGCCTGATCGATGCCCGCGTGCGCATTGCCGCCGTTCATCGCGACGGCCACGAAGTGCCGGTGGAACTGTCGCTGGGCTCGGTGCGCCACGCGGGCGAGTATTACGCCACCGCCTTCCTGCGCGACATCACCGAACGCTTGCGCTACGAAAAACAGCTGGCCGCCAGCGAAAAGCGCGTGCGCATGATCGCCGACAACCTGCCGGTGCTGATCGCCTACCTGGATCACGAACGCAAGTTTCAGTTTGCTAACGCCACCTTCCAGCACTGGTTCGGCATGGCGCCGGCCCAGTTGATCGGCTGCCCGCTGATCGATGCGATCGGCGCGGCCCACAACGCCGTGGCCGCCCCCTGGCTGGAACGCGCCTACGGCGGCCAGAACGCCACCTATGAACTGAAAACCACCGTGCAAGGCGCCCTGCGCACGCTGGAAACCACGTTTGTGCCGGAGTTGGCCGAAGACGGCCAGGTCATCGGGATTTACGCCCTGAGTCACGACACCACGCGCCTGAAGCAAATCGAGGAACGCCTGACCGAACTGGCGCGCACCGACAGCCTGACCGGCATCGCCAACCGCCTGCGCTTCGAGGAAATCCTGCCAAGAGCGGTGCTGCGCGCACGCCGCAACCGCAAGCCGCTGGCGCTCGCCTACCTCGATATCGACTATTTCAAAGCCGTCAATGACGGCCATGGTCACGGCGCTGGCGACGCCGTGCTGTGCGAGTTCGCCGCCCGCCTGACGGCCCAGGTACGCGCCATGGACACGGTGGCGCGCATCGCCGGCGATGAATTCGTCATCATCTTCGAGCAGGTCAACGATAGCGGCGAGGCAGCGCGGCTGGCGGCCAAGATCGTCGCCGCCATGCGCACGCCATTTGACGTGGCGGGCCAGCGCCTGCACCTGAGCACCAGCCTGGGCGTGGCCCTGCACGAAGGCGACAGCGAGACGGCGGAAGAACTGCTTGCGCGAGCCGACGCCGCCCTTTACCAGGCTAAACGCCAGGGGCGCGACGGCTACGCCGTGTCCGATTAGACAAGATCATCCGTGATATCCTGCGCCCTCGCTGCCATGCAGAGACCACCGCCGGAGTACCCATGCCCTTCCTTACCCGATTTTTTCAGCTCCGCGAACACGGCAGCAACGTCCGCACCGAGGCGATAGCGGGCCTCACCACCTTCCTGACGATGGCCTACATTATCTTCGTCAACCCCAGCATCCTCGGTGACGCCGGCATGCCCAAGGATGCCGTGTTCGTCGCCACCTGCGTGGCCGCTGCAATCGGCAGCCTGATCATGGGGCTGTACGCCAACTACCCGATCGGCATGGCGCCCGGCATGGGCCTGAACGCTTATTTTGCCTACGCCGTGGTGCTCGGCATGGGCGTGCCCTGGCAGTCGGCATTGGGCGCGGTCTTCATTTCCGGCTGCCTGTTTTTCCTGGTCAGCATATTCAAGGTGCGCGAACAGATCGTCAACGGCATTCCGCATTCGCTGCGGGTGGCCATTACCGTCGGGCTGGGACTGTTCCTGGCGCTGATTGCCATGAAAAGCGCCGGCCTGGTGGTCGGCAGTCCGGCCACCCTGGTGACCGTGGGTGACCTGCACAATACCCACACCATCATGGCCATCTTCGGCTTTTTGCTGATCGTTACGCTGGACCGCCTGCGCGTGCCCGGTGCGCTGTTGATCGGCATCGTCGCCGTCACGGTGCTGAGCTTTATCTTTGGTGGCAACACTTTTAAAGGGTTCATGTCGCTGCCGCCGTCGATTTCGCCCACCCTGTTCCACCTCGACATTGGTGGCGCTCTGTCGATCGGCCTGCTCAACGTCGTGCTGGTGTTCTTCCTGGTGGAACTGTTCGATGCCACCGGTACCCTGATGGGCGTGGCCAGCCGCGCCGGCCTGCTGGTCAACGGCAAAATGGAACGCCTGAACAAGGCGCTGATGGCCGACAGCGGCGCCATTCTGGCCGGCTCCGTGCTGGGCACCTCGAGCACCACTGCCTACGTGGAAAGCGCGGCCGGCGTGCAGGCTGGCGGGCGCACCGGCCTCACTGCCGTGGTGGTGGCGCTGCTGTTCCTGGCGGCGCTGTTCTTTGCGCCGATTGCCGGCGTGGTGCCGGCCTACGCCACCGCGCCGGCACTGCTGTTCGTCGCCTGCCTGATGCTGCGCGACCTGATCGAGGTCGACTGGACTGACACCACCGAAAGCGTGCCGGCCGCCATCACCGCGCTGGTGATTCCGTTTACCTATTCAATCGCCCACGGCATTGCCTTCGGTTTTATCACCTATGCCGGCCTGAAACTGCTGACCGGCCAGGCGCGCCAGGTCAAGCCCGTGGTATGGGTGATCGCCGCGGTGTTCCTGCTCAAGTACGGCTGGACGACTGGCTGATCCTGAATTCCGGCCGGTTGGCCGGCGCCGCTGCCACCAGCTCGCGGATCGGCAACACGCCAATCACGTTATGCAGGCGCATGCGGCACAGCACCAGCACGTCTTCGCTGTGCGCTGCCACGGTCAGCAAGACTTCCATGCCATGCGGCGTGCCGGTGGTGCGCAAGGCCAGCAGATCGATATCGAGACGCCGCACGATGGCCAGCACCTGTTCCAGCGTGGCGATGGCGGCCTGCGGCTCTATGCAAAAGCGGAGTTTTTTTTCGGGTGTTTTCATGACTCCAGCTTAAAGCCGGGCGCCGGGAATAGGCTTCCTGTTTTGGGAAAAATTTCCTGTTTTTCAGAATATTCTCCCATCTCGATTAGAATAAGCGGGAGATCATTCTTTTCGGGGTTTTGCCATGATCATTGACGAACTGGATCGCCGGATTTTGCGGGCGCTGCGCAAGGATGGCCGCCTGAGTAACGCCAAGCTGGCCGAAACGGTGGGCCTGTCCACCACGCCGTGCTGGAACCGCGTACGGGCGCTCGAACAAGCGGGCTACATTGAGGGCTATACCGCGCTGCTGAGCCAGGGCGCACTGGGCTACCCCGACACC
>JBEVNE010000406.1:0-4068 GCA_040508275.1 Duganella sp.
GCCCCCAACCCCCCCCCCCGAAACCGTTTTAGGCCCGGGCCCCAAACCCAAATCGCCAAGACGTGTGGGCCCAATTCTATTTTCGGTTTGGGGGGGCCATTGGGGGGGGGTTCAAAAACCCCCCCCCGACCAGTGGTAAAACGGTTGTTGCGGGCACGGCGCTGCCGTTGAGTGCGAGCGCCACCGGCACACCGGCGAGTGTGAAATTCTTTGCCAATAACCAGTCAATCGGCACCGCAAGCAACGCGGGCGGCAGCTGGAACTTCAACTGGACACCTGGCACGGCGGGTACGTACAGCATCGTGGGGCGCAGCTACGACGCCAGTGGCAAGGAGCTTGGCGTGTCGGCGGCGGTGGCGGTCACGGTGACGCCAGCGCCGGCTGAACCATCTACGCCAGTGCCGGTGACGATTACACCACCGCATACAGACAACCCCTTGGCCGGCACGCTTCCAGGCGAAATCACCGTCGGCTCTGCGGGAACCGCTGCCTACAATATTCCCATCGCGGTCCCTCCCGGAACCGCCAATCTGGCGCCAGAATTGTCATTGAACTACGGTAGTGACAGCCCCAACGGCTTATACGGCCTCGGCTGGAGCATGCAGGGAATCTCGAATATTCATCGCTGCGGCAAGACCATCGCACAGGATGGAGAGAATGGTCGTGTCAGCTTTGATAACGCGGATCGGTTGTGCCTGGACGGTCAACGTCTGGTGTTGGCGAATCTGACTTTATCCGACGCGAATTATTGGGCCGAGGGCGCGGAATATCGGACGGAAATTGATGTCTTCAGTCGTATAACCAAGGTCTTTGCCAATGGTCGTGTCAGCTTTAAGGTGGAGTCCAAAGATGGCCGGATTGCCACTTTCGGCAGCACAGCGGACAGTAATATCAAAGCAGTTGTAAAACCGATCAACGGAGGCGAGGGAGCTGCACAGCCTCAGGCGAAATCCGGACCAATGACCTGGTCGCTCGACAGCGTAAAAGATCGTGCGGGCAACTACATTCGCTACGCCTATGAACAAAATGCGGACACCGGCGAATCCCGTCCCACCGTTATTCGATATGGCGGCGTCGGCAAGTCTGCCCATGCAGCATTGACGTTCAGCTACGAGAGCCGACCCGATGCATGGAAACGTTATGTTGATGAAGCCCGCAACGATATGCGTAGCAGGGCAACACATCTCAAGACATATGTTGGTGATAATCTTGACGGTGATGTGGCCACCACCGGAACCCTGGTGCGCGACTATACACTCACCTATGAGCAAAGTCCCACTAGCGGACGTAGTCTGATCAAGCAGGTACAGGTTGCCGCACGCAACCCGCAGACCGGAACGATGGAAAGTCTTCCTGCTACCGAATTTTCCTGGGGTAAGCCCGACCCGACCAAGACTCCTGGTTTTGTCAGTCGCGGGATATGGCCGAATGCGCCTGTCATGACTACCCACGGCGCCAAAGATGCGACTAATCACGATGATTATTTTGCGTTTGCCGACTTTGAGAACCATGGTTTGACCGACGTGCTGGAAAAGCGCATTGCTTCGCCATGGCAGCCATACTCTCCAGAGACCGAGTCATGGGTCGCCGCCAATCCAATACGTCAGGGAACGATGGCTGCGCAATATGCTTATTACCATAACAACGGCGCCGGCTTTACCAGGTATCAGTATGGTTTGAACACCGGCGAAAATTTTGTGGTCCTCGATATCGGCGATTTCGATGGCGACGGTGCTCCTGATCTGTTGGCATCTACTGCAAGCGGCCCCAAGATCTGCATCTCTCCTTTGGGTGCAGGTGTTCAATCGAGCGTCGCGATCAAGATCATATTCACGTGCGCCTCTTCGACTGCCCGTCCGGCGGTTGGAACGAACGATATTTATGGAATCCCTTATGTGGTTGATGTGGATGGGGATGGCCGGGCTGCCATTTATAGCCGTATCTCGCAAAATTCCAGTAGTGCCGATTTATACATTCAGAACCAGAAGCTGGTCGATAACAAACCACCATTTGATGTGCTGGCATATGAATATCAAATGTACGGCATGCCGGTAATGCCAATCGAGGCTTACGTCGGTATCAACCAGATGATTGATGTGGCCGGCACAGGCAAGCCGCAAGATGTACGCTGGACCCAGCCCTATCTCGTGATGGATCAGACCGATTCCGACGGTACCGTCATCAGGCTAAACCAATGGACCAACCTGGCGCCAATGGTGGTGGTAACCGGTTTCCGTCGCCCTGGCACACCGGAAATGCCGGTTGTTGGCTACGGGTATCCGGAATACGCGCCCCCCACCGGATACGGGCCTTACAAATTTGACGCGCCGCACCCTGGCGGTATGCTTGGTGCGGACTTTAACGGCAGCGGTTACACGGGAGTTGCTTTCGGCTTTGTCGAACAAACGACGCATCCAGTTACCCAACGTATTTACGCGCCCCGTGCAGAACTGACCTTGTGCCTGTCCACCGGGCGTGCGCTGGATTGCCATATCCGCCAAAAGTACAGCGGTGGCAATTATGTCGCGATCCGGTCAGTCGGCGATTTTGTCGGCGACGGGCATCCACAACTGCTTGTTGAGAAGACCACCAATGGCGATCATTTACCTGTGCCCACGGGTGAGTTGCATGTGTGCCGTGTGATGGGCGATGCTACCGCTGAAGGCTCAGAGGATAGCAATATACAGTGTACCCCTTGGAGTGGCGTAAAGATTCCGCTGCCTGTACAGCCGACGGAAGCGGGCGACAGGTTGTTCTTCCTGGATTTGCTCGGCACGGGGCGTACTCAACTGGTGTACTACCACGCCGGCAAGATGGACGCAAACAGGGTTTGGCGGGGAGATGATCGCTGGGAGCTCTTTGAGCCGCTGGACGTGGCGCCAGCCGGGCAGGCACTCGATCTCCTATACATGGTAAAGAATGGTGTCGGTGCGCAGTCGACGCTGACTTATTCGGAGGCTATTTCAGGTGGGGCGGTAACGCGCTCCTCGAGCCCGTCGTTACCGTATCCCCAGCGTACGTTGACGCCGGTAGGCAAGTTCGTTACCGGTCTTGCCATCAGCAACGGCGTGAGCGCCGACCGCTCTGTCAAATACCGTTACGAGGATTCCGCCATCGACCTGATCGGTAGAGGTTCCCTCGGATTTGCAAAAGTGACTTCGACAGACGAGCAGACGGGCATTACCACAGTGACCACTTACGGCCAGGTCTGGCCGCACACTGGTTCGGTGCTCTCAGTGAAAATGAGTACGCCAACCTGCACCCTGTCGGATCTGCAGAACCGCATGGCGGTCAAGCAGATCGTACAAAAAAACGGCGCAGCGACCAGTTTTCCCTTTGTTGCGGGCAGTGTGCAAAAACGCAATGATCTTACATGCAGCGATTTAGGCACCACTACACTGGCTGGCGATGGGGTAGCGGATGTCGAGTACGACCAGTGGGGAAATCTGATCAAGAGCACCTTGAAGGTTAGCGACTCGAGGGTACAGCCAGGAGCTTCTGTCGTTACTGCTACCAACCATACGTATTTTGCGGCGAATGAGACTGACTGGCAGGTTGGCCAAGTCAAGTCGACGACGGTGAAAAAAACGCAGAATGCTGGCAACGCGAGCACGAGTGTCACAAGGACGACGGAATTTACGTATGAACCAAACTTCATTGGAAGCCTGAAAACGGTAACGGTTGAGCCTAAAAATAATGCGTTGAAGTCAGTCATCACCTATGACCGAAATGCGTTCGGTCTGATCAATCAGAAGACATTGACCTGGACGGACGGGAAACTAGGGGCCCAAAGTCGCGTAGAAACGACGGATTACGACGCTAGCGGTCGCTTTCCCACAGCGCAAAGCAATGCGTTGTCGCAACAGCAGACGCGTACATTCAACCCCGCCACCGGCACGATCACCAGTTTGAAAGATGAGAACAGCCTAAGCACAATATGGCAAGCGGACGGCTTCGGCCGGGTATCGCTCGAGCGGCGTCCGGATGGCAGCGAGACGCGGACCTATATAAAACAGTGCGCCTCGGACTGTCCGGTTGGTGCTGCAGTTGCCACCGTCATTGAAACAT
>JBEVNE010000415.1:0-14725 GCA_040508275.1 Duganella sp.
GTGGCGATACGGATGATCGTGGGCGCCGCACACGGGGCAGGGCGTGTCGTCTTCCAGTGCTGCACGCAGGGTTTCGACGTTGTCCGCACAGGCAGCCTGGGCCAGGCGCAGCGAACGTTCGGCTTGCGAGCAGACGGCAGAAATCGCCACGCCTTGCTGCTTTGCCAGTGCCAGCTGCTTTTCGGCTTGCGCTGCGGTGGCGCGCAGCGGCGCCATCTGGGCATCGATCTGGGCGCTGCGCTGCCGGCGGGCCCACAGGTCCAGCCAGATTTTCTCGCCGCTGGCCAGCAGTTCGCGCCGTTGCTGCCATGCGCTGCGCTCGTTGTGCAGCCGCTCCGGGTCGAACGAGGCGAGTGCGCGGCTGGCGTCCTGGCGCCGCGCTTCCAGCGTTTCCAGCATGGCGGTCGAGTTGGCCAGGCGCGTGGTGGCGTCGGCTTCCTGGGCGCGGTAGCCCTTGCCGTCGCGCTGGATCAGCGCCAGCTGGCTGTTCAGCGTGTCGGCTTTGGCGGCGGCCTGGCCGGCCTGCACAAACAGCAGGTCCCAGCGCTCCCACGATTCGGCCAGCATTTGCCATTGCTTGTGCTGCGCCAGCCAGGCGCTTCCCGCTTCCAGCTGGGATGCCAGGCGGCGCCGTTCGGCTTGACGGTGTTGCAGCGCATTGCGCGCGGCCGTATCGGCGTTGTCGGCTTTTTCGCAGGCCGCCTGCGCCTGGCGGTAAGCGGGCAGCATCGCTTCGATGCGGGCGTCAAGCGCCTTGGCCTGGTCCAGTTGCGGGCCGGCGGTGCGTTGAGCGTCTTCCGCCTGTTGTAATGTGCTGGCCGCCTGGGCGCAGGCGCCGTTGGCTTGCTCCAGCGCTTGCGCTGCGCTGGCAATCGTGTGCGCGCCGGCGTCGATGACGGCTTGCGTGGCGGCCTGCTCGGCGTCCAGGCGTACCGTGTCGTCGGCCAGCGTACGCGCTGGCTGCACGGCGATCAGATGTCCGAGTGCGGCGCGTCGCGGTGCCGCTGCCTGGACTTCGGCGGCGGCCAGCTCGCTGGCCTGCTGCGCCGCCAGTTCATCCTGCTGCAGGGCGGCGGCTTGCTGGTGCCAGCGCAGTTCCTGTTCCAGCTCGGCCTTGCGCTGCTCGATCGCTTGCAGGGCAGTGCTGGCGGCGGCGTCCTGCGCATCGAGCGCAGCGCGTTCTTCAAGCGATAGCGGCTTCTGGTCGGCCAGGCGGGCGCTGAGCTTTTGCAGGGCCAGTTGTTCCTGCTTGGCGCGCTCGAAAGCGCGCATCGAAATCTCGGTGTAGATGGTGCTGCCGGTCAGGGTTTCCAGCAGCTCGCCGCGCTCGTTGTCTTCGGACTTCAAAAACGCTGAAAACTCGTTTTGCGCCAGCAGTACGGCGCGCGTAAACTGCTCGAATGACAGGCCGATGCGGCGCTCGATTTCGGCTTTCACTTCCGTCTTGGTGGCGCCTATCGGTTGCAGCGCCGGCAGCAGGTGCAGCGTCATTGCCGTTGGCTGCAGTGCGCCTTCCACCCGCGTGCGCGAACGGCGCACGCTCCAGCGCGCACGGTAGCGGGCGCTGTCGCTGCCGACAAAATCGACTTCGGCATAGCCTTCGGCCGTGCCGCGGCGCAGCAGCGTGCGCGTATCCTGGGTGGACACGCTCTCGCTGCCGACGTCGGCCAGCATGCTGCGCCCGGCCACCCGCAGCAGGCGCGGGGTATCGTCGTACAGGGCCAGACAGAGGGCGTCGAGCAGGGTGCTCTTGCCGGCCCCGGTGGGGCCGCTGATGGCGAACAGGCCGGTGGAGGCTAGCGGCTCCTGCTCAAAGTCCACGCTGAATTCCCCGGCCAGCGACGCCAGGTTCTTACCGCCGATACGCAGGATTTTCATGACAGCATCAGCTCCGCAAAGGCGCTCAGCTGGTCTGGCGGCGCCGCTTGGCCAAAACGCTGCTGGTACAACTGGCGGAAAATGTCGTCGGGTTTCAGCTGCTCCAGGCGGTCGAGCGTCATCACTTCCTCATCGATGTTTGCGCCGCGCGCTGCGCTCGATGTTTCGATCTTGGCCAGGCGCACCGGCTTGCCGTCGAGCGCCGCTTCAATGCGCGCACGCAGACCTGGCTCCGGGGCGTCGAGCCTTACGCGCACTTCGAGCAGCGGCTGCTGTTCGGCTGGCGCGTCGTCGAGTTCCAAAGCCGCCAGTTCTTCCAGTACCTGTGCCACCGGCGCCGGTTTGGCCGGCACGCGCAGCAGCGGCACGGCGCGCGGAATGGGGATGGCGGTAATCTCGCTCACGCCGGCGCCGACCAGATCAATGCGCAGCACCTGGTGCTGGTAGCCGACTTCGGCAAACGACAGCGGAATCGGGCTGCCGCAGTAACGGATGTGCTGGTGCTTGCCGACTGCCTGCGCCAGGTGCAAATGGCCCAGCGCTGCGTAGGCGATGGCAGGATCGAAAATCCCGGCCGGCAGCATTTCGGTACCGCCGATGACGATGCGGCGCTCTGAATCGGCCGACATCTGGCCATCAACCATGTGGCAGTGGCCCATGGCCACAATCGCCTGGTCTTCCGTGCGCAGCGTCAGCGCCAGCTCGAACGCCTGACGATACAGCAGGGCGATGCCGGCCAGGTAGGGATCGGTGTTGGCGTGGTCAGCATGATCGGGCAGGTCGGCCTGGCGCGGCACGTCGCCCGGTCGCAAAAAGGGAATGGCCAGGCACCAGGCGCGCACGGCGCCGCTGCGGTCGGTCAGCGGCAGCACCAGCGAGGCAATGTCGATAGCGCCATCGGCGTTGCGCTGCACGGCCCCGATCACCCGCGTGCCGTGCGCGTCGAGCAGCGGCGCCGGCGCTTCCAGGCGGCCCGGCGAATCGTGGTTGCCGCCAATGACCAGCAGGTTCAGCTGCGGCACGCGCTCGCGGGCCTGGCGTAAAAAACGGTAGAGCTGCTTTTGCGAGGCCGATGATGGATTGGCGTTGTCGAAGATATCGCCGGCGATCAGCAGGGCGTCCGCCTGTTCGGCGACCAGGGTGTCGAGCAGCCAGTCGAGGAAACGCTGGTGTTCGTAATGCCGGTCAAAATTATGCAGGGATTGGCCCAGGTGCCAGTCGGAAGTGTGCAGCAGACGCATGAAAAATAGTCAAAACAGCCGGGAAGTGCACAATATAGCGCAAGCTGGCCGGCTCGGCCCCATATTCCATGTGGCAAGCTAAAATAGCAGCAGAATCAGGGGCGCACCCGAGTGCGAAGGATGGATTTTTGAACGAGACGACATTGAACGCTATTTTCCGCAAGGCTGGCCCGGCATGAGCTTGCCGGCCGCTCCCGCCAGCCTGCTCGGCCCCGACGGCCAGCCGCTGTTCGGCCGCTTTGCCGGCCAGACCGGCCCCATCGACTGGAGCACGCTGGCGCCGCCGTATGCGCGCAGCGCGCTGTGGCGCCGCCTGCACCACAAGCGCTGGCATTACGTGGCGTTGTGCACGGAGCGGGTGTTCTGCGCCGCTGCCATCGTCGATCTGGGCTGGACCAGCACCGCTTTTGCCTATGCGTTTGACCGCAGCGATGGCGATATGCTGACCAATTTTTCTGCCGATGGCCAGTTTGGCCGGCGCGGCACGGTGGCCGATCATGCCGGTGGCGCCAGTTATTTCAACAGCCGCAATAGCCGCGTGGCCATCGAACCGGCGCAGGGTGGCGGCTATACGCTGTCGCTGCGCTGCGACTACATGGAAATCGACGCCGCTTTCGGTGCGCCCGCCGCACCCCTGCTGCTGGCCACCGGGCCGGTCGAGCATGGCGCCGTGCATGCCACGCAAAAGTCGTCGGGCATGGCGCTGTCGGGCGAGGTGCGCACCTGGCGTGAGGATTACAGCCTGGACGGCGGCGTGGCCAGCTTCGATTACTCGAACGGCCTGCTGGCGCGCGAGACGGCATGGCGCTGGGCCTCGGCGCATTCGCTCGAGCTGGGCTTTAATCTGCAGGCCGGTTACTTTGGCGCCCGCGAAAATGCGCTGTGGCTCGATGGCGAGGTGCATGCCCTGGCGCCGGCGCGCTTCCTGTACGATGTCAAGGAGCCGCTGTCGCCATGGCATATCTTTACCGAGGACGACCTGCTGGAACTGCACTTTACGCCGGAAGGCGCGCGCCGCGACCAGCGCAAGAACCTGCTGGCGGCCAGCAAATTCTTGCAGCCGGTGGGCAGCTTTACCGGCTGGGTGCGCAGTAGCGTGGAGCAGCCCAAGCGCATGATCACCCAGCTGATGGGGGTGACCGAGGAGCACCGTTCGCGCTGGTAATGCAGTTCTCTCTTTTACAGGATCAGGGGCCATGAGCATCAGAAATCTCGACCGCTTGTTTGAACCGCAGTCGGTGGCCGTGGTCGGCGCATCGAACAAGCCGCAGCGCATCGGCACGCGGGTGTTGGGCAACCTGCTGGCGGGAAGTCCCAATGGGCGCTTCAGCGGCCGCATCTGGCCGCTCAACCCCAAGTACGACACCTTGCATGGCTTGCCATGCTATGCCCGCGTGGCGGCCTTGCCGGCTGCGCCCGACCTGGCCATCTTGTGCACGCCGGCCGCCACCCTGGCCGGCCTGATCGCCGAACTCGGTGCGCGCGGCACGCGGGCGGTGATCGTCATGACGGCGATTGGCGGCAAGGGCCTGCGGCGCGCCATGCGCGATGCGGCGCGGCGCCACCAGGTGCGCATCCTCGGGCCGGGCAGTGTTGGTCTGCAGTCGCCGACGATTGGACTGAACGCCAGCTTTCATCACCTGGCCGGCAGCGCCGGCAAGCTGGCGTTCGTCTCGCAATCGGGCGCGCTGGGGGCGGCGGTACTGGACTGGGCCAGCTTGCGCGGCATCGGTTTTTCGCGTTTTGTCGCCATGGGCGAGGGCCGGGGCGCCGATGTTGGCGTTGGCGATCTGCTCGACTACCTCGCTGCCGACGCCGCCACCGAGGCAATTTTGCTGTGCCTCGAAAGCCTGGGTTCCGAAGGCGCCCACGCGGCGCGCGAGTTCATGTCGGCCGGGCGGCTGGCAGCGCGCGGCAAGCCGGTGATCGTGCTCAAGATCGGCCAGCAGGGCGACCCCGCTGCCGACCTGGTGTTTGACGCCGCCATCCGCCGCGCCGGCATGTTGCGCGTGCATTCCACCGAAGACCTGTTCGATGCCGTGGAAACGCTGGCGCGCCGCCGCCCGCAGCGCGGCGAACGGCTGGCGGTGCTGACCAACGGCGGCGGCCTGGGGTTGATTGCCAGCGACGCCCTGGCTGCAGGCGGCGTGGCGCTGGCGCCGCTGACTGCGGTCACCCGCAAGCAACTGGTCAATATCAAGATATCGCAAGCCAACCCGGTGGACTTGCTGGCCGACGCCCCGGTGGAGCATTATGTCGCGGCAGCCGCCGCGCTGCTGGCCGATGGCGGCACCGACGCGCTGCTGCTCCTGCACGCGCCCACCGCCATGGTGCCCAGCCACCTGGTGGCCGAGGCGCTGGCGCCGTTACTGCAGTCGGCCGGGCGCAATGTGCTGTCGTGCTGGCTGGGCGGCACCTCGGCGGCGGCCGCGCGCCAGGTGTTTGCCGACGCAGGCTTGCCGACTTACGATACGCCGGAAAAAGCCGTGCATGGCTTTTTACAGGTGGCGCAATACCGCCGCAACCAGGATTTGCTGATGGAGGTGCCGGCAGGACTGCCCACCACCGATGCCGCGCAGCGGGCGGCGGCGCGCGCGCTGGTTACGGCCGTACTGGCGGAGAGCGTGGCCGACAGCGCCGCGCTGCGCCACGCCGACGATGACCCGGCCGCGACCGTCGTGCTGGCCGATGAGCAGGCGCGCACCGTGCTGGCGGCCTATGGCATTGCGCTGGCCACGCCGCAGCAGGCGGCGTTTGCCGGCCATACGCTGGCCGCCACCCGCATCGAGGTCGGCGCCGACGCTGTCTTTGGCCCGGTGGTGTGGTTTGGCCAGGGCGGCATTGCCGCCCAAGTGGCGGCCGACCGCGTGGCGGGATTGCCGCCGCTGAACATGGTGCTGGCGCGCGACATGGTCGGTCGCACGCGCGTGGCGCGCCTGCTGGCGCAAGGCCAGACCGAGGCTGACGCCGACGCCATGGTGCGCACGCTGGTGCAGGTGGCCGACATGGTCACCGAATTGCCGGAACTGGCCGCGCTCGACCTCAATCCGCTGCTGGCCATCGGCGGCGCCGTGCTGGCGCTGGGCGCGCGCGTGCAACTGGCAGCGCCCGCGCGGCGCGGCGCCCCGGCCATCCGGCCGTATCCGCAGGAGCTCGAACAGCAGGTGCCGTGGCGCGGCGCCAGCATCGTGCTGCGGCCGATCCGGCCCGAAGACGCGGCCCAGCACCAGGTGTTTTTCAATGCGCTCGACGCCGACGACGTGCGGCTGCGCTTTTTCTCGGCCATGCGCGAACTGCCGCCGGCGCAGCTGGCGCGCCTGACGCAAATCGACTACGACCGCGCCATGGCCTTTATCGCCACCCGCAGCGGTGCAGATGGCGTGGCCGAAACGCTGGGCGTGGTGCGCGCCGTGACCGATCCCGACAATCAGCATGCCGAGTTTGCCATTGTCGTACGCTCCGACCTCAAGGGCCATGGGCTTGGCTACATCCTGTTTGGCAAGCTGGTCGAGTACTTCCGCAGCCGTGGTACCACCGCGATTGTCGGCGATGCGCTGGCCGAAAACCTCGGCGTGCAAAAGCTCGTGCGAGCCTTTGGCGGCGCGGTCTTGCCGCACCCGGAAGCAGGCATGGTGCGGCTTCATGTTCCGCTGTAAAACAATAGCGATTTGAAAGGCAGGCAAGAAGCAGACACTGGCCGCCAAGGCGCTGGATTTCGTTTCCGGTATGTTATATATTGGATATCCAATGCATGTACGCGCCTGGCCTGATTTGTTCTAAGTCAAAGCGCATATGTCGGTTTTATTTACACTTTCCACTTCCGCTCTCGCTGTCCGCCATGGGCGCGCAACTTCAGTTTTTGGGAGTCAGAATGTTAACGGCCACATATACCTTGGTAGCCCTGTCGGTAGAGCAAGCGAGCGTTCGCCTGAGTCTGCTGTCGTTTCAAAAATATGTGCGCTCCACGCTGCTGCAACAAAACAGCATTACGCTGTCGCAGCTTGAATACGCGTGCGAGTCGCTCAACAAGCTGTATCAGGCTTGCCATTGGCGCAAGACTGAAATGTACCTGATTCCCGCGCTGCGCCAGACCAGCGAACGCGCAGACCAGTTGCTCGATGAACTCAACCGTCTGAACCAGTCTGCCCTGACCGCTGTGCGCAGCTTGCAGGAGCGTGTCGGTATTTTTGCCGACGTGCAGGATTTTCGCGTAGAACAAGTCTGTGACAGCATTGAAATGTTTTGCACATCCATGCTCGAGCGGCTGGAAAAAGAAGAGCGCGAATTATTCGCCATCGCCCGTGCCGCCTTTGCCGGCGATACCTGGTTTTCGATTGCCAACCAGCTCATGATGCACGACAAGCACCTGCAGGAAATGAAGCGCGTCAGCCCGACGCCCGCAGTGGCCGCCACCAGCCCTGCGCCGCTGCAAGCTGAGGGCAAGGGTGTGGAGTATCCCGAGGAGGATGACGTTGTCATACCAGGCTTGCAGGTGCTGCCAATGCTGGCGCTGGAGCCGGCGGCGGCAACCCGGCACCCGGCACGGCCAGCCGCCCCGCGCGCCATGGTGACCATCCTCGACGAGGCCATGTCCAAGTAAGCCTGTTGGCAAGCGTGGTGGTAAGCCCGGTAGTAAGCCCGGTAGTAAGCCCGGAGATGCCAAACTGTCAGCATCCGGGCAAAATTTCCCTGCTTTGTTATGATGGTGGTTTTACCCACCACCTCATAGCGCCCCATGTTCGATTTCATCTTCAAGCGCAGCACTGACCAAGCCCACGTTACCCCGACCGCTCCTGGCGCAGATGGTGGCGCTGACAAAGCTGGCGCTGCCGCCGATTCGGCCAGCCGTCGCGACGAGCAGACCCGTCGCGCTGCCGCACTGGCCGGCGACGAAGCAGGGGCGGTGGCGCTGATTCTTGCCAGCGAATTTGCCGGCGTGCGGCTGGCGGCCGCAGAGCATGTGCTGTCGCAACCGTATCTCGACCAGGTGTTGCAAGCCATGCGCAATACCGACCGCCGCGTTGCCAAGTTGATGCAAGGCCGGCTCGACGCCATCCGCTATCAGCAGGCCGAGCTGCAAAAGGCGCAAGCCTGCCTGGCGCTGGCCGAGCGCCTGCTGCAAGACGAAAAACTCACCCCCAACCAGGTCGCCGATCTCGACCGGCAGTGGGCCATCACTGTCGCCGTGCCTGCTGTCGCCACGCCCTATGACGCCGCACGTGCTGCACTGGCAGCCCGTCTCGAAGCGCAAATCGCCCTGCAACGCACGGTGGTCGACGCTTTGGCCGCAGTGCGCCAGTTGCCAGGCGCCGGCCTGTCCGAGGCCGACGCCAGTGCGGCACTGGACGGCCATGCCGCCGCCCTGACTGCTTATCAGCAGGCGCCCGAACATGCAGCGCTGCCGCGCCATTTGCTGGCCGATTTCGGACTGGCCATCGAGCAGGCGCGCAATGCGCTGGCGGCCGCCCCCGTAGCTCCCGCCGCTGCCACCGCCGCAGCGCCCGAACTGCCGGTGGGAGAGGGTGAGTCTGACGCCAGCACTGTGGCGAAGCTGCCGGCACAAGCACCTGCACCCGACCAGAAGAAGAAAGAGGCACGCCCGGCAAAGCCGGCGCCATCGAAAGAAGCCGAAAAGCAGTTCCTGGAAACCGTCGAAGCCATGGAAGCGGCGCTTGAGCAGGGTTTGCTGCATGCTGCGGCCGACCACGACAAATGGCTCAAGGAACACAAGATACGCCTGTCGCAGGCGCAGGCCGACCATCTGAACCACCTGCGCGCCGAATTGAAACGGCTCGGCGACTGGGCCCGCTGGGGCGGCAATGTGTCGCGCGAAGAACTGGTCAAGGCCGTGGAAGAATTGCCCGCCCAGGGACTGGCCATGAGCGAACTGGCGAAAAAAGTCGGCAGCATGCGCGAACGCTGGAAGGCGCTCGACGCCGTTTCCGGCCATGCGCCGCGCGGCCTGTGGGAGCGGTTTGATGCCGCCTGCACCAGCGCCTATGCGCCGGCCGCGGCCCACTTCAAGCAACTGGCCGACGAACGTCACGCCAATGCCGCCAAGGCCCAGGCCCTGATCGATGAAACGCGTGCCATGGCCCAGGCGGCTGCCGGCGGCGCCGACCTGAAAAACGTTGCTGCGGCCGGCCAGCGCCTGCGCCAGGTGTGGGGCAGGCTGGGCGCAATCGACCGCAAGGAAAAGCGCAAGCTGGACCAGGCTTTTGAGAAGGCGCTGGGGCAGATGCAGGCGCCGCTGGCAGCCCAGCGTCAGCTCGAGGTGGCCCGGCGCGAGCAGTTGATTGCGGAAGCCGGGCAGTTGCAGCCGGCTGAGCGCAACACGCTCGACAAGCTGCGCAGCCTGCAACAGCGCTGGCAGGAGCAGGCCAAGGCGCTGCCGCTCGAACGCAAGGTCGAGCAGGCGCTGTGGCAACGCTTCCGCGCCGTGTGCGACGCCATTTTCAGCGAACGCAAGGAAAGCGCCCAGGCCGCCGACCACGAGCGCAAAGCCCATCTGCATGCGCGCGAAGCGGTCTGCCAGGCGCTGGAAACGGCCACCTTCAGCGGCGACGACAAGGCGCAACTGGCCGCCATCGCCCAGGCGCTGCGGGATGCGCAAACAGCGTGGAATGCCTCCGGTACCGTGCCGCGCGCGGCCGAGGCGCGCATCACCGCGCGCTACCAGGCAGCGCAGGCCGGCGTGCAGGCCCAGGCCGACGCCATCAAGCGCCGCGCCGGCGCCGCCCAGGCCAATGCCTTGCGCGACAAGCTGCGCCTGGCGCAGGCGCTGGAAGCGTCCATCGCCGGCGCCGACCATGCCGTGGCGGCAGACGCCGAACTCGATGCCGACGCTTGGCAGCAACGCTGGGCGGCGCTGCCGCCGCTGCAGGGCGACTATGAAAAAGCCCTGCACGGCCGCTTTGCCGCAGCGCTGCAAGTGCTCGGCGATGACGCCCGCCGCCAGGCTTATGCGGCCACCTTGGCAGCCCAGCGCGCGCGTCTGCTCGACGAAGTGCTGCGCCTGGAAATCGTCGCCGGCGTCGATTCCGGCGCCGAGTTTGCCCGTGAGCGCCTCAAGATGCAGGTCGAAGTGCTGCAATCGTCGCTCAAGTCCGGCCAGAAGCCGTTGACGGCCAGCGCCGCCTACCTGCAACTGTGTGCGCTGCCAGCACTGGCCGACGCCCGTACCGCCAGCCGCATCGAGCAGCTGTTTCGCCGCATCGGCGCTGGGGAGCGCGCATGAACGCAGCGCTGCAGGAGGTGCGGATTCAGACCGAAGACTTTGATGTCAGCACCGAGCTGGCGCGCCTGCGCGCCGCCAACCCCAAGATCGGCGCCGTGGTCACGTTCGTCGGCGCGGTGCGCGACCTCAACGAAGGCGCCAGCGTGGCGGCCATGGAGCTCGAACATTACCCGGGCATGACCGAGCAGTCGATTGCCGCCATTATCGGGCAGGCGCGGGCGCGCTGGCCGACCTTTGGCGCACTGGTCATCCACCGCGTCGGTCCGCTCAAGCCGCTCGACCAGATCGTGCTGGTGGCGGCTACCGCAGCCCACCGTGGCGAGGCTTTTGCCGCCTGCGAGTTCATTATCGATTACCTGAAAACCGAGGCGCCGTTCTGGAAGAAGGAACACACGCCCGAAGGCGCGCGCTGGGTCGATGCGCGGGTCAGCGATGATGCTGCTCTCGAGAAATGGCGGCAATCCGCCTGAAATGAGGTGGCAGGGACGCCGCAGCTCTTGAAAACGTTATCCCACAGCCCTATCTGTGGTCCAACTTAGAACATTCGGAGCAATACCATGCGGCAAGATAAACTCACCACCAAACTCCAGGAAGCCCTGTCGGACTCGCAGAGTCTGGCCGTGGGTAACGACAATCAATATATCGAACCGGTCCACCTGCTGAGCGCCCTGTTGAACCAGGACGATGGCAGTGCGCGTTCGCTGTTGCAGCGCGCCGGCGTCAATGCCGGTGGCCTGGGCAAGGCGCTCAAGGAAGCGCTGGACCGCCTGCCCAAGGTGTCGGGCACGGGCGGCAATGTGCAGGCCAGCCGCGACCTGGTGGCAGTACTCAACCTGGCCGACAAGGAAGCGCAAAAGCGCGTGGACCAGTTCATCTCCAGCGAGATGGTGTTGCTGGCGCTGGCCGACGACAAGTCCGACGCCGGCACGCTGGCGCGTGAAAACGGCCTGACGCGCAAGGCGCTGGAAGCGGCGATCGACGCCGTGCGCGGCGGCGCCAAGGTCGATTCGCAAGAGGCCGAAGGCCAGCGCGAGGCGCTGAAAAAATACACGCTGGACCTGACCGAGCGCGCCCGCGCCGGCAAGCTCGATCCCGTGATCGGCCGCGACGATGAAATCCGCCGCGCCATCCAGGTGCTGCAACGGCGCAGCAAGAACAATCCGGTGCTGATCGGCGAACCGGGCGTGGGCAAAACTGCGATTGTCGAAGGACTGGCGCAGCGCATTGTCAACAACGAAGTACCCGAGTCGCTCAAGGGCAAGCGCGTGCTGGCGCTCGACATGGCGGCGCTGGTGGCCGGCGCCAAGTACCGCGGCGAGTTCGAGGAGCGCCTGAAAACCGTGCTCAAGGAGCTGGCCATGGACCAGGGCCAGACCATCGTCTTTATCGACGAGATGCACACCATGGTGGGCGCCGGCAAGGCCGATGGCGCCATGGACGCCGGCAATATGTTGAAACCGGCGCTGGCGCGCGGCGAGCTCCATTGCGTCGGCGCCACCACGCTCGACGAGTACCGCAAATACATCGAAAAAGACCCGGCCCTGGAGCGCCGCTTCCAGAAAATCCTGGTCGATGAACCGAGCGTGGAAGACACCATTGCGATCCTGCGCGGCTTGCAGGACAAGTACGAGCTGCACCACCAGGTGGCCATCTCGGACGCCGCCATCATCGCTGCGGCCGAGCTGTCGCATCGCTACATCACCGACCGCTTCCTGCCCGACAAGGCCATCGACCTGATCGACGAAGCGGCGGCCAAGATCAAGATCGAAATCGATTCCAAGCCCGAGGTGATGGACAAGCTCGAACGCCGGCTGATCCAGCTGAAGATCGAGAAGGAAGCCGTCAAGAAGGAAAAAGACGAAGGCTCGCGCCGCCGCCTGGTGCTGATCGAGGAAGAAATCGAGCGCCTGCAGCGTGAGCTCAACGACTTCGAGGAAATCCTCAAGGCCGAAAAAGCGGTGGTGCAGGGCAGTACCCACATCAAGGAAGAAATCGAGCGCATCAAGCTGGAGATGGAGCAGGCCACGCGCGAGAGCAACTGGCAGCGCGTCTCGGAGCTGCAGTACGGCCGTCTGCCGGAGCTGGAGGCGGAACTCAAGCGCGCCGAAATCGCCACCGCCAAGGGGGTGTCCATCGAAAAGAACACGCCGGCCAAGCAAAAGCTGCTGCGCACCGAAGTGGGCGCCGAGGAAATCGCCGAAGTCGTCGCCCGTGCCACCGGCATTCCCGTCTCGCGCATGATGCAGGGCGAGCGTGAAAAGCTGCTGCACATCGAGCAGAAGCTGCACGAGCGCGTGGTCGGCCAGGATGAAGCCATCGACGCCGTGTCCGACGCCATCCGCCGTTCGCGCGCCGGCTTGTCCGACCCCAACCGTCCGTATGGTTCGTTCATGTTCCTCGGACCGACCGGCGTCGGCAAGACCGAGCTGTCGAAAGCGCTGGCCGGCTTCCTGTTCGATACCGAGGAATCGATGATCCGCATCGACATGAGCGAATTCATGGAGAAGCAGTCGGTAGCGCGCCTGATCGGTGCGCCGCCCGGCTACGTCGGCTAAGACGAAGGCGGTTACCTGACTGAAGCGGTGCGCCGCAAGCCGTACAGCGTGATCCTGCTCGACGAGGTGGAAAAAGCTCACCCGGACGTCTTCAACGTGCTGTTGCTGGCGCTCGACGACGGCCGCATGACCGATGGCCAGGGCCGCACGGTGGACTTCAAGAACACCGTGATCATCATGACCTCCAACCTCGGCTCGCACAAGATCCAGTCGATGGAGGACGCCGATCCGGCCGTGGTCAAGCTGTCGGTCATGGCCGAAGTGCGTGCGCATTTCCGTCCCGAGTTCATCAACCGTATCGATGAAATCGTGGTGTTCCATGGCCTCGACGAGAAGAACATCGGCGCCATTGCCAGGATACAGTTGGCGATCCTGTCGCAGCGCCTGGCAAAAATGGAGATGTCGCTGGAACTGACCGACGCGGCGCTGCAAAAAATCGCCGAAGCTGGCTACGATCCCGTGTATGGCGCGCGGCCGTTAAAGCGCGCGATCCAGCAGCAGATCGAAAACCCGCTGTCCAAGCTGATCCTGCAAGGGCGCTTCGGTCCCAAGGACGTGATCCATGTCGATGCCGCGCATGGCGAACTGGTGTTCAGATAAACGGCATCAGGCAAAAAAGGCCGTTGGCGTGCTGCCAAAGGTCTTTTTGAACATCGCCGAAAACGCCGACTGGCTGGCGTAGCCGAGCTGCGCCGCCACCTGCGACAGCGGCATGCCGCGCGCGATCAGCGGCGCGGCGTGCGCCAGCCTTGCCTGCTGGCGCCACTGCACAAAGCCCATGCCCAGTTCGCGCTCGAACAGGCGCGTCAGCGTGCGCTCCGAAGCGCCCACCTTTCCCGCCCAGTCCTGCAAGCTCAGCTCCGTCCCCGGATCGGCGATCAGGGCGTCGCACAGCGCCTTCAGGCGCTTGTCCAGCGGCAGCGGCACGCGCATCGGCCGCACGGCGCAGCGCGGCAATTCGTCGAGTATCATTTCCCCCAGCAGCCGCTCGCGCGGCGATTGCTCATCCTGGTCGTGCTGCTCGAGCGCAGCGATCAGCTCGCGCAGCAGGCCCGATACCGCTACTACGCGGCAGTCGTCGCCGGCAAACGGCGACTTGCTGGCATGGATGAAGACCGGCCGCAGCAGCGTCGGCTCCAGCACCGTCACCGTATGCTCCATATTGGGCGGTATCCAGATGGCCCGCTGCGGCGGCACGATCCAGCTGCTGCGGTTGGCGGTTACCCGCACCACGCCCTGCATCGCATACGTGCACTGGCCGTAAGGATGGTGGTGCGGCAGCAGCACGGCCTTCGCTTCGAGATTGCGCCCGGCGATGGTCACCTGGCGCTCGGGCGTGGGATAGACGCCGACCCGGTTGAATAAGGTGTGCGTGACGATGGGAGCTGGCATGGCGGAATCGCGATAAATGTTGTCGTCCTATCTTAAATCAGACGATGAGGTTTTGACTACACTCTCCTTTCAGGAACCGAGGTGCCCTTAGTTAAAAGAAATTGGAGAGCAGCATGGACGACCGAGCACTGTGGCGTGAAGATGCCCGCGTGATCAGCCTGGTGGGCCTGGCCCACGGCACCTCGCACTTTTACCATTTGATTCTGGCCGCACTGATTCCCTGGCTCAAGCCCGAATTTCACCTCACATACGGCGAGCTGGGCTTGCTGATGACGGTGTTTTTTGCCGTCTCCGGCGTCGGCCAGGCGCTGGCCGGCTTCGTGGTCGACCGTTTCAGTGCGCGCGTGGTGCTGATGAGCGGCGTCGCCTTGCTCGGCGTGTCGGCGCTGGTGCTGTCGGTTGCCACCAGCTACGCGCAGCTG
>JBEVNE010000059.1:0-4402 GCA_040508275.1 Duganella sp.
CGCCGGTGAGCATGGCGTGGGTCTTGTACGAATAGCGCGGCGTGGCCTGGTTGGTGAAGGTGTTGTATGGGGCATTCGATTCCCAGATCGCCAGCACGCTGACGTCCAGAAAACCGGGCACGTCGAACATCAAAGTCGGGCCGGCGACCACCATGCGCTTCTTGGAGTTGTAGCCGGCGTCGGTCTTGCTGTTGTAGTCGAAGCCTGCGGTGGCGCCAACGCCGCGCACCGGGCCGAAGGCGTAGCTCTTGCCGGCGATCTTGCCGAAGTCCAGCGTGTGGCGGTACAAGGCGTAGGCCTCGTGGGCGCCGCTGTTGGAACCGGCCGACGAGGGATCGAGATCGGACGACATCAGCAAATCGACGCTGAAGAAGTTCTTGCCGTACTTGTAGCCGGAGGCATGGCTGACGTTGACGATGTTCTTGGTGATGTCGTTGTCGTTGAAAGGCTCGGCGAACTTGGTGCCGTAGCGGTAGCTGAGCGAGGTGTCGCTCCAGTCGGCCGCCTGGGCTGTGTTGACTGTGCTGGCGGCGATGAGTGCTAATACAGCGGTGCAGCGAATCAGACGTAAACGACGTGGCATGTGCGGGCTCCAAGGTGAGTGTCAGGACGATGACGGTGCTGGCAGTCATGTCAGCAAGGGTTGTGCCAGCTTGCGCCAGTATCTGGCCATGCCTGAATGGGCGATCGGATGATCCGGCGCTGGTCGCGCCTCAGCGCCCGCACGCTCTTGGGGCGTTGCGCATCCCGCTTTAGTGCAGCATGCACGGCCAGGCTGCACGTCCGCCGCCAACAGTGGGAGGTGCCGGTGGCATGTTACTTGCGTCTGTTGCCGGAGCAGATTCATAGACGATAAAGGAACGGCCGATGACTGAACCGCGCTTGCAGATGCTGGGTATCTCCAAGATTTATCCTTCGGTGGTGGCCAACGCCGATGTCAACCTGACCGTGATGCCCGGTGAAATCCACGCCGTGCTGGGCGAGAACGGCGCCGGCAAGAGCACGCTGATGAAGATCATCTACGGCGTGGTGAAACCCGATGAAGGCCAGATCATGTGGGAAGGCCGGCAAGTGCATATCAACTCGCCGCACGATGCGCGCAAGCTCGGCATCGGCATGGTGTTCCAGCACTTTGCGCTGTTCGAAACGCTGACCGTGGCCGAAAACATCGCGCTGGCGCTGGACCAGGCGCCGGGCCAGGACCGCTCGCCGGCAGCACTGGCGCCGCGCATCCGCGCCGTCTCCGAACAATACGGTTTGCCGCTCGACCCGGCGCGCCTGGTGCACAGCATGTCGGTGGGCGAGCGCCAGCGCGTGGAGATCGTGCGCTGTCTGCTGCAGTCGCCAAAACTCCTGATCATGGACGAACCGACCTCGGTGCTGACACCGGATGCGGTATTAACACTGTTCGAGTCGCTGCGCCGGCTGGCGGCGGAGGGCGTGAGCATCGTCTATATCAGCCACAAGCTCGACGAAATTCAAACGCTGTGCGACAAGGCCACTGTGCTGCGTAGCGGGCGCGTGTCCGGCACGGCGCTGCCGAAGCAGGAAAGCGCGCGCTCGCTGGCCGAGCTGATGATTGGCCGTGAGCTGCCCGTGTGCGTCAGCACGCCGCAAGAGCCGGGCGAGGTGGTGCTGCACCTTGATGCGCTCAATATCGAGAGCGACGATCCGTTCGGCACGCGCCTGAAAGATATCAGCCTGGCGCTGCGGGCCGGCGAGATCGTCGGCATCGCCGGCATTTCCGGCAATGGCCAGCAGGAGCTGCTCAAGGCCATCTCGGGCGAGCGTCCGCTGGGCCGCAAACACGGTGCGATCCGGCTGTTCGGCCAGGATGTCGGGCAGCTCGACGCGGCGCAGCGGCGTCAGCGCGGCCTCGGCTTCGTGCCGGAAGAACGGCTGGGCAGGGGCGCCGTGCCCGACCTGTCGCTGGCCGATAACGCACTGCTGACCGGCTATGTGCCGCCAACCACCGGCATGGTCCAACGCGGCCTGGTGAAGCGCGACTTTGTTACCGCATTCGCGCGCGACGTTATCGAACGCTTCAAGGTCAAGTGCGGTGGCGAGCGCTCGGCTGCCGCCAGCCTTTCGGGCGGCAACCTGCAAAAATTCATCGTCGGGCGCGAGATCATGCTGGCGCCGAAAGTGATGGTGTTTGCCCAGCCCACCTGGGGCGTCGATATCGGCGCGGCGATGCTGATCCGCCAGGCCGTCATCGACATGCGCAACGCCGGCGTGGCGGTGCTGGTGCTGTCGGAAGAAATCGAGGAATTGTTCATGCTCAGCGACCGCATCGCCGTGCTGGCAGACGGCCGGCTCTCGCGTGCGGTGCCGGCGCTTGATACCAGTATCAACGAGGTTGGCGTGTGGATGAGCGGCGACTTCGATTATCACGGTGCAGTCAAAGGAGCGTCGCATGTCCCGGCTTGAAAAACGTCCCGAACCTTCGCGCCGCATGATGCTGGCCTCGCCGCTGATCGCGGCAGTGGCCATGCTGGCCACCGGTTCGCTGCTGTTCCTGTTCCTCGGCCAGGCGCCGCTGCACGCGTTCTACGTGTACTTCATCAAACCGTGGACCACCTTGTATGGCGTGGGCGAGCTGCTGTTGAAGGCGACGCCGCTGATCCTGTGCGGCGTTGGCCTGGCGATTGGTTTTCGCGCCAACGTCAACAACATCGGCGCCGACGGCCAGTTGACGGTGGGGGCGATCGCGGCCGGCGCGGTGGCGCTGCAATTCCACGAGGTGGAGGCGTGGTGGGTGCTGCCGCTGATGATACTGGCCGGCGCCGTGGGTGGCATTCTGTGGGCGGCGATACCGGCCCTGCTGCGCACGCGTTTTAACACCAGCGAAATCCTGGTCAGCCTGATGCTGGTCTACGTGGCTTACCACCTGCTCAGCTACCTGGTACACGGGCCGATGCGCGACCCCGACGGCTTCAATTTCCCGCAATCGAAAATGTTCAGCGCCTCGGCCACCTTGCCGCTGCTCGTGGAGGGCTTGCGCCTGAACGCGGCGTTCATTTTGTCGCTGCTGGCCGCCGCTGCGGCATGGTTCTTTTGCCGCCACACCTTTGCCGGCTACCGCATGCAGGTGAGCGGCATGGCGCCGGCCGCCGCGCTGTACGCCGGCTTTTCCGAGCCGCGCAACGTCTGGCTGGCCTTTATGGTCAGCGGTGCGCTGGCCGGGGTGGCTGGCGTGGGCGAAGTGGCCGGTCCGCTGGGCCAGTTGCAGCCGTCGGTGTCGCCCGGCTACGGCTTTGCCGCCATCATCGTTGCCTACGTGGGCCGGCTGCAGCCGCTGGGCGTGGTGCTGTCGGCGCTGTTGATGTCGCTGCTGTACATCGGCGGAGAGACCGCGCAGATCGAGCTGGGAGCGCCGTCGGCGATCACCGGCGTGTTCCAGGGGCTGCTGCTGTTCTACCTGCTGGCGGCTGACCTGTTCATCCATTACCGACTCAAACCGCACAAGCGCGCGCATCAACCGTCAGGAGTAGCCGCATGATGACCGCCGATTTATTGATCGCCTTTCTGGCCAGCACTGCCGGCGCCGCCACGCCGCTGGTGGTGGCGTCGATGGGCGAGCTGGTGACCGAGCGCTCGGGCGTCCTCAACCTGGGCATGGAAGGCATGATGCTGGTCGGCGCCGTGGTGGGCTTTGGCGTTACGCTCGGTACCGGCAGCATGGTGCTGGGCCTGCTGGGGGCGATGGCGGCCGGCATGCTGATGGCGCTGGTGTTCGGCTTTCTGGTGCTGACCCTGCAAACCAACCAGGTTGCCACCGGGCTGGCGCTGACCCTGTTCGGCATCGGCGTCTCGGCCTTCCTCGGACGCAGCTTCGTCGGCCAGACCGTCGAGCGCATGCCCAATCTCGATATTGCCTTGTTGTCCGATATACCGTTCCTCGGGCCGCTGCTGTTCCGTTTCGACGCCATGGTGTACGCCTCGGTGGCGCTGGTGGTCGTCATCGGCTGGATGCTGGCGCGTACCAGGCTCGGGCTGGTGATCCGCGCCGTCGGCGAGTCGCCGCACAGCGCCCACGCGATCGGTTTCAATGTCATTGCGCTGCGCTATGGCACGGTGCTGTTCGGCGGCGCCATGGCTGGCCTGGGCGGCGCCTACCTGTCGCTGGCGCTGACGCCGATGTGGGTGGAGGGCATGACGGCCGGGCGCGGCTGGATCGCGCTGGCGCAGGTGGTGTTTGCCACCTGGAAGCCGCGCGGCGTGCTGATGGGCGCGTACCTGTTCGGCGGCGTGACGGTGCTGCAATTTCACGGCCAGGGCTTAGGCTTGGCAATTCCGTCGGAATTCCTGTCGATGCTGCCGTATGTCGCGACCATCGTGGTGCTGGTGCTGATCTGCCGCAATCCGCAGACCATCCTGCTGAATAAGCCGATGTCGCTTG
>JBEVNE010000079.1:0-31074 GCA_040508275.1 Duganella sp.
TCGGCTGTTCATTTGGCACGGCGCGCAGCGCCTGGCCACGCTGAACCTGCGCTGGCGCCGCCACGCTGCGGCGACCGCTGGCGCCGGATGCTGCTTCCGACTCGACAGTGATGCGCACGTCATGGCCATTGGCTGCGGCTGCAAACACCTGTTGCTCCTGCTGCTCCTGCTGCTCGGGCGCGCTGCTTTCGTCGCTACTGTCACTGCCCTGCGCCGATTCGCCAGAATGTTCCTTATGTTGCTGCTGCGGTGGCGGTGCTGTGCCGTCGTTCGGCTGCTGTTCCTGCTGTTCCTGCTGCTGCTCCTGCTCGGCATCACGCATCAACTCATCGAGCTTGTCCTGGTCCAGCCCCGGCTGCTCGAACGGTTTGCGGCGGCGCCGGTGCGGCAGCACCAGTTCCGCTGCCGCCCGCACGTCGGCCGGCGTGACCTTGTCGCGCCCGTCCAGCGCGGCCATGGCGCGCGCCGTCTTGTACATGACGATGTCAGCGCGCAGGCTGGCCACTTCGAGTTCGCAGCACAGATGGCTGATCAGATCGAGCAGGCCATCGTCCAGCTGCACCTGCGGCAGCAGTAGCTGGGCGCTTGCCAGCTGCGCACGCAAGGCTTGCTGCTGCGAGAGCCATTGCTCGGCAAAGTTAGCAGGGCCGGCTTCGTAAGCGATACGGCGGCGCACCACGTCGGCGCGCACGCTCTTGTCGCGCGGCGCGGTCACTTCCACCATCAGGCCGAAACGGTCCAGCAACTGCGGACGCAGATCGCCCTCTTCCAGGTTCATCGTCCCCACCAGCGTCAAACGGGCAGGATGGCTGACCGACAGGCCCTCGCGCTGCACCTGGTTGACGCCCATGGCAGCCACGTCGAGCAGCACATCGACCAGGTGGTCGGCCAGCAGATTGACTTCATCGATGTACAGCAAGCCACGGTGTGCCGAGGCCAGCAGCCCGGGCTGGAATGCCTTGTGACCGCCCTGCAGCGCGCGCGTGATATCGAGACTGCCCAGCACGCGGTCTTCGGTAGCGCCCAGCGGCAGCGTCACCAGCGGCACCGGCGCAGGTACAGGCGAAGGCGGCGCGGCGCCATCGGCTGCTGCGCATACCTCGCAGTGGGCGCTTGGTGCACCGGGTGCGCAATTGAAGGCGCAGCCGGGCACGCGCTCAATCAGCGGCAATACCTCGGCCAGCGCACGCACGGCGGTGCTCTTGGCAGTGCCTTTGTCGCCGCGTATCAGTACACCGCCGATGCCGGGATCGACGGCGCACAACAGCAGCGCCTTGCGTAACTGTTCCTGGCCGACGATGGCGCTGAAAGGAAAACTGACAGGAAAATTCATGGGCCGTCCTATCCGTTGCGCGGCGTTTCGCCGCGTTCTTCCAGCAGCGCTTCGCTGCGCAAATACAGCTCGCGCAGGCGCTCCAGCGTTTGCGCCTGCGGCGCCTGCCACATGCCGCGCGTGGCCGCTTCCAGCAGGCGTTCGGCAATGGCGTTCTGCGCCCACGGATTGGCCTCTTGCAGGAACTGCTGCATGGCCGGATCGAAGCCGTAGGCTTGCGCCACGTCCTCATACATCCAGTCATCCATCACCTGCGCGGTAGCGTCATAGCCAAACAGGTAATCGACGGTGGCCGTCAGTTCCAGGCCACCCTTGTAGCCGTGGCGCTGAATGCTGGCCAGCCACTTGGGATTGACCACGCGCGAGCGGAACACGCGCAGGGTTTCTTCCTTGAGGTCGCGCACCTGGGCACGCGACGGATCATGGCTGTCGCCAAAATAATGGCGCGGCTGCTGGCCGCTGAGGGCCCGGATGGTGGCGATCATGCCGCCATGGAATTGCAGGTAATCGTCACTGTCGAAAATATCGTGTTCGCGGTTATCCTGGTTGTGCAGCGCAATCTGCACGCCATTGAGGCGCGTGCGGAAGGCTTCGCGCTGGTCGGAACCCTGGGTGCCGCGTCCATAGGCGTAGCCGCCCCAGTTGACGTACGCTTGCGCAAAATCGGCGTCGGCTTCCCAGTTTCGGTGCTGGATCAGCGGCAGCACGCCGGCGCCGTAAGCGCCAGGCTTGGCGCCGAAGATGCGGTAGGCGGCGCGCCGTTCGGCTTCCTCCCTGGCTTCGCCCTGCGCCAGTGAGGCAGCCAGGTCGGCCAGGTAGTGCTTGCGCACGAAGTTGTGCGTGACCGGTTCATCCAGTGCGATCACCTGCTGGACGGCGTCGTCCACCAGTTCGATCAGTTGCGGGAAGGCGTCGCGGAAAAAGCCGCTGATGCGCGTGGTGACGTCGATGCGCGGCCGTTTCAGTTCGTCGAGCGCAATCACTTCGACGCCGCTGACCTGCCGGCTTTCATGGCGCCACACGGGGCGCACACCCAGCAGCGCGAGGATTTGCGCGACATCGTCGCCATGGGTGCGCATCGCGCTGGTGCCCCAGATGCTGATGGCAACGCTCTCCGGGTAATTACCGGTTTCGCGCTGATAGCGTTCCAGCACTTCGCGCGCCAGTTGCTGGCCCACGCGCCACGCCGACTGCGACGGCACGCTGCGCGGATCGACCGAGTAGAAATTGCGGCCGGTGGGCAGAATATGCGCCATGCCGCGCGTGGGCGAGCCGCTCGGGCCGGCCGGCACGTAGCCGCCGGCCAGGCCATGCAGCAAGTTGTCGATTTCGTCGGTGGCGCGGCGCAGGTTCGGCACCAGTTCGGCGCAGGCAAACGCCAGCACGCGGCGCACCGCGTCGAAACGTAGCGGCGCTGCCACGTTGACTGCCGCAGCAGCCACCACGGCAGCCACTGGCTTGAGAACAGCTTTGGGCCGCACCTTGCCCATTTGCGACAGCACATTGGCGCTGGCGCGCACGGTCGGTTGCAGCAAGGGCGCTGCCGGCGCTGCCTGATCGAGTTCAGCAAACACGCTGGCGATCACCTGGTCGATGCGGGCGCTGTCGTAGCCGGTCTCTCCCAGCGCCACGAAAACCTGGCGACACAGCAGGTCCACCGCTTCCAGCGCATTGGCGCGCGATACCACGGCGCGCCCGGCAATGCGCGCCAGCGCCGCATCGACGTTCAGGCGGCGGCCCTGCTGGGTCAGCAGCATGTCCATGGTCAGGCCGAACAGCTGCGCAATGGCCTCCTGCAAACCGGGAATATCCTGGTTGGGCAAGCGCGTGAGCGACACCAGCATGTCGGGCATTTGCGCATCGTCCGGACAGCGACCGAGGATATGCAGGCCGTCGCGGATCTGCGCCGTACCGAGCTCGCACAGGTAGCCGTCGAGGTCTTCGATCAGGTGGGCGACGTCGGAGCCGCCCATGGCGGCCAAGGCGGACGGCAGTTCGCCATCATGCTCATGTGGATGATCATGATCGTGGCCATGGTGGTGATCGTGACCGTGATGATGGTCGTGTCCGTGGTGGTGGTGACCGTGATCGTGATGACCGTGTCCATGGCCGTGGCCATGCTCATGATCATGATCATGAGCATGGTCATGATGCAGCAGCCGCATCTGCATGTCGGTATCGAGATTGGTCTGCTTGACCAGTTCCCATATCTGCTGCTGCAGCAAGGGCAGCTTGGCCGGGTCCAGCACCTCGACCTGGTAGTACTCGTCCACCAGCTGCGTCAGCTGGGCCAGCGCACCGTAGGTGTCGGCGGTAGTCATCGGCGGCGTCAGGTGATCGACCACCACGGCGTGGGCGCGCCGCTTGGCTTGCGAGCCCTCGCCCGGATCGTTGATGATGAACGGATAGAACAGCGGCAGATCGCCCAGCAGCGCATCGGGGAAGCACTCGTGCGACAAGCCCACGCCTTTGCCCGGCAACCATTCCATGGTGCCGTGCTTGCCGACGTGGACGATGGCGTCGGCACGCCAGACGTCGCGCAGCCAGCGGTACAGGCCATAGTAATGGTGGGTCGGCGGCAGGTCGGGCTGATGGTAAATCGCGTCCGGGTCCATGCCGTAGCCGCGCGGCGGCTGCAGCGCCACGAATACGTTACCGAGTTCAATGCCGGCCAGCGCCAGGTGGCCGTCATGCACATAGGCTTCGCCGGGGGCGGCGCCCCATTGCGCCGTCATCTTTTGCTGCATCTGCGGCGGCATGTCGTCAAACCACTGCTGGTACTGCGCTGCCGGCACGCGCGCAGCGGCCGTGCGCAACTGCTCGGCCGTCACGTAGATATTATCGTAGGAGCAGCGCGCCACCAGCTCGTGGATCAGCGCCGTGCCGCTCTCGGGCAGTTCCCCGATGGTGTAGCCGTCGGCGCGCAGCGCTTCGAGGATGCGCATCAGCGAGGCTGGGGCATCGAGGCCCACGGCATTGCCGATCTGCGCCGCCTTGCTGCTCGAATTGGTGAACATGAAGGCGACGCGTTTTTCAGCGTTCGGCACGCTTTTCAGGCGCGCCTGGCGCCACGCTATGCCGGCGATGCGCTGCACGCGGTCGTTCAGCGGTTCGTATTCGACGGCGTCGCCGGGCAAGCCGGCGGCGCGCGCCTTGAACGACATCGGCACGGTGATGATGCGGCCGTCAAACTCTGGCAGCACCACGTTCATTGCCGCATCGAGCGGATTGAGGCCGCGCGACGACTGCTCCCATTGCGCCAGCGTCATGCCGCTGGTAATCGCCTGCAGCACCGGCACGTTGAGCGCTTCCAGCACGCCCACCGACCAGCCGGCCGGGGTGGCGCCGCCGGGCGTGATCTCGCCCATGGCAAACGCCGTGGTGTTGATCAGTACATCGATATGCGCGGCAGTCGTGGTCTCCTCGGTGACCTGGAGGGCGCTGGCGAAATAGCGCAACGCACTCGGCAGCGGATTGCCATCGCCGGCGCCAGCGCGCAAAGAGGCCGTGAACACCGGCAGCACATTCATGCCGCGTGCTTCCAGGGCGGCCAGCAAGGCGTCGATAAAGCGGGTATTACCGCTCATCCAGTGGGCGCGGTAAAACACGATGCCGACGCTGGGGCGCAGCGGGTCGGCCAGGGCCTGCCAGTCGGCCAGCGTGGCGCCCGGCGCCAGGTCGGGGTGATAAATACCATGGTCGGGCAAGGCATGCGCGGGCTCGAAACCAAAGCCGGTCAACAGCAGGTGGTCGGCCAGGTAGCGCAGCAATTGCGCCAGGTTGGTACTGCCGCCAGCCTGGAAATAGCGCAGCGTCATCTCCAGCACATCGGGGCGCACGGTCGATACGGCGGCAAGTTCGGGGTCCGGTTCGCCGGTGCCGCTGACCACGATCAAATGGCGACCATGGCGGCGCGCATGGTCGACCAGGTCGGAAAATCCGGGCACGCTGCCCAGGCGGCCGAGCACCCGCACCACGATCACGCGGGCAGCACCGAGGCCGCTACCGAGCAGGCTGGCCAGCGTGGTGTCTTCGTCCAGTGCCTGCAGGTTGACCCCGGCTACCGGGCCGTAACCGTCGGGCAGTTGCGCCTGCGCCTGGTGCAGCACGGCCAGGTCGTTGGAGGCGTGCGTGAGCAATGCGACCTGCGCCAGGCCAGCCATATCGTCAGTCATTATTTGGGTTCCGGTTCACAGGTGTCGCCCACGCCCAGGCGGTGGAACACCAGGTCGCTGACTTCGCGCCCGCCGATCAGGTGTTCGTGGACGATGCGGGCAGCGTTTTCTTCGTTGACGCGCTGGTACCACACGCCCTCGGGATAGACCACCACCACTGGCCCCTCGAAGCGGCAGGCCACCATGCAGTGGGTGCGCGTGCGCTTGACGGCCAGCTCGGGATGGCCGTCGATGATCTCGCCCATGTGTTCAAACACGGCTTGGGCGCGGCCCTCGCGCGGTTCGCAGCGCGGACCGACGCACATCAGTATGTGGCGATGGTGGGTACGCATGTATCAACCGAAGCGCTTGCTGAAGTAGCCGGTCAGGCCGCCCAAAGCCAGCCAGAATACGGCATTGGCCAGCGCCGTGGCAACGATGAAGGACGACGCCAGTTCCGCCGGCGCCGCACTGGCGTGCACCAGCGGTTGCGGCGCGCCCACCAGGTGCGGCACGCACAGCAGCGCCACCGCGCCAACTGTTAGCCACAGCCTGCGGCCAGATTTGCGTCCGAATACCAGCATGCCCAGTGCCACGGCGGTGGACAGCGCGGTGCACAGCCACCAGCCCTGGCGCGCCGCCACCGGTGCGGCAGCAGTGCCCGGCAGTTCCGGCGGCAGGCCCAGCGACGGCGCGATGAAGAACACCGCATAACCGGCCGCACCCCACAGCAGGCCGCTGGGCCAGTTGATCGCATTACCATTACCGTTGCCACGCAGGCAGATCAGCGCCGCCAGCAGCAGGGCATAACCGACAGCCATGCTGACGTCGGCCAGCACCGTGTAGAGCGTGCGCTCGAGGCCATCTTCCGGCTCCCAGCCGCCATGGCTGTGGGCTTCTTCGCTGGCATGCGCATGCGCGTTCTCATGGTCATGGCCATGCTCGGCGCCTGCCTGCGTTGCATGTTCGTGCGCTACCACTACCGGCTGGGCTTCCTGCGACGATTCATAGACTTCGGCCTGGCTGATGATCGGTATTACCTGCAGGTGCTGCACACCAGTCAGCAGCAGCCCGGCGATGATGCCGGCTGCGGCGGCGGTGCGCACGATGCCGTTAAAAATGCCGGCAGACGTGCTGGCGCCGGCGCCCGCGCCGCTCAGTGGCATGGGAAGCCTGCCGAGTGGCGGCTGTCGTGGGCGGCGTTGTGCAGCGCTTCCATCGAGGCAAAGCCGGCGCCGAACAGCAGCACGGCGCCAAGGCCGGCCGCGCACAGTGCCGGGATCAGTTTTTCGCGCAAGGTGGCCGAGCGGGTGGATGCGTCAGTGTGGCTGGTGGGAGCGGTGGTAACGGGCATGATCTTCCTTCCGGTGGGCGATATGGCTATGGCTGCGTGGGATGGAGAGAAAAACGAGGGAGGCAGCAAAGCCGGTACGCATCAGGGATGGGGGCTGCGCAGTGCTCACCCGTATCGCCCTCCGCAATACAAACGTGTTGACTGCTACTGGCTGGTTTCCGGGCTGACGAGAGATATAACTTGGATGCGCGCCTTCCCGTGCCTGAACACAGTGGCGTACTGCACATCCTTGACCTCGATTACCGTTGCGGGGGCAGCGCCGGCCTGGCGCCCGGCATAGTGCAGGAGCGCGCACCGGCTTCCCATTTAAACAGGCTAACGGCAGTATTGCCGGGGTTTGCCTGTACCAGAAGCTGGACTACCGGCGGAGTATACGGGCGGCACCGGGGAATTGCAAGGCGCTTCAGCCGTCCACCGGCTGCGCCGGCGTGGGCAGGATCAGCTGGTAAAACGCCAGGTCGAGCCAGCGCCCGAACTTGAAGGCGGCGTGCCTGACGGTTCCGGCGTGGACGAAACCGCACTGCTCGTGCAGCGCTATGCTGGCGCGATTGTCAGCGTCGATGCCGCCGACGATGGTGTGCAGGCCGGCCTGGCCGGCGGCGGCGATCACCTGTTCCAGCAATTTCCGCCCCAGGCCCTTGCCACGCTGGTCGGCCCGCACGTACACAGAATGCTCGACCGCGTACTTGTTGGCCGGATAACCGCGAAACGCGCCATAGCTGGCAAAACCGAGCAGTACGCCGGCATCATCCTCGTAGCCGATCACCGGGTAGCCGGCGGCGCGCTTGGCGGCAAACCAGCTGGCAATCGTCTGTTCGCTGCGCGGATGGTATTCGTACAGGGCGGTTGAATTGGCGATTGCTTCGTTGAAGATATCGCGGATGGATTGCGCGTGGCGTGCTTCGGTGCAGCTAACGAGGTGCATGGGGTCTCCGTGTAGAGCTGCCATGATAATCGAAGCACAACCAAAAAACGACAGCCGCCGCTTCAATATGAGCAATCCGCCAATTTTCTTGCCTATTAGATACAATTTCGCACTGAATGCTGTATTATTTCGCGCTGCAGCAACCTGCCAACCGCAAGTCCCAGTTCAAACCCTGCTTTCATGAACAACTCCCGTCCCCGCACGCCGTCGATCCGATCCCGCCTGCTCTACCTGGTGGTGGCCTGCCTTGCGCCGGCTGCGCTGATGGCCGCCCTGCTGATCGCTTACGATTACATACAGGCGCGCAACGCTTTCATCACTGGCGCCATGTCCATCGCACGCGCCAACGCTATCGAGGTGGACAAGGAGTTTGCGCTGCTGGAATCCACGCTGACTGCGCTGGCTACCTCGCCCAGCCTGGAGCGGCGCGACCTGCAGGCGTTTCATTTGCAGGCCGGGCGTGTGGCGCAGGCGCAGAATATATTCAACATCGTGCTGGAAGACGGCTTTGGCCAGCAGTTGGTCAACACCTACCGGCCCTACGGCGCCGTCCTGCCCGAGCCCGCGATGGGGCCAGCGCTGCGTTTCATCCACACGCGAGACGCCACCGCGATCTCCAATCTGTTCGTCGGCAAACTGTCAAAACGTCATATCGCCTCGGTTGGCATTCCCGTCGACCTGGCGGGCGGCCGCTTCGGCGCCTTGAGCGCCACTGTGACTGTGGAGCGCTTCAACGCCCTGCTCAGGCAGCAAAACTACCCCGAGCACTGGATTACCAGCGTGTTGGACCGCGAAGGCAGCGTGGTGGCGCGCAGCGCCGAGCCAGAGCGCTTTGTCGGCCACAAAGCGCTGCCCAAGGTCATGGCGCACCTGCGCGACGCGCCCGAGCAGGCGTTTGAAACCCATACGCTGGACGGCACGCCGCTGCTGGCCGTAACGGCGCGCGCCGCCGCATCGCAATGGACGGTGGCCATCGGCATTCCACTCGCGGCGCTGAACGCGGAACTCAATCGCAAGCTATGGCTGCTGGTGCTGTCCACCGTAGTGCTGCTGGGCGCAAGCCTGCTCGGCGCCTGGCGCATCGGCACGCGCATCCGCCGTTCGATCCGTTCGCTGGTAGCGCCGGCCATGGCGCTGGGCAGCGGCGAATGCGTGGCCGCAGCCGCCTACGGTCTGCGCGAAGCCGACGAGGTGGGCGAAGCGCTGGTCAAGGCATCAAGCATGCACGCCAAAGCGCGCCACGACGCCACCCACGACCCGCTGACCGGTCTGGCCAACCGCGCCATGTTTTCCGAGTTTCTGGTGCGGCAGGTGGAATTGTGCGCGCGCAGCGGCGCACCGCTGTCGCTGCTGTATCTAGACCTCGACCGTTTTAAATTTATTAACGATACCTATGGTCACAACGCCGGCGACCTGCTGCTCAAGGGCGCCGCCACGCGCCTGCAATCGCTGCTACGCAAATCGGACCTGGCAGCGCGCCTGGGCGGCGACGAATTTGCCGTGGTACTGGTGGGCAGCAGCGCCGCCGATACCGCCACCGTGGTGCAAAAGCTCGAACACAGCCTCGGCCTGCCCTACCAGATCGAAGGACACGCGCTGGTCGCTGGCGCCAGCATTGGCGCCGCCACGTATCCCGAGTGCGGCGAGCGCGTGCCCGACCTGGTGGCCAGCGCCGATCACGCCATGTACCGCCGCAAGACCGAACGCCGGCAGGCGCCTGCCTGAATCCTGATCGGTCCTGATCAGTTTTTGCCGGCCGCCTCGATATACACTTCGTCGCCGCAGCCGATCTGGCGCGCCGCCGCCGGCTGGGCGTTGCCGACCATCTGCGCCAGGTCGCGGTCGGCGCTGAATTCGCGTGGCAGCGTAACGCGCACTTCCTGAAGGTATTTGCGTTGGGTGCAGACCAGCGTCAGGCTGTTGGCCGCCTGCTCGCCATGGCGCGCCTTGACCTGCGCAAAGAAATCGCTGACACGGACGGTCTTGCCGGCGCTGCCGAGGATGATCTTGCCCACCTCCGAGTCATTCACCACCCGCACCGCCGTTACTGCCTTGATGAAGTACTCGTCAGGAGGCAGGGCCTGGCAGACACCGTGCTTGTTCCACTGGTAGGCGCCAAACGTGCGTTCAAAGTAAAAATTCGGCATCCATGGCGCCACCTTGTCGATGGTGTCCTGGCGCAGCGAAAACTGTGGGCCGTCGCAGTTGCCATAGCGCGTGCCGCACTGCGCCCTGTTCGGCCACAAGCCATGCAGGCTCAGATTTTTTGCTTGCAGCTGGCCGCCATTCATGGCGTCGCACTCGGGCTTTTTGCCCTTGTACGGCACATGCTCGCAAAACCCTGGCTGCCAGGTCACGGCCAGTACATAGCTGTCCTGCTGGTTGGCGATAGTGCATGAAGCATCGGCGCCCTGCGCATCGCTGCCGCGCGGCGGGCGTGTGGAACGTGCTTCCATCGGCTCCAGCACCGCCGCGCCGCAGTCGCGCTGCACCCAGCGCAAGTTGGGCTGCGCGCCTGCCACCTCCACCCGCACCCAGTTGTAGTCCGCCTTGTTAATTTCGCGCACCGTGTAGGTCTGGCCCGCAGCCACCTCGGCGGCGCCGGGATTGGTGCGCTTGGCGAACGATGCATATGCTTCGCAGCGCTTGCTGGCAGTAAAAGTCCCAGTGGCCGCCTCGCTGGCAGATGCACTGGCGGCGTAACTGGCAAACAGGATGGTGAGGATGATACGCAACATGGATAACTCCGCAGGAAGGGTTGCCGGCATTGTAGCCGAGCGGTGTGCGGAGTTGTCGATCAACCACTTCGGCAACAAAATGGTAGCGCATGACATTTTAAAATATATTTATGTTGACAACAACTTGACAGCGCTCCTACACTCAAATGATCGCGCAACCATCAACAACAAAATACCCTGCGCGGTAAAAAAAGTAATTAAAACTAAAAGTAGTTAACACTATCAGGAGACAGCAATGCCCAGCACTTTCACCCCAACCGGCGGTGGCCGTCGCTCGCCTGCCCGCCTGGCCTGCGGCCTCACCATGATGGCCGGTCTGATCGCCCAGGCCTACGCCCAGCAATCCGCTACCGCCCCCGCTCCGGTTGACGAAGCGACGATCCAGAAAATCGAGGTGAGCGGCTACCGCAACAGCCTGATATCGTCGGCCAAGGACAAGAAGGAAGCGGTGGGCTTCCAGGATTCGATCAACGCCGAAGACTTCGGCAAATTCCCGGACAAGAATATCGCCGAATCGCTCAGCCGGATTCCCGGCGTTGGCGTCTCGCGCGATGTGACCGGCGAAGGCATGAATATCCAGATACGCGGCCTCGGTTCAAGCTTTACCAAGATCCTGCTGAACAATGCGCAGATCGCGGTAGCCTCGTCCGGCCCGATCGATGGCCAGAACAGCAACCGCGAGGTTGACCTCGACCTGCTGCCCACCGACCTGTTTACCAAGCTCACGGTGAGCAAGAGCCCATCGGCCAGCATGCTCGAAGGCGGCGCCGCCGGGGTGGTGAACCTGCGCAGTGCGCGTCCGTTCGACAAGGAAGGCCGCACCGTGGCCATGAGCGTGACCGGCACCCGCAACCAGATCGCCGACAAAACCGGCGGCCGTGGCTCGCTGCTGGCAAGCCAGACCTGGGGCAGGACTTTCGGCATTCTGGGCGGTTTGTCGGTGTCGCGCCAGGAAATCCGCACCACCGGTTTCGAATCGGTGGGCTGGACCAATCCGAATCTGAGCGCCGCGCAAAATTCGTCCCCCACCCGCAACAACACCGGCGGCGGCAACTGGAACATTCCGGCTGTGGTGCCGGCCAATGCCGGCAACGCACTGGTGCCGGGCACGGTGATCGACCAGGCCTTCCTGCTGCAGCATAACCCTGGCCTGACCATCCAGCAGATCGACAATGCCATCCTGCCGCGACTCGGGCGCACCATGGATTATTTCGGCAACAAGGACAAGATCTCGGCCATTTTCAGCAGCGAGTACCGTCCCACCGACGACCTGCACTTCTACGTCGACACCATGTACAGCAAGCGTGACGACAAGGCCCAGCGCGTCGCCTACAACTGGGCGGTACGCAACAACGGCGTCATCCCGCTCAACATGACGGTGGACCGCAGCGATTGCAGCGCCGGTTGCACCGTCACCGGCGGCACGTTTGCCAACTCGCTCAACTTCATCGAATACGGCCCGCGCCGCGACAAGGTGGACCTGCTGGGCATCAATCCCGGCATGGAGTGGAGCATTACGCCCAAGCTGAAGCTGGACGCGCAGGTCAACTATACCCGCAGCCGCTTCAGCCACGAGGCGCCGACGGTGATGCCGATCACGCCTGCCAACAGCGGCAACACGGTCACCTATGACAACAACGGCAGCGGCATCCCCAACATCACCTCCAGCCTCGATCTGAACAATCCGGCCAGCTACGCTTGGGCGGGCGGCCGGGTAAACATCGCCAATGAATTGCGCGAGACCCGCACCAAGGGCGCGCACACCGACCTGACCTGGGGCGACCGCGCCTTCAACATTAAAGCTGGCCTGGCATACGACGACATCAATCGCCGCATTCGCGCCCAGGAAAATTCGGCCGCCTGGCAGGCCGCCGTGTGCGGCAACAATCCGAGCGTGCTGCTGGCCGGCCCCAATGGCGGCCCCGCCTGCAACGGCGACAGCACACCAGGCGCCAGCGCCGCTGCGCTTTATCCGGGCTTTGGCACTGGCTACACGGCCGGGCGCACCGACGCCCTTACCTATGGCGGTTCCCTGATCCCGCAAAGCGCGCTGGCCAGCTACATCGTGCCTGGCCCGTACGGCCGTCCGATCATCGACTGGGACCGATTCCGCAAGGACTCCAACTACGACACGTACAACAATAACGCGCCGTACGCCACGTCGTCGTCCACTGGCGCCAGCGCCGGCTTCATCTCCGAAAAAACCACCGGCATCTACTCCGAGCTCAATGGCGAAGCCAGGCCGTGGGGTCTGGACCTGCGTTACAACGCCGGCATCCGCTACGTGCGCACGCGCCAGGAAGTCGGGTCGTACAACTCGTTTGCCGATCCGCGCAACGCCACGCTGCCGCTCAATGGCAGCAAATACCCGAACGTGGACCAGTGGGTGTACCAGGAAACCACCTATAGCAATACGCTGCCGTCTG
The DNA here is from genome assembly GCA_040508275.1 of Duganella sp. Classification (GTDB taxonomy): domain Bacteria; phylum Pseudomonadota; class Gammaproteobacteria; order Burkholderiales; family Burkholderiaceae_D; genus Rugamonas. The sequence continues at coordinate 12,931 of JBEVNE010000079.1, forward strand.
CCACTGCCGCCCTCAATCTGCGCAGCGACATCGTGGCCCGCGCCGCCATCTCGCGCAGCATGACGCGCGCCGATCCGAATGCGCTGCGCCCGGGCATCAACTTCTCGTCGCCGTCGGCCGACATTGGCACCATCGGCAACCCTACCCTGAAACCCTATCTGTCCGATAATATCGACCTGGGGCTGGACTGGTACACGGGCCGGGAAGGCTATGTGAGCGCCACCGTGTTCCAGAAAAAGGTGGACGGCTTCACCGCCAACGAAAATCTGACCCTGCCGTTTTCCGATCTGGCGGCCTTCGGCATCAACTACAACAACCTGACGCCCAACCAGCAAAGCGCGATCAACGACCGCGGCGGCCCGAATGCCGCCAACGTGGTCATGACGCGCACCCGCAACGCCAGCGGCACGCTGCGCATCCGCGGCCTGGAGCTGGGCTGGGTACAGCCGCTGGACAAGCTGCTGCCGTTCAAGGGGCTGGGCTTCAGCGAGACCGTCACCTTCATCACGCAGCGCGCCAGTGGCGAAGGCAGCCAGGGCTTCGTGGCGCTCGGTGTCCCCAAGCGCACCAACAACTTCTCGATCTTCTACGAGAACCATGGCTACTCGGCGCGGCTGTCGCACACCTTCTCCAAGGGCAGCCAGGTTTCTACCGGCAACCAGAACGGTATTCCGCTGGCCAACCTGTACGTCAACGACTACAAGCAGCTGGACTTCTCGTCCAGCATCGACCTGGAACAGGTGATGGACCGCGATGGCTGGCCGACGCTCACCTTCGACATCGTGAATCTGAACCGCGACGCCAAGCAGACCTACTTCCAGTTCTCGAACGCGCGTTTCACCGAGTACGCGCCCGGCCGCACCTACTCCTTCGGCTTGCGCAAGAAGTTCTGATGTGTCGCTCCCTGCCCCCTTGTCGCCCGAAGGGGCAGTTCATGGGCACCGTCGCCGGGTGGCGGCGGTGCTTCTTTTTGACAGACTCCGAGGATAACCACGATGACACTGCGTGCATCAAGCCGCCGCGCGATACTCAACGTCTACGCGCTGTGCAGCGTCGCCATCATCTGCATTTCAACTGGCGCCAGCGCCGCACCCAACCTGCCGCACCTGCGCCAGCAAGGCAGCGCCACTCAGCTCATGGTCGACGACCAGGCGTTCCTGGTACTGGGCGGCGAACTGCATAACTCGTCCGCCTCGCACCTGCCCTACCTGAACCGGCTCTGGCCTGCGCTGAAAAAGGCGGAGCTCAACACCGTGCTGGCGCCGGTGCAGTGGGACCAGGTCGAACCCGTTGAGGGCCGCTACGACTTCACGGTGCTGGACGGCATGCTGAAACAGGCACGGGCCAACGACATGCGCCTGATACTGCTGTGGTTCGGCGCCTGGAAAAATTCCATGTCCACCTATGTGCCGCCGTACGTCAAGCGCGATGCCCAGCGGTTCCCGCGCGCGCTTAACCGCGCCGGCGCCGCGCAGGAGATATTGACGCCGTTCGGCGCACAGACCTTGCAGCGCGATACCGCCGCCTTCCGCGCGCTGCTGACGCACCTGAAGCAAGCCGATACCCAGCGCACCGTGATCATGGTGCAGGTAGAAAACGAGATCGGCATGCTGCCAGACGTGCGCGACTTCGGCCCCCTGGCCAATGCCGCTCTGGCCAACCAGGTGCCCCGGCGCCTGCTCGACTACATGCAGACGCACCGCGCCACACTGCATCCGTCGCTGCTGGCCCTGTGGAGCGCGCAGGGCCAGCGCAGCAGCGGCACCTGGAGCGAAGTATTCGGGTCGTCCATCGGCGCCGAGGAGGTGTTCCAGGCCTGGGCGTATGCGGCGTTTGTCGAGACCATGGGCGCAGCCGGCAAGGCTGCCTACCCGATTCCGCTGTACGTGAACGCGGCGCTCAACCGTCCGGGCAAGAAGCCGGGCGAGTATCCGAGCGCCGGCCCGCTGCCGCACCTTTTCGATGTATGGAAGGCAGCGGCGCCATCGATCGACCTGCTGGCCATTGACACCTATTTCCCCAACTTTACCGACTGGGCGCCACAGTTCAAGCGCCATGACAACTCGCTGTTCGTGCCGGAGGCCGACAACGCCGGCCGTCACGACGCTGCCGCCAAGGCCTTCTACGCCATCGGCGAACATGACGCTTTCGGCTTCTCGCCGTTCGGCATCGAGGACAGTACCGGTATGGGCGACGACACCCTGCCCGCAGCCTATCGCCTGCTGCGCCAGCTGGCGCCGGTGATCAACCAGCACCAGGGCGGCGGCCACACGCGCGGCTTCAAGGCGCGCGTATCGTACGACGGCGTGGTCGATGCAGCGCCGCAGCAGGCCACCATGGGCAGCGTCAGCCTGAACGTGGCATTCGGCAATCCATGGGCCAAGGCCTCCAGCCGCGATATCGAATCGTTCGGCGGCCTGGTGATCCGCCTGGCCGACGACGAATTTCTCATCGCCGGCAAGGGTCTGACCGTGACCTTCCGGGACGCCAGCGGGGCCGGCGACAACATCGGCCTGGAACTGGTCACCGAGGGCACTTACGAAAACGGCAAGTGGGTAGCAGGCCGCTGGCTCAATGGCGACCAGATCCACCAGGGCCGCCAGGTGATGCTGGTCACCGGCGGCTTTACCGCGCAGAGAGTCAAGCTGTATCGCTACAAGTAACGGTTGCCAGGGCAGTTGTACGACGACCCCAGGCGTCAGGTGGAAATATGCTACAGTGTTACCGCAACCATCAGTCGATGGTTGCGCCTTACATTATTTCCACCGAAGGTAGTCCCGCAATGAATAAATTGGCGCCAGAAGAGCGCAGCCAGCCAACGATGCACGACGTGGCGCGGTTGGCTGGCGTGTCGCCGATGACGGTATCGCGCGTCATGAACGGCAAGGACACGGTCCACGCCAAAACCCGCAAAAAGGTCACCGACGCGGCGGCCGCACTGAACTACATGCCCAACCAGGAAGCGCGCAAACTGGCCGGGGCGCGGCCGATGCGTATCGGTTTTTTGTACAGCAACCCCAGCGCCGGGTACCTGAGCGCCTTGCTGGTCGGCCTGCTCAACCAGTCCAGCATCCATAATATGCAGCTGTTCGTGGAAAAGGGCGACAGCCAGGCCCACCAGCTCGAACAGATCGAACGCCTGATCGCCAACAACCTCGATGGCGTCATCCTGCCGCCGCCGCTGGGCGACGATCCGGCCATCCTGGCACGCCTGAAAAGCGCCGGCGCGCCGGTGGTCACCGTAGCCTGCGGCCAGCCGGATCCCGACGTGAGCCCGGTCAGCTCGGTCAGCATCGACGACTACCTGGCCGCATACCAGATGACACGCCAGCTGATCGGCCTGGGCCATCATCGGATCGGCTTCATTGCCGGCGACGGCAACCAGACCGCCAGCGCGCGGCGCCTGGCCGGCCATCAGGCCGCGCTGCAGGAAGCCGGCGCCGATATTGCGCCCGAGCTGGTGGTGCCCGGTTTGTACACCTATCGTTCCGGGCTGGAAGCAGCGGAAGCCTTGATGGCGCTGGCTGAACGCCCCACCGCGATTTTTGCCAGCAACGACGACATGGCGGCTGCCACCGTGGCGGTGGCGCACCGGCTGGGCATGGATGTGCCGGGCGACCTGACGGTGGTGGGCTTCGACGATACCGCGCTGGCCACCACCATCTGGCCGGCGCTGACCACCGTACACCAGCCGATCACCGACATGGCCGGCGAAGCGGCGCGCCTGCTGCAACGGCAAATCCGCCGCCAGCGCGACGGCGAGCCGCAGCGCCCTGAACACCTGCTGATGGATTTCTCGCTGATCCGGCGCCAGTCCGACGCCGCCCCGCGCGTGCGCCCGCCCGCGCGCTTCATGCCGCCGCAAGCGCCGCGCCCGGTGGATGCGGAGATGCCCTGACTATTCCTTATCCTTATCCTTATCCTTATCCCTACCCCACCATCAGCTTGACGGATTTCAGCTGCACCGAATCGGGGCCCGCGTGGATGGTAAAACTGCCCGGCTCCACTACCCGTTCCATGCGCATATTGTAGAACCACAGGTCCGACGGCTTGATATCGAAGGACAGCGTGCGCCGCTCGCCCGGCTGCAAGGTCACGCGCCTGAACGCCTTCAGTTCCAGCACCGGCCGCGTGGCGGAGCTGATGTCGTCGCGGATGTAGATCTGCACCACTTCGTCGCCGGCCACCTTGCCGGTGTTGGCCACATCGACTTCCACCCTGGTGCTCTCGCCCACCGCGATGCGCGCCTTGCTCAAACGCGGCGCCGAAATGCTGAAGGTGGTGTAACTGAGGCCGAAGCCGAACGGGTACAAGGGTTTGGTGGAGCCGTCGATATAGCCGCGCCGCGCCGACGGCTTGTGGTTGTAGAAGACCGGCAGCTGGCCCACGCTGCGCGCGAACGACACCGGCAGCTTGCCGCCCGGGTTGGCGCGGCCGAACAGGATGTCCGCCACTGCGTTGCCGGTTTCCTGGCCCATGTACCAGCCTTCCACCAGCGCATCGGCTTTTTCCGCCAGCAGATTGACCGATAGTGGGCGGCCGTTGAGCAGGAACACCACCGTCGGTTTGCCGAGCGCGAAAATGGCGCGCGCCAGGTCGTTCTGCTGGCCCATCAGGTCCAGCGTTTCGCGGTCGCCCAGATGGTTGTCGGCCCAGGCTTCGCGGCTGGTTTGCTCGTTGTCGCCAAGGACCATGATGATGGTATCGGCAGACCTGGCCGCCGCCACCGCCTCGGCGATCAGCCTGGCGTTCACCTCCGGCGCGACAAACTTGATCTCGTCCTGGCCCCAGATGCGGCTCTCGGTGATGCGCACGCCTTCGGCGTAGGCCAGCTCGAAGCCTTGCGCCCGGCTTTCGGCCTGCAGGCCCTCGTACACCGACACCACGTGGCGCGGAATGTCGGAGTAGCCGCCGATCGGCGTGTCCTTCGCATGGGTGCCCAGCAGCAGTACCTTGCCCACTTTTTTGCCGTCCAGCGGCAGCAGTCCCTTGTCATTCTTGAGCAGCACCGGCGTGCGGGTTGCGGCCAGGCGCGCCAGCGCCAGGGCGTCGCCGGTTGCGGTCAGGCTGTCGGCGCGGCTGGCGTCCACGTAAGGCTGCTCGAACAGGCCGGCCTGGAACTTGAGTTTCAAAATGCGGCGCACCACGGTGTCGATCTCCTTGACCGACACGCGCTTTTCCCTGACCATCTCTGCCAGCGACAGGTAAGACGCCGGATCGGGCGTTTCGATATCGACGCCGGCCTTGATCGCGTAATAGCCGGCCTCCTTCGCATCGGCCGCCAGCTTGTGGCGCGTGGCCATCTCCTTGATGCCGAAGTAGTCGGACACCGTCACGCCCTCGAAGCCCCATTCCTCGCGCAGCACCTTGTGCAACAGCCAGTGGTTGGCGTGCGACGGAATGCCGCCAATCTCGTTATACGACGGCATTACCGCCGCCACATTGGTTTCGCGGATCAGGCGTTCGAACGGCGGAAAGAAGTCTTCGCGCAGGGTGCGCTCACTCACTTCGGCCGGGCCGATATTGGTGCCGTTTTCCGGCTGGCCGTGACCGGTCATGTGCTTGAGCGTGACGAACACCTTGTCCTTGGCCAGCACCGGGTTGTTGCCCGCAAAGCCGATCACCGCCGCCTTGCCGATCTCCGCGCTCAGGTGGGCGTCTTCACCATAGGTTTCCTCGATGCGCCCCCAGCGTGGTTCGCGCGCCACGTCCACCACCGGCGCCAGCGCCAGATTGGCGCCGCGCGCGCGCATCTCGCGTGCGGCCACGCTGAATACCTGCTGCACCAGCGGTGGATCGAACGATGAAGCCAGGCCTATCGCCTGCGGGAAGCTGGTGGCGTCGCGCGCAACGTAACCGTGCAATGCTTCCTCGTGCATGAACAGCGGAATGCCGAGGCGAGTCTGCTCTACCGCCCATTTTTGCGCGGCGTTGGTGTAAGTGGCTGTTTCCAGCGCATTGCGGTTCTTGATGCCGCCGGTGTCGCCGGCGCCGGCGGCCTGGCCCAGCTGGCGATCGGACGGGCGGCCGATCATGCCGATGCCGTGCGGATAAACCTGTTTGGCTTTCTCCGCCGAAAACTCACCGCCAGCGTCCTGAATCCTGGTCTTTTCCTGCCACACGCACAGCATCTGGGCGATCTTTTCTTCCAGCGTCATACGGCCCAGCAGGTCGTTCACCCTGCGCTCTACGGGCAAGGCGGCGTTCTTGTAGGGTGCGCCAGCGCTGGCGGCCAGCGCCATCGGCGCCGACACCATGGACAGGCCAGCGACGCCCGTCATCGACGACAGGAAGTTCCTGCGGTTGGTTTTCATATTTGTCTCCATGTTTTTATATGAGTACTGCAAAAACCCTCAACCGCACGGGCAATGCGTGCGGGATGACAGCGCAGAATGCAGTAAATGTGTTGCCTGCACCATGCCTTTATCCTAAAATGATTAGCGCTACCATTTACCCAGTGTGAAGGATTTATGAGATCACGTCAACAACGCAAGCGCGGCCAAATCGTCAGCGCAGTGGCTCTCATGTTTACCTTGTGCGCGCTCGGTGGTTGCGCCACCAGAACCGGCGCAGCCGGTGATACTGGCCAGCACTGGGTCGCCTCCTGGGGCACTGCGCAACTGGCGCCTGAAACCGCCAATGAACTCCCTGCGGCCAACTGGCGCGATGCGAGCATACGCCAGATCGTTCACCTGTCGCTGGGCGGCAGCCAGGTGCGGGTGCGACTTTCGAATGTGTTCGGCACGGCGCCGCTGCTGGTCAACGCCGCCAGCGTGGCGCGCGCCATCGCTCCCGGCCGCGCCGATACCGATGCAGCCACCATGCAGGCCTTGCACTTCGATGGCCAGCCGACGGTAACCATCCCCGCCGGCGCCGAATACTATAGCGACCCGATTGCAATGACACTGCCGGCCGGCGCCGACCTGGCGATCTCGCTGCACTTTACCGGCGAGCCGGCACGCCAGACCAGCCATAGCGGTGCGCGCAGCACCAGCTTTCTGGCGGCCGGCAACCGCACGCTCGAGAACAACTGGCCCGACGCGGCAAAGGTCACGCGCTGGTTTGTGATCGCCGACGTGGACGTGCTGGCGCCGCGCACGAGCGGCGCGCTGGTCGCCATCGGCGATTCGATCACCGACGGTTATGGCGTGACCACCGATGGCAACAACCGCTGGACCGATCTGCTGGCTGTGCGCCTGCACCAGGACAGCGCGTCGGCGGGCGTTGGCATGGGTGTGGTCAATGCCGGCATCGGCGGTGGCCGCATGCTGAAAGACGGCCTGGGGCCCAACCTGGCGTCGCGCTTCGAGCGCGACGTGGTGGCGCGAGCCGGTGTTACGCATGCGCTGGTGCTGATCGGCGTCAACGACCTCGGCAACCTGCACCGCAACACGCCCGACCTGCCTGCCGACCGCCAGCAAATGCTGGCCGACCTGCGCCTGGCGCACCGCCAGCTGGCAGCGCGCGCCAGGGCGCGCGGCGTGTGCCTGATCGGCGCCACCGTCACGCCGTACGTCGGCAGCGACTACTACCATCCCGAGCCGGCCAACGAGGCCGACCGCCAGGCGCTCAATGCCTGGATACGCGAGTCCGGGGTCTTCGACGCGGTGGTCGATTTCGACGCTGCACTGCGCGATCCGGCGCAACCGCAACGGCTGGCCCCGCAGTATGACTCAGGGGACCATCTGCATCCATCACTGGCCGGCTACCGCGCCATGGCCGAGGCCGTGCCGCTGGCGCTGCTGCGGCAAACGTGCCGAAGTCGGCCCTGATGTCCTGCCCGGCCCTGCCCTGACACACAAAAAATACGAAAAACTATAATGATGAGACAAACACTGATCGCCGCAGCGAGGTGCATGAGCGTTGCGGTCATGGCCCTGGCTTTGCTCTGCTGCACGCTGCCTGCCCACGCGCTGGGCCAGAAAAGCCTGGTGCTGTTTGACGCACCTCCCGCCAATGCAGTCAACCTTGCCCGGGCAGGCAAAGCCGCCACGATATACCTGGACGCCGCCGACCACGCCGGCGTGCTGCGCGCCGCACATGACCTGCAGGCCGATATCGGCCGCGTCAGCGGCGCCAAGCCGGCATTGCAAACGGGCGCGCCAGCCGGCGCCGACGTGATCATCGTCGGCACCGTCGGCCGCAGTGCGCTGATCGACAGGATGGTGGCGGCAGGCAAGCTCGATGTCGCGGCCATACGCGGCAAGTGGGAGGGCTGGCAGGTGCAAACCGTTGTGCATCCGCTGCCCGGCGTGGAGCGCGCGCTGGTGATTGCCGGCAGCGACAAGCGCGGCACCATCTACGGCATCTACGAGTTGTCGGAGCAGATCGGCGTTTCGCCCTGGTACTGGTGGGCGGACGTTCCGCCGCCTGCCAGGCCGGCGTTGTACGCGCATGCGCCTGCCGCCGTGCACGATGCCCCGGTGGTCAGATATCGCGGCATCTTCCTCAATGACGAGAAGCCCGCCCTCACCGGCTGGGTACAGCACACCTATGGTGGCTACAACCACCGCTTTTACGAAAAAGTGTTCGAACTGCTGCTGCGCCTGCGCGCCAATTACCTGTGGCCGGCGATGTGGAACTCGGCCTTTTACGATGATGACCCGCTCAATGGCAAACTGGCCGACGAGTATGGCATCGTGATGGGCACTTCGCACCACGAACCGATGATGCGCGCGCAAAAAGAGTGGACGCGCCAGGGCAAGGGACCGTGGGATTACCAGCGTAACGAAGCAGTGCTGCGCAATTTCTGGAGCGGCGGCATCCGCAACACGCGCGGGTTCGACAAGATGATCACCATCGGCATGCGCGGCGACGGCGACGAACCGATGTCGGAGGCATCGAACGTGGCGCTGCTCGAACGCATCGTGGCCGACCAGCGCACCATCATCGGCAAGGAAATGGGGCGCGACGCCGCCACTGTGCCGCAGATGTGGGCACTCTACAAAGAGGTGCAGGAATACTATGAAAAAGGCATGCGCGTGCCGGACGACGTGACGCTGCTGTGGTGCGACGATAACTGGGGCAATATCCGGCGCCTGCCTACCCTGGACGAACGCAAGCGCGCAGGCGGAGCCGGTGTGTATTACCACTTCGATTATGTGGGCGGACCACGCTCGTACAAGTGGCTCAATGTCACGCCGCTGCCGAAGATCTGGGAGCAGATGCACCTGGCCTGGCAGCACCAGGCCGACCGCATCTGGATCGTCAACGTCGGTGACCTCAAGCCGATGGAAGTGCCCACCGAATTCTTCCTCACCTACGCGTGGAACCCCGCCGCCTGGCCGGCCGAACGCCTGCCAGAGTACCTGAAACTGTGGGCCACGCGCGAGTTCGGCCCCCGGCACGCCGATGCCATCGCCGACATCGTCGCCAGCTATGCGCGCTACAACGGCCGCCGCAAGCCTGAGCAGCTCGAACCCGATACCTATCACCTGGTCAACTACGACGAGTCCGAGCGGGTAACGAGAGAGTTCCAGTCTGTCGCCGCGCGCGCCGAGCGCATCGCCGCTGACTTGAGGCCAGAACAGCGCGACGCCTTCTTCCAGCTGGTGCAGTATCCGGCGCAAGCGAGCGCCGTGGTCAATGCGCTGTACGCCACCGCCGGGCGCAATCGGCTGTACGCGGTGCAGGGCCGTACTTCGACGAACGAGCTGGCGGCGCAGGCGCGCAGCCTGTTCGCGCAGGATGAGGAACTCACGCGGCGCTATCACGAAGACATCAGTGGCGGCAAGTGGCGTCACATGATGTCGCAAACCCACCTCGGTTACACCTACTGGAACCAGCCGCCGCGCAACGTGATGCCGGCCGTGAGCGAAGTGCAGGCGCCGCAGGCAGGCGACATGGGCGTGGCCGTGCAAGGCAATGCGCAGGTATGGCCGGGGCCGCAGGGCGACAGTCTGGCCCTGCCCGCTCTCGATGAATATACCAATGCGCCGGCCTTCCTGGAAGTATTCAATCGCGGCCAGCAGCCGTTCAACTACCGCATCACGGCCAGCGCGCCATGGCTGGAGATCGATCAGCCCGACGGCCAGGTTGCGCGCGAGCGCCGCGTACACGTCAAGGTGCGCTGGGCCGACGTACCGGACGGCGCCGACCATGCCATGCTGAAGGTGCAGGGCCCGCATGGCGCCACGGTCACGGTCAAGGCGCCATTGCGGCGGCGGGTGGCTGGCACGGTGGCGGGCGATTACATCGAGACCGGCGGCGTGGTCTCGATCGAAGCCGCCAACTTTGCCAACGCCGTCGCTCCGGCCGGCCGCCGCTGGCTGACCATACCGGGCCATGGCCGCACGCACTCTGCTGTCACCGCGCTGCCGGCAGACGCCCGATCCGATCATGTGCCGCACATGCGCCTTGAATATGGGCTGCACCTGCACACCGCTGGTGAGGTGGTAGTGCACACCACGCTGGCGCCGACCCAGAAATTTCAGCCGGGCGCCGGCCTGCGCTACGCGATCTCGTTCGACGACGAGACGCCGCAGCTGGTGAACATGCACGCGGACAGTTCTGAGAAAGCATGGGAAAAGAGCGTCTCCGATGGCGCCACGGTACTGACATCGCGCCATACCATCGCCACGGCTGGCCATCACACGCTCAAGTTCTGGGCGGTGGACGCCGGCGTGGTGCTGCAAAAAATCGTCGTCGATGCGGGCGGTTTGAAAGACAGTTACCTGGGGCCGCCCGAGAGCCCGCGCGCACACGCACACGCAAGATAAACAAAAAAATAATGGAGACACCATGCATAAACTATTGAGCACTTTACTGGCGGCGCTGCTGCTGGTCGGCTGCATCGGTTCGGCCCAGGCCCAAGCTGAACCCAAGCCCCCCGGCGACGAAGATGGCTATGCGCTGTGGCTGCGCTACCAGCCCCTGGCGCCAGCAGCACAGGCCAGGCTCAAGGCACAGGCACGCAGCATCGTGCTTGCGGCTGCCGCCACGCCGACCACCAAGGCCGCCATCGCCGAACTGCAGCGCGGCCTCGCCGGCATGACCAGCGCAGCTGCGCCGGCAACCGTGCCGGCCAGCAGGATTACCGACGGCGCACTGGTGCTGGGCACACCGGCTACCCTGCCTTCGCTCGACCCTCGATTAAAAACCGAAGTGGCCAAGCTAGGCCGTGAAGGCTATCTGCTGCGGGCCACGCGCCTGCAAGGTCGCCCGGTCACACTGATCGCCGCCAATACCGACATCGGCCTGCTGTACGGCGCCTTCGCCTTTTTGCGCGCCAGCGCCGCCGGGACCGCGCTGGAGGCTTCTTCTGCGCCCAGGCTGCAACTGCGCCTGCTCAATCACTGGGACAATCTCGACCGCCACGTGGAACGCGGCTATGCAGGTGCGTCGATATGGGATTGGTGGTCGCTGCCCGAGATCACCGACAGCCGCTACACCGACTATGCGCGCGCCAATGCTTCGCTCGGCATCAATGGCACGGTACTCAACAACGTCAATTCCAAGCCCGAAGTGCTGACCTCTGCCTACATCGCCAAGGCGGCGGCCGTGGCCGATGTGCTGCGCCCCTATGGCATCCGGGTGTTTTTGTCAGCGCGCTTTTCCACGCCGCTGGAACTGAAGGAAACCGACACCGCCGATCCGCTCTCCCCTGCCGTGCAGGCGTGGTGGAAGAACAAGGCTGACGAAATCTATCGCGCCATTCCCGACTTTGGCGGCTTCCTGGTGAAAGCCAATTCCGAAGGCCAGCCCGGCCCGCAGGATTATCAGCGCAGCCACGCCGACGGCGCCAACATGCTGGCCGCCGCGCTGGCGCCGCACCAGGGCATCGTGATGTGGCGCGCATTCGTCTACGCGCCGCAGGCAGGAAAAGATACCGACCGTGCGCGCCAGGCCTACGAAGAGTTCAAGCCGCTCGACGGCAAGTTCGCCGCCAACGTGATGGTGCAGGTGAAAAATGGCGCCATCGACTTCCAGCCGCGCGAGCCGTTTCACCCACTGTTCGGCGCCATGCCGCACACGCCGCTGATGATGGAATTCCAGATCACCAAGGAGTACCTGGGCTTTTCCACCGATATCGCCTACCTGGGCGCCTTGTTCGAAGAAGTGCTGGAGAGCGGCACCATGCAGAACGGCCAAGGCAACAGCCCAACGGTGGCGCAGGTCATCGAAGGCGCGAATCTTGATGGTCGCCGGCCAGCGTTGACCGGCATGGCCGGGGTCGCCAATATCGGCGTTGATCGCAACTGGACCGGCCATCACTTCGACCAGGCCAACTGGTATGCTTTCGGGCGGCTGGCGTGGAATCCGCAGGCCTCGGCACGCGACATTGCCGTCGAATGGGCGGCGCAAACCTTCGGCACCGACCCGCGCGTGACCATTCCGGTGGTGGACATGCTGATGCTGTCGCGCGAAGCCGTGGTCGATTACATGACGCCGCTGGGCCTGCACCACATGATGGGTACCGCCCATCACCACGGTCCGGCGCCATGGGTAAACGACCTCGAACGCCCTGACTGGAACCCGGTGTATTACCACCGCGCCGGCCGCGACGGCATCGGTTTCGACCGCACAGCCAGCGGCTCCAATGCGCTGGAACAGTATGCGCCCGCGCTAGCGCGCCTGTACGCCGATCCGCGCACCACGCCGGAAAAATACCTGCTATGGTTCCACCACCTGCCGTGGACCTATGCTATGCCTTCGGGGCGTACGCTATGGGCGGAAATCATCCACCACTACGACCGTGGCGTGGCGGCAGCGCTCGATCTGCAAAGCCGCTGGGACGCGCTGCGCGGCGTGGTGGACGCGCGCCGCCATGCGGAGGTGGCGCAACGGCTGCGGCGCCAGGTGCAGAACGCGCAGTTATGGCGCAATGCCTGCATCGCCTACTTCCAGTCGGTGTCCGGCCTGCCGCTGCCCAGCGGCGTCACGCCGCCACCGCAGCCACTGGAGTACTATAAGGCCATCCACTTCCCATATGCACCGGGCCGTGGCTGACCCAAAGACCGACCATGACAAGCAAAGCCCCTCCCACCATGAGCGACGTCGCCCGCAAGGCCGGCGTCTCGCCGATGACCGTTTCCCGGGTACTCAACGGCGACACCCGCGTGCGCGAGGCCACGCGCCAGCTGGTGGCAGAGGCCATGGCGGCACTCAGCTATGTCCCCAATCAGGCTGCCCGGCGCCTGGCAGGCGCCCGGGCGGTCCGCATCGGCTTCCTGTACTCCAATCCCAGCGCCGGCTACCTGAGCGAGTTCCTGGTTGGTCTGCTTAACCAGGCCGGTCCCCACAACGTGCAGCTGGTGGTGGAAAAATGCGAGGCCGACGAACATGGCGTGGAACAGGCGCGGCGTCTGATCAGCAACGGCGTCGATGGCATCATCCTGCCGCCGCCGCTGTGCGACGTGACGGAACTGGTGGACTTGCTGGCACAGTCCGGCACGCCGGCGGTAACCGTGGCCTGCGGCCAGCCCGACGACCGCCTGAGCGGCGTGCGCATTGACGACTACCAGGCCGCCCACGCCATGACCTGCCACCTGATCGCGCTGGGCCATCAGCACATCGGCTTTGTCGCCGGCCATCCCAACCAGACCGCCAGTGCGCGCCGCCAGCAAGGCTTCAGCGATGCTCTGGCCGAACACCATTTACCACCAGCGCCGGAGCGGATCGTGCAGGGATGGTTCACCTACCGGTCAGGCCTGGACGCCGCCGAACAGCTGCTGGCGCAGGAGCCGCGCCCCACGGCCATCTTCGCCAGCAACGACGACATGGCCGCCGCCGTGGTAGCCATCGCCCACCGCCTGGCGCTGGACGTGCCCGGTGATCTGACGGTGGCCGGCTTCGACGACACGGCGCTGGCAACCACCATCTGGCCCGAGCTGACCACCGTGCGCCAGCCGATTGCGGAGATGGCCGAAGCGGCGGTGCGCGCACTGGTGCGGCAAATCCGCGACCGCCGCGACGACGCCCCGGCTGCACCGCAGCAGGTGGTGATGGCATATGCGCTGATACGGCGCCAGTCGGATGCCGCGCCGCGCGTGCGTCCTCCCGCGCGGCTGGTGACGCGAATAAGCAGATAGCACAGGTGACAATGCCGCCGAAGCGTGTGCAAGCGAACATACAGCGGCAGACTTCGCACACATGATGTCAGGACGACATCTTCAACTGACTGCCATGACACCGTTTACTGCTCATTCACGTCCGGCATTGCCGGTAGTGCCGTTCCGCGTATCGCCGTTGCTGGCGCAGTTACTGGCCGGTATTGCAGAGGGCAATGCCGCTGCCAGGCTGGACCAGGTAGTCGCCGCAGGCCTGGACTGCCTGCCCCTGCCAGGCAGCGGCGCAACGCTGGCGCGCTGGCAGGCACTGTCCATCGCCGGTGGCCACGACCTTTCTTTCGCCAAGCTATATGAAGGCCACACCGACGCCCTGGCCATCCTGGCCGAGCTCAACGGCCCCGTGATCGCCGGCGCTACCTGGGGCGTCTGGTGTGCCGAGCCGCCCGGCCCCGGCGTGGCGCTGCGCATCGCCGGCAACGGGCGCTACACGCTGTCCGGCCGCAAGCAATGGTGCTCGGGTGCAGCCACGCTGAGCCACGCACTGGTGAGCTGCCGCGACGCAGCGGGCCGGCGCATGCTGGCCGCAGTGAGCCTGCACCAGCCCGGCGTGACAGTGACCGATGAGGGCTGGCACGCGGTAGGCATGGCTGGCAGCGCCAGTGTGGACGTGGTGTTCAACGATGCGCACGCGGTGCCGGTGGGCGAACACGAATCGTATCTTACCCGTTCCGGCTTCTGGCAGGGCGGCGCCGGGGTGGCGGCCTGCTGGTATGGCGCCGCCCGCGCCATCGGCGAACGCCTGCTGGCCGCCACCCATCCTCAGGCCAACGCCACCAGCCGCCAGCCTGATCCGCATCGCCTGGCCCACCTGGGCCATGTCGATATCGCGCTGTCCGGCGCCGCTGCGCTGCTGATCGACAGTGCTGCGCGGATTGACGCTGCGCCGCATGCCGATCACTGCGCACTGGCCCTGCGCGTGCGCCTGACCGTCGAAGCGGCTGCGGCCACCGTGCTTGAACACGTCAACCGCGCGCTCGGCGCCGGCCCGCTCTGCCACGACGCCGCGTTTGCACGCATGGTGGCTGACCTGCCCGTTTTCCTGCGCCAGAGCCACGCGGAACGCGATCTCGCCACGCTGGGTTCGCAACTGGCGGTGCGGGGGGAATCACCATGGGCTTTATGACGGAACACCTGGCGTCGACGTGCGCCGCAGACCTTGCGCACCCACGCCAGATTGCCGGCGCCGGCACGCCCGACGCCGCCTGGCAGGCGTGGCAAGGTCTGCGCCACATACCGCAGATCGCTGCGGCCGAACTGGTGACGCCGGGCCAGCGCGCCATCATCGTCGCCCCCCATCCCGACGACGAGGTACTGGCCTGCGGCGGCCTGCTGCAAATGCTGGCGGCGCAGGGCACGCGCGCCGTGGTGCTGGCCGTCACCGATGGCGGCGCCAGTCACCCGGGGTCGGCCATTTATCCGCCTGCGCAACTGACGCGCCTGCGGGCCAGGGAAACCGAGGCCGCGCTGCGCACCCTGATCGCCCCCTGCTACCCGGCGCCGCAGGTGATACGCGCGCGCCTGCCCGATGGCGCCGTCACCGACCATGCCGGCGCCCTGCAAACCCTGCTGGAACAACTGCTGCGCCCCGACGACGTGGTGTTTACCACCTGGCGCCAAGATGGCCATCCCGATCACGAGGCATGCGGCCACGCTGCCGCCATGGCCGCGCGCCTGTGTGGCGCAGCCATGGTGGAGCTGCCGGTATGGACCTGGCACTGGGCCGCACCTGGCGACAGCCGCGTACCATGGCGGCGTGCGCGCCGGTTGCTGCTCGACGGTGAAACGCTGCAACGCAAGCGCGATGCCATCGGCTGCTACACCAGCCAGTTGCAACCCGATCCCTCCACCGGCCAGCCCGCCGTCCTGCCGTCACACGTGCTTGCGCGGCTCACGCATCCTTACGAAGTCTGCTTCCTATGACCATCGCCAACCGTCACACCCATTTCCAGCAGCTGTACACCGAGGATGCCGATCCATGGAAGGTACGCCAGCGCTGGTACGAGCAGCGCAAGCGCAGCTTGCTGATGGCGTGTTTGCCACTGCAGCGCTATCGCCGGGCGTTCGAGCCGGCCTGCGGCAATGGCGAACTGACCGTCGCCCTGGCCCACCGTGCAGAGTACGTGCTGGCCACCGACCTGTCGCCGGAAGCTGTGCGCCTGACGCAGCAGCGCATCCACAGGGAGCAGCCCAGTGATGCAGTGCGCGTGACCGTGCGCCAGCAGGTGGTGCCGCAGGAGTGGCCCGACGATGGCGCTTTCGACCTGATCGTCATCAGCGAAATGGCCTATTACCTGCCTGAGCACGAAGTGCTCGGCCTGCGTCAGCGCTGCATGGAGTCCCTTGCCGACAACGGCACGCTGGTGCTGTGCCACTGGCGCTGGCCGTTTGCCGATCGTCAGATGGACAGCGCGGACATCCACGCCGTATTCGACGGCACGCCGGGTATGCACCGCCTGATGCAACACAGCGAGGCCGACTTCCTGCTCGACATCTGGTCGCGCAATCCCTCGTCCATCGCCCAGCTGGAGGGCCTGGTGCCATGATCGGCATCGTCATCCCCGCCCACGACGAAGAACGCTACCTCGATGGCTGCCTGGATGCCATACGACAGGCCGGCAGCCATGCCGGCCTGCGCGGCGAATCCGTGTGCGTGGTGGTGGTGCTCGACCATTGCCGCGACAATACGCACGCCATCGCCACCGCCCATGCGGAGGCCACTGCCCACCCGGGCGCCGGCTGCCGTGTGGAGATGATCGAACTCGATGCCCGCAATGTGGGCGCTGCCCGCGCAGCAGGCGCCGACAGGCTGCTGGCGCAGGGCGCGCGCTGGCTGGCATTTACCGACGCCGACACCCGCGTGTCGCCCGAATGGCTGGTGGCGCAACTGCGCCTGGGCTTTGACGTGGTATGCGGCACCGTGTCGGTCGAGGACTGGTCGGTCCACCACGACCACCCTACTCTGCTGCGCCAGCATTTCGAGCACCGCTACGCCGACCAGGATGGTCACCGCCACATCCATGGCGCCAACCTCGGCGTGTGCGCTCTAGCCTATCGCCGCGCGGGAGGCTTCGCGCCGCTGACGTGCAGCGAGGACGTGGCGCTGGTAGCGGCACTGGAAAACTGCGGCGCCAGCATTGCCTGGAGCGCAGCGCCGCGCGTGACGACCAGCGCGCGCCGTGACGCGCGCGCACACGGCGGCTTTGGCGATACACTGATACGCTACGCCGCAGCCGCCAGCCAGAATGCGCAGCCATCGTTAGCAATCAAACCAATCACACCCTTCACCCCTCCCATACCATGACGCTTCTGCACGATTGGCAAAACGCCCCCACCGAAGACCATCCGCTGGTGCGGCTCGGCCGACTCCTGCAGAGCGCCGGCTATGCCTTCACCACCATCTCGCCGCCCAGCCACCGGCGCGTGAATGCGCGCGAACACAATGCTGCGGCAAGCGATTTGCGCGGCGTGTTCGGCTGGAACCGCCCGTTCGACGGCGCCTTGCTGGAACCGGAAATGCTGCATCTGATGGACAGCGCCGGCATCCTGCTGGCGGACGGCGCCCGCTACCGCAGCGCGCTGCGCGCATCAACGCTGGGCGGCCAGCTGTATTTTCATTCCGCCTATCCCACCCATGATGTCGATTCGGTGTTTTTCGGGCCTGACACCTATCGCTACCAGCAGGTGATCGATACAGCGCTGGCGACCACGCCGCCGGCACCGGTACAGGTGCGCAGGGCAGCCGATATCGGCTGCGGCGCCGCTCCCGGCGCCGTGATCGTGGCGCGCCATTATCCGCAAGCCGAGGTATGGGGTGTGGACATCAACCCGCGCGCGCTGGCGCTGGCGGCGGTGAATGTGCGCGTGGCCGGCCTGGAGAATGTGCGCCTGGCCCGTAGCGACCTGCTGGCGGCACTCGATGGCGAATTCGACCTGATCGTCTCCAATCCGCCCTTCATGGTCGATGATGACCAGCGCACCTACTGCCACGGCGGCGGTTCCCTGGGCGAGGGATTGTCATTGTCGATAGTCGCCTGCGCCATCGAACGGCTGGCACCGGGCGGCCAGCTGGTGTTGT
>JBEVNE010000109.1:0-4695 GCA_040508275.1 Duganella sp.
ACTGAACGGCACAATAAGCGGCGCCCTGAAAGCTGGCGCCCGTCTGACCGGACGCGAAACCACCAGCGTGCGCGACACCTACGACATCGTGCTCGGCAAAGCACGCAGCGCGCCCGACCACTATCAGCAAACCATCCTGTCGTTTGAGGCCAGCGACCAGAAAAAGTTCAACATGAAGTTCCAGATCGTGGTGCGCGCCTATGACAACGGCGTGGCCCTGCGCTACGCGGTGCCGCGGCAACCTGGCCTGGACACGCTGGAGGTCAAGTCCGAAGACACGCAATTCAACTTTGCCAAGGATTACGACTGCTGGGGCGCCAACATGGGCCGATTCGACACCAGCTTTGAAGCGGAATACGACCGCATCAAGGCTTCCGGCATCCGCAACTTCCACAACTACATGGCGCCGCTGGTGTGCAAGACCGGAAACGGCCAAGCCACCTTTGCCATCGCCGAATCGGATATCAGCGACTACCCCGGCTTTTTCCTGTCCGGCCGTGGCGACGCCGGCCTGGGCGTGATGGTGACGCTGCCGCCGCGCTTCGATAACGACCGTCATTTCCGCTCGCGCAAAACGCTGGTGGCGCGCGTGCCCATGCAAGAGCGGCGGCAAGACTGGCAAAGCCCGTGGCGCGTGATCATGCTCGGCGATACGCCTGGCGCGCTGGCGGCTTCATCGCTGATCCCGACCCTGGCTGCGCCTTCGCGCATCAGCGATACCAGCTGGATCAAGCCCGGCAAAACCGCCTGGGACTGGTGGAACGACTGGGCCGTGAACGTGCCCAACGCCGGCGTCAACACCGCCACCTACAAGGCGTTTGTCGATTTTGCCCAGCAGATGCAACTCGACGGCATCCTGATCGACGAAGGCTGGTCGGTCGGCAGCGATATCGAGCCCAATCCGCAGGCCGACATTACCCGCGCCAAGCCGGAGCTGGACCTGCCGGCGCTGCTGCAATACGCCAAGGCACGCAATGTTGGCGTGTGGCTGTGGGTGCAGTGGCACCAGCTCGATCGGCAAATGGAGGCCGCTTTCGAGCAATACGCCGCCTGGGGCATACGCGGCGTCAAGGTGGACTTTATGAACCGTAACGACCAGGAGATGGTGGACTGGTACCACAAGGTGCTGTCCAGCGCTGCCCGCCACAAGCTGATGGTGAACCTGCACGGCGCCTACCCGCCCGATGGCCTGAACCGCACCTGGCCCAACTACATCACCCAGGAAGGCGTGCTGGGAGCGGAGAACAACAAGTGGAGCGCCCGCATTACCGCCACTCACAACGTCACGCTGCCGTTTACCCGCATGATCCTGGGACCGATGGATTACACGCCCGGCGGTTTTCGCAACGCCACCCGCGCCGGTTTTACGGCGCGCAACCATGAACCGATGGTGCTGACCACGCGCGGCCAGGCGCTGGCCATGTACGTGGTGTACGACAGCCCGCTGCAGATGGTGGCCGATGCCCCGGCCGCCTACCGCAGCGCCGATGGAACGCGCTGGGCCGATGGCGCCGAGTTTATCCGCGACGTGCCGACCAGCTGGGATGAAACCCGTATCCTGGCCGGCGACATCGGCCAGTACATCGTCTCGGCGCGGCGCAAGGGCGACACCTGGTACCTGGGCGCGATGACCAATGAAAGCGGCCGCACGCTCAAGGTGCCGCTGGCCTTTCTCGGCGCCGGTCGCTACCGCGCGCAGGTGCTGGAAGACGGCGCCAGCCCCACCACGCTGCGCCAGGCCGCACATGACGTCGCCGCCGCGCACAGTCTGACGCTGACACTGGCGCCGTCCGGCGGTGCGGTGGCCATCTTGCAGCCCCAGAAAAAATAATCGCCGCCTGTCTTTTAGGGGAGCAAACGAATCTGTGAAATATGCGCCGGGCGGCTACAATGGCTGGTACATCATCACAACATTGGAGGATTTGCATTCATGGGCGCCAAAACCGTCAAGATTGATATCGGCCTGTCCGAAAAAAACCGCGCCGCCATCGCCGCCGGCCTGTCCGGCCTGCTCGCCGACAGCTACACCCTGTACCTGATGACCCATAATTTCCACTGGAACGTCAAGGGTCCGATGTTCAACTCGCTGCACCAGATGTTCATGGCCCAGTACACCGAGCAATGGACGGCGCTCGACCAGGTAGCCGAACGCATCCGCGCACTCGGCTACCCGGCCCCCGGCACCTATGCCGAATTCGTCAACCTGGCCAGCATCAAGGAAGTCGAAGGCGTGCCGAAAGCGCTGGACATGGTGCGCCACCTGGTCAACGCCCAGGAAGCCACCGCCCGCACCGCACGCGCACTGCTGCCGCTGGTCGACAAGGCGGACGACCAGCCTACCGCCGACCTGCTCACGCAACGTCTCGATGTCCATGAAAAAACCGCATGGATGCTGCGCAGCCTGCTGGAAGAATAAATTAGCGCCCGTCCGCGTTCCGGCGCTGCACCATGGCGCCGCGCGGACTAAATTTCATTCAAGCAATCCTTGCCGTAACAACCAGTTTTCAGCAATTTTAAATTCTTTCCCCTAACATTTTCTCTACCTTTTGCTGTACGATACCTGACTCATCCGTCAATAAGGGACGGTGTTGATAGTTGTTTCCGCAGCTCAAGAGGACGAGCGGAAATCGTAAATTCAGGGCAAGAGGATCAAGGCGTTTGCTTCCTTCATGTCCCGCTCTCCTGGAGACGGAATGGGAGCTTTGCACCCACCTATATCACGGCCGGCATGGCCGGCACGGCTTATTGCTGGACTCTGCATCGGCGCCGCAGCACTCGCCACGGCAGCAGAAACCTGGCGCTGGCAGCGCAGCGTACAACACCATGAACGCCCGGACACCGCCCAGCACAGCGGCACCCATATTGCCAGCCTCAGCCAGTTATCGCACGCGACTATCCCGATGCCGGCCGGCGTGCCGTCGGCCCACGCCAGTTCGCTGGCCAGCCTGCCCGGCGGCGAACTGATCACCTTCTGGTGGGCCGGCAGCCGCGAAAGCGGCCCCGACGTCAAGGTCTATGCTTCGCGCTGGTCCAACGGCAAGTGGAGCCGCCAGTGGGAAGTGGCCAGCCGCGATTCGCTCGGCAAGGCGCTCGGCTATGGCGTGCGCCGTATCGGCAACCCGGTGGCGTGGACCGCCGCCGACGGCAGCATCCACCTGTACGTGGTGGCGACCGGGCTGGGCGGCTGGGCCGCCTCACGCGTGGTGCAGCTGCAATCGCACGACCAGGGCGCTACCTTCCAGGCCCGGCGCGTGCTGCCGATGTCGCCGCTGTTCAATACCAGCACGCTGGTGCGCTCGGCGCCGGTCGGCCTGGCCGACGGCGGCTGGTGGCTGCCGGCATATTTCGAGATCGGCTACAAATATCCGCTGCTGATGGCCTTCGACGCCAACGGCGACCCGCAACGGCTGACCCGTATCGGCACACGCATTCAATCGCTGCAACCGAGCCTGGTGCCGGTATCGAACACCGAAATACGCGCCTGGATGCGCGATGACGGCGTATCGCGCCGCGTGCAGCAAGCCGTCAGCCGTGACGGCGGCCAGACCTGGCGCGACCTCGAGGCCAGCCCGCTGTTCAATGACAGCACGGCGGTGGCGGTACTGCGCCTGTCCAATGGCAGCCTGCTGATGCTGCATAACCGCGAAGACATCGACGGCAGCGCGCGCAGTGCGCTGGCGCTGTCGCTGTCCGAGGACGGCGGCAGCTGGCGCCCGCTCATCGACATCGTCGATGGCGTGGCCGGCGACGAGTTTTCCTACCCGGCGATGTACCAGGTTGGCGATGAACTGCATATCACCTACACCTGGCAGCGGCGCGCCATCGCCCACCATCAATTTAAAATTCATCTGCAAAAGGAGCGGTCATGAATCTGCCCGATCTGCCCCTGCAGCTGCTGTATGGCCGCCTCGGATGGGCGCTGGTGCTGGCAGCGCTGCTGCTCGCCTTGTTACCGGCCATGCTGGTGGCGCGGCGCGGGCGCCACGCCGCCGCCAATCTTGCCAAGCCGGGATGGCGCAGCACACTCACCGTCGTCGCTGCCATGCTGGTCCTGATGGCGCTGCCGGGCGAAGCTTCGCCGGCGTTCTGGCTGGTGCTGGCGTTCCAGCAGCCGAGCGGCCTGATGGTGGGCTTCAGCGTGGTGTCGCTGTGCGCACGCTGGCGCGCCCAGCCGGCGCGCTTTGTGCTGCCGCCGGGGCTGGCCCTCATTCTGGCCGTAACTGGCCTGGTCATGTATCTCGACATTTTTGGCGTACTGACGCTGGGCCTGTACTATGGCGGCTTTCATCCGGTGGCGTCGCCGCTGCTGGCGTGTGGCGCCGCTGTCGGCTGTGCCGTACTTGCCTGGCGCGGCGAGCCAGCCGGCCCCTCGGCCGCCATGCTGATCGCCGTACTGCTGTTCTCGCTGCTGCGCCTGCCTACCGGCAACCTGTGGGACGCCCTGCTCGATCCACTGCTCTGGGCATGGGCGCTGGGGTCGGTCATCGTTGTCATCCGCCGCCAGCTGGCTGTGCGCAAGGCTGGGCGCTTGCACCTGGAAACCGCCAGTGGCAGCAGCGACGAGCTGGTACCAGTGCCGGCACAGGTAGTGACGGTAGCCAGGGCTGGCGATGGAAGCAAGCGGCGCATCCTGCAACCAGCGCTACCGCGGGTTGCAGGATGCACGAAAACGAACTACATCTATAAAAGCAAGGG
>JBEVNE010000116.1:0-20753 GCA_040508275.1 Duganella sp.
CACGCCGCGCCGCAGCGCCTGCGGCGGCTGCAGCACGCCGGCCAGGCAATCGGCCAGGCCGGCGGTGCGGTCAACGCCAAAACAGCCATGCATTGTGCCACGGCGCAGGTCGGCGTCGATCAGCAGCGTGCGCTTGCCGCTGGCCGCCATCAGCAGCGCCAGGTTGACCGAGACAAAGCCGGCTCCCACGCCGCGCGTGGCGCCCAGGCAGGTCACCACGTTGTTACGGCTGTGCCGCAGGATAAACTCGACAGCAGCGCGAAACGCCCGCAGGCTTTCGGCTGCGGCGTCATCGGGTGCGGCCTGCGTCAGCAAGCGCTGCCGGCCACGGCTATGCGCAATCGTCGCCTGTAGCGCGTGGGCGCCAAGCAAAACCTCAATCCGCTCGGGATCATCGATGGCACCGCGCATGGCGCGCAGTCCCAGCGCCAGCAGCGCCCCCAGGAACAGGCCGCTGACCAGGCCCAGCATGACGATCAGCGGCCGGTTCGGTGCAATCGGCCGTTCGGGCGCCACCGGCATGTCCACCATGCGCACGGTGCCGATGCTGCCCACCGCCATCAGGCGCAGCTGTTGCGCCGTATTCAGCAGCTCGGTGTACAGGTCGGTGCCAACCTTGACGTCGCGCGCCAGCCGGGCCTGCTCCTGTTCGATACGCGGCAGGCGCCTGATGCGCGCTTCGAGCGTGGCCAGCTCGCGGTCATTCTCGCGCGCCTGCTGCGCCACCGCCACAAGCAGCGGGTGTTCGTCGGTATAGCGCCCCAGCAGTTCGGCACGCCGCTGCGCCAGTGCGCTGCGCCGCGCCTGCGCCTGGGCTTGCGTGTCGAGCGCAATGCGCACTTCCTGGCTGATATCGACGGTCTCATGCTGGCTGCGGAAGCTGTTATAGCTGGCCTCGGCTGCTTCCAGCTGCTGTTTCAGCAGCGGCAATTGGCGGTCGAGAAAGGTCAAGGTTTTTTGCCCTTCTTCCGTGCGCCGCGCGAGATTCTGGCGCGCGTATTCATTACCGATTTCGGTCAGCGTGGCATACAACTGCTGCGGTTCATTGCCCTGCAGGCTGACCGTGATCACCCCGGACAGCTTGCCCTGTTCACTGATTTGCAGTGCACGCTGCACGTGTTCGAGCGCCGCCAGCCGCGAAGTGCGGCGCAGCACGAACTGCGCGCCAGCCTGGCCGCGCAGGCGCGTGAGCAGCAGTTCGATGATACCGGCCGGCGTTTCCAGCCGCGCCAGCTTGCCGACTTCGCCATCGAGCAGCGCGCGACCGGCGCCGTCACTCAGGCGCCAGCGCTGGCCGCCCAGTGCGGTGACCAGCAACTGCTGGTTGTACAGCGTGTCGGGCACATCGAACACGGCTACCTCGATTTTTTCGCCGCCCCAGACATAACCGCCCTGCCCCAGGTAGCCGAACAGCCCCGGCGCCGACAGCCGGCTGCCCTGGCGCTGGGCGATCCACTCGCCGCCGAGCGGAAAATAGCGCGGCCGTGCATGAATATACAGCCGCAGGGTATCGACGGCCGGCGCCACCACCAGCCGCGAGCGCAACAATTCCATCTCGGCGCTGGCCGCTTTCTTGGTCTCGAACAGCGACGAGATATCGTTGAGGATATTCTTGGAAGCATTGGGCTGGCCTTCTTCCACGTGCAGCAGCAAGTCGGCGCGGTACACGGGCGGCAACGTCAACGCATACACCAGCGCCGCCAGTGTGCACAAGGCCGTCACCGCCAGCACCAGCCAGCGCCGCTTGAACAGCGCCCGGTACCACACGCGCCAGGCCAGCGTGGCCGGATCGGGCGCCTGCAACGGCGCCAGCCGCTCGATCAGCTGGCTGGGCGGCGCCACCCCGCGCAGCGAACGCAACACTGGCGCAGACTCATGCGTCTCGTGCATGGCGCCCCCCGCAAGCGCGAGCCAGCGCCAGCCAAGAAAACTCCACCAATAAAAAAATCGCCATCATCGCCTCCCAAGCCAGCATTCAGGGTAGATGGCAGGATGGCGGCGGAATTTGTTTCAGATCAAACGGGCGCCGGCGCCAGAGATCGTTAGCAGGCGATGATCGGTTTGTCAGCCAGAATACCCATCCATGACCAAATCTAATCATTTCATGAGATAAATTCACTTTTTTTCATCGATCGTCTGGCATAAAATTTGTTTTCACTATCGCTCAATCAGCAGGCCGACATCATGCGTAAAGAATTCACCTTTGCTATCAAGCGCACCCGTTTTGACGAAAATTACTGCCCGTCCGACAACACGCGCACGACCACCAACTTTGCCAATCTGGCCAGAGGACAGCGCCGCCAGGAAAATTTGAGCAATACCTTGCGGATGATCGACAACCGTTTCAATTCACTGGCGCAGTGGGATAACCCGCAAGGCGATCGCTATACCGTCAAGCTGGACATCATTTCCGTGGAAATGAATATCGATGGTGCAAACGCTGGCAATGCGCTGCCGCTGATCGAGGTATTGAAGCCAACGATTATTGACCGGGTAACGGGAGAACAGATCGAGGGAATCGTCGGCAATAATTTTTCCTCGTATGTGCGCGACTATGACTTCAGCGTGCTGCTGCTGGAACATACAAAAAAACAGGCCACTTTCAGCACGCCCGATAATTTTGGCGACATGCATGGCAAGCTGTTCAAATGCTTCGTCAATTCCGAGGACTATAAAACGCATTTCAACAAGCAGCCGGTAATCTGCCTCAGCGTTTCCAGCAGCAGAACTTACCACCGCACTGAACATCAGCACCCGGTACTGGGCTTCGAATACCGGCAAGATGCCTATTCGTTAACCGACGACTATTTCAGCAAGATGGGATTGAAGGTTCGCTATTTCATGCCGCCCGGTAGCGTTGCGCCTTTGGCGTTCTATTTCTCCGGCGACCTGCTGGCTGACTACACCAACCTCGAGCTGATCAGCACCATCAGCACCATGGATACCTTCCAGAAAATCTATCGGCCGGAAATTTACAACGCCAACTCTGCCGCTGGCAAATCGTATCAACCGAGTTTGCAGCACCAGGATTACTCCTTGACGCGGATTGTGTACGACCGCGAGGAACGTAGCCGGCTGGCTGTTGAACAGGGCAAGTTTGCCGAAGAGTATTTCATCAAACCGAACCGGGCGATGCTTGAGCAGTGGTCTGCCCAGTACGTTTAAACCAACAACACAAGGTGATTTACCGTGAAAAAATTATTACCCACTTCCACCGCTGGCAGCTTGCCCAAACCTTCCTGGCTGGCCCAGCCCGAAACGCTGTGGTCTCCCTGGAAACTGCAAGATCAGGAACTGATTGAAGGCAAACAAGACGCTTTGCGCCTGGCTTTGCAGGAGCAACAGCAGGCCGGCATCGATATCGTCAGCGACGGTGAACAAACGCGCCAGCATTTCGTGACCACGTTTATCGAGCATCTACACGGCGTTGATTTTGAAAACCGCCAGACCGTGAGAATCCGCGACCGTTACGACGCCAGCGTGCCGACCGTGGTTGGCGCGGTCAGCCGTCAAAAGCCGGTGTTTGTGGAAGATGCCAAGTTTTTACGTCAACAGACCACGCAAGCGATCAAATGGGCGCTGCCAGGGCCGATGACGATGATCGATACGCTGTACGACAGCCATTATAAAAGCCGTGAAAAACTGGCATGGGAATTTGCCAAAATCCTCAACGAGGAAGCGCGCGAACTGGAAGCTGCCGGCGTCGATATCATTCAGTTTGACGAACCCGCATTCAATGTATTCTTTGACGAAGTCAATGACTGGGGCGTTGCCACGCTGGAGCGCGCCGTTGAAGGACTCAAGTGCGAAACTGCCGTGCACATCTGTTATGGCTATGGCATCAAAGCCAATACCGACTGGAAAAAAACGCTGGGCTCGGAATGGCGCCAATACGAGCAAGCTTTCCCCAAACTGCAACAATCGAGTATCGATATCATTTCACTCGAATGCCACAACTCGCATGTGCCCATCGATCTGCTCGAACTGATACGCGGTAAAAAAGTGATGGTCGGCGCCATCGATGTGGCCAGCGACCTCATCGAAACCCCGGAAGAAGTCGCCAACACCCTGCGCAAGGCCCTGCAATTCGTCGATGCCGACAAGCTCTATCCGTGCACCAACTGCGGCATGGCGCCCCTGTCTCGTCACGTCGCACGGGGCAAGCTCAATGCCTTGCGTGCCGGCGCCGATATCGTCCGCAGAGAACTGCTGAACCAGGCGTAATCCTTTTACACTGCGCTTTCACACTGCGGATTGTCCCTTTGCATGCTCAATAAAATTGCGCAGGTAATCGATGCCCGCATCGGCCTCGCGTACGCCCAGGTAAATGTTCTTGGCAATGCCGTGCTTGCCAAGGCGTACCGGCACCACGTCCATCTTGTCGGCATATTCCAGTACCAGCCAGCGCGGCAACGCTGCCACGCCGCGCCCGCTGGCAACCATCTGCAGCATGATGTCGGTGGTCTCGATCGGCTTGTGGCGCCTGGGGGCAATGCCGGCTGGCGTAAGGAACATGCTGTAGATATCGAGGCGTTCAACCGGCACCGGGTAAGTCACCAGTACCTCATTGCTCAGCTGTTTGGGGACGATGTATTCCTGCCTGGCCAGCGGATGCTTGCTGGCCACCACCAGCACTTGCTCGTAGTCGAACACCGGCTCGAACACCAGGCCCGGCTTGTCCAGCGGATCGGGCGTGACCAGCAAGTCGATCTCGTAGCCGAACAGGGCGCCGATGCCGCCAAACTGGAACTTCTGCTTCACATCCACGTCCACATCGGGCCACGCTGCCAGATAGGGTGACACCACCTTGAGCAACCACTGGTAGCAGGGGTGGCATTCCATGCCGATGCGCAGTGCACCGCGCTCGCCCTGGGCAAACTGGCGCAGGCGTTCTTCCGTCAACGCGAGTTGCGGCAGTACCCGGTTGGCGACCGCCAGCAGGTATTGCCCGGCCTGTGTCAGACGCAGGCTGCGGCCTTCGCGCAGCCAGATGTCGGTGCCCAGCTGCTGCTCGAGCTTCTTCATGCTGTGGCTTAAGGCCGACTGCGTGACATGGAGCACGCTGGCCGCTGCCGTCAGTGAACCCTGCTTTTCCACTTCCTGCACGATCGCCAAATGGATGCGTTCTAGCATAATCGATGAGTAAAATTGATGGGCTTTTTAGATGAGACCATTTTACTTCATCATTTGCCCTGCTTGCAGTCTGCCGGCTCAGGCGCGGTTGCTGCACGGGGATCGTCAGGGCCGGGTCGTCGCCCCCACCACTGAGGACAACTCACCGGGGAACAGCTGGCTGATGGCGCGGTGCCAGTTGGTCAGCGGCGAAGCGGCCACGTAGACCACGTCGCGTGGTTGCAGTTCAAACTGTTCGGCCAGCGCCAGCGCGCCGGCGCTGCGGGCATCGAGCTGGAATACCTGTGCGCCCTGTGCACCCTGCCGCGCACGACGCACCACGTAGACCTGGCCGGCATCGGCGCTTTGCGGATTGAGGCCGCCAGCCTCGCCCAGCGCCTCGTTGAGGGTGAGGCGGCCATCGTGCATGGTCAGCGCGCGCGGCGACAGCACTTCGCCGGCGACAAACACCTTGCTTTCGTCGCGCGGCGGCACGCGCACCACGTCGCCATCGGCCAGCAACAGCGCCGCCGGGTGCGCGGCCGTGGTCTGCGCGGCCATCAGGTCGATGCGGTAGCGCTGGCCGGCGCGTTCGATGCTCACGCGGCTTTGATCGGCGCTGGGCTGCAAGCCGCCGGCGCGGTTGAGCGCTTCCAGCAGCGTCATCGGAATATCGTTGATGGCCTGCAGGCCGGGCGACCTGACCTCGCCGCCGACGTACACGCGCTGGCTGCGGTAAGCCTGCACGCTGAGTGTGACGCGTGGCGTACGGAAGTAGCGCGCCAGCCGCTCGGCCAGCAGCGCGCGCGCCTGTTCGCGCGTCAGTCCCGCCAGCGTCAGCACGCCGGCAAACGGAAACGCCAGCTGACCGTGCTGGTCGATCACGAAACTGGCAGCCGGCGGGCCCGGCACGCCATCGACGCCGCTGTCGCGCCCCAGCGTGCCGGTCAGCTCAGGGTGGTCCCAGACGGTAATGGCCAGCACATCGCCGGTGCCGAGCAGGTAGGGCCCCTCAGGCACGGCTGGCAAGAGCGCCGCCGCCGGCAACGCCAGCGAAGACGTCATAGACTGTTGCCGCCCACGCTCGGCAGCCAGCCACTGGGTGGTAATGGCGATCACCGGCGCATCGCCGGGCACCGGCGCGCCATGCTGGCTGCTGGCGCAGCCGCATAGCCACAAGAAACAGACTGCAGGCAGGGTTTTAGCCATGGCGATCTCCGGGAAACAGAAAGCCAGCGTAGTGGCCGCACTGCAGAGCGGCTTTGCGGTGCATCAAGTGCGCCCGGCACGGCGCATGCCGCCTGCACCGTTGAAATGGGCTTGACTTCACCATCGTGGCGAACTATTTTCAGATTCGGAAAAACAGAAAACCTGCTTCCCGTCTTTGAGTCAAACCCGGCCTTGAAGTTGCGAGTGATCCGTACCAGGGAGGCGCATGATGCGCACATCTACCGCTAACACCAGAGGGGATTCACAGGATGCGCCATCGCGGACCGCAGTATCGGTCACGGAGCATCAGCAATGACGCCCGTACGCTCGCCGCTGCTGACAGCAGCCGCCCTGTCGCTGGGCGCGGCGGTGGCGCTGGGCCTCACGCGCTTTTCCTATGGTCTGCTGTTGCCGCCCATGCGCGAGGATCTGGGCTGGAGCTATCTGCTGGCCGGATCGATGAACACGTATAACGCGCTCGGCTATTTTGTCGGCGCCCTGATCACGCCTGCGCTGATGCGGCGCGCCGGTGTATGGCGCCTGCTGATGTCGGCTACATGACCTTTGTAGTGGCGCTGCTCAAGCAGCAAGGCATGCGCGCCGATCTGATCACCTGGTTTTACACCTTGCTGGGACTGGCGGTGGTGGCGTCTTCACGCATCTGGGCGCACATGCTGGACCGCTACAAGGGTGGCGAATCGCTGGCCGTGCTCAACATCCTGCTCGGCGTGGTAACCATGCTGCCGGCGCTGACCAGCGCCGTACCCGTGGTGTTTGTATCGGGCCTGGTGTTTGGTGCGGTGTTCCTGTCCGTGGTCGCCTCGACCACTGCGCTGGTGCGGCACAACCTGCCGCAACCAACCTGGTCGGCCGGCATCAGCGCGTTTACCACGGCGTTTGCCGCAGGCCAGATCGTCGGTCCCTCGCTGACCGGCTGGATCGCCGACGGACCGGCTGGACTGGAACGCGGCCTGCTGGCGTCGGCCGCCGCACTGTTCATCGGTGCGGCGCTGGCCTGGCGCCAGAAGCCGCTACCTTAGCCCTCGGTCAACTCCATCGCGCGCTGCCATGCCGGGCGCGCCTTGATGGTGTCGACGAACGCCTGCAGCTTCGGCCAACGGTGGCCCTCGGGCTGGCGCGCGGCCAGGCTGACGGGGAAGCTGAGCATGATGTCGGCGCCGCTCAAGCTGTTGCCGATAAAGTAGCCCGATGGCTGCACAATGCTTTCGAGGTAATCGAAGTGGTTGAGCACTTCGGAATCGATACGCCCGTGCAGCGGCACGCCGCCCTCGCCCAGGCGGCCCACGTAGATGCGCAACAGCAGGGGGATCATGGCCGAACCTTCGGCAAAATGCATGAGCTGCAAATGGCGCAGCGCTGCCGCAGTACCGGCTTGCGGCAGCAGGCGGCCGTTCCCGTAGCGCTCGCACAGGTACTGCACAATCGCGCCTGATTCTTCGATCAGCACGCCGTCGTCTTCGAGCAGCGGCGATTTGCCCAGCGGGTGGATGTTCTTGAGCTCCGGCGGCGCAAAATTGGTCACCGGATCGCGCTGGTAGCGCACGATCTCGTACGTCAGCCCCAGTTCTTCCAGCAGCCAGACGATGCGCTGGGAGCGGCTGTTATTCAAATGGTGGACGCGAATAGCCATAGCCTGCCTTCTCAATGTCGATTAAAGCAGTATTGTAGCGCGACCCTGCGCACAGTCGATGCCTAACCGTGCAGCTGTCCGAGCGCAGGCTCAGGCACCGCCTCAGGCTGCCTCAGGCCGCCTCCGCCTGCGTTTCCGGCGCTGGCAGCATCTGCGCCAGCCGCTCCGGCGGCACTGGGCGGCTGATCAGGTAGCCCTGCAGTTCGTCGCAGCCGTTATCGGCCAGGAAGCTGCGCTGCTGTTCGGTTTCCACGCCTTCGGCGATCACGCGCAGCTTGAGGCGGTGCGCCAGCGCGATGATGGAGCTGGCAATCGCTTCGTCGCCGTCGCTGCGGCCAAGGTCGCGAACGAAGGATTTGTCGATTTTCAGGGTGCTGATCGGGAAGGATTTGAGCGCCGACAGGCTCGAATAGCCGGTGCCGAAATCGTCGATCGATAACGATACCCCCATGGCGCGCAGCTGCGCCATTTTTTCCAACGCCTGCGGCAGGTCGCGCATGATCACGCCTTCGGTCACTTCCAGCTCCAGCCACTGCGCTTCCATGCCGCTGTCGGCCAGCGCGCGCGCCACCCGCTGAACCAGTCCCTGTTCCTCGAACTGGCGCGGCGACACATTGACCGATATGCGCAGCGGCGCCATGCCGGCATCCTGCCAGGCCTGGTTTTGCCGGCACGACGTCCGCAGCACCCATTCGCCGAGCGCGATAATCATGCCGCTTTCCTCGGCCAGCGGAATGAAACGGTCCGGCCCCACCACGCCCTGCTCGGGATGGTCCCAGCGCACCAGCGCTTCGGCGCCGAAAATGCGGCCGGTTTGCAGCTCCACCTTGGGCTGGTACACCAGGCGGAACTGCTGCTGCTCAAGGGCGCCGCGCAGGCCATCCATCAGTTGCAGCTTTTGCTCGATGCTGAAGTTCATCTCGCGCGTGTAGAACTGGTAGTTGTTCTTGCCCGCTTCCTTGGCGCGGTACATGGCAGCGTCGGCGTGCATCAGCAGGGTTTCGGCGTCGCCGCCGTCGTGCGGGCCGAGCGCCACGCCGATGCTGCAACTGACCTGCACATCCTGGCCGGCCACGCAGATCGGCTGCAATACGGCCTGGCAGACGCGCTCGATCACCGCCGTAGCGTCATCGCTGCGGGCAGCGTCGAGCATCAGCACGAATTCATCGCCGCCGAAGCGGCCGACGATGTCGCCGAGGCGCAGGCAGGCCGTCATGCGCGCCGCCACGACTTTGAGCAATTCGTCGCCGGCGTTGTGGCCCAGGCCATCGTTGACCAATTTGAAGCCATCGAGATCGATGAAGGCCACCATGATGGCGCCGCCGGCGCTGCGCGTTGCGGCCACCATCTGGTCCAGGCGCTCGGTAATGCGCATGCGGTTGGGCAGGCCGGTCAGCGGGTCATGGTGGGCCAGGTGCAGCACGCGTTCTTCGGCAAGCTTGCGCTCGGTGATATCGCGCACGATGGCGACGATGCCGCCCTCCACCGACACCACCTGCTTTTGCATCCAGCGCGGGAACTGTGGTTCATCGGTGTTTTCCCATTCGCGCTCATGCACGCCTTCCACGCAGGTGGCGTGCACCAGCTGCTCGAACATGCCGCTGGCGCGTGCTGCCGGGATCAGCTCGAGCAGCGTGGTGCGGCACAGCTGATCGCGGCTCATGCCGGTCATTTGCTCGGCGCGCGCGTTGACATCGATAAAACTGAAGTCGACGATGACATCGTTTTCGTCACGGATCTCGTGCATCACAAAAAAGCCGTCGTGGCTGGCGGCAGAGGCGGCGGCAAAGGTTTCGCGCGCACGCCGCACGCGGGCGCGGTTGCGCGCCCCCTGCCAGGCCCAGATCCATAGCAAGGTGGTGGCAATCACCAGCGCCAGGCTGGCCATGGCAATCGCCCACAGCTTGTCGCGGCTCTCACGCTCGAAGGGGGCCATCTGCTCGGCTTCATCGAGCCCCGCCACCAGGCGCAGCGGCGCCAGTTGCAGCTGGCGCGTGGCGCTGAAGCGCGCCACGCCATCGCCGGCGTCCACCCGACCGCGCTGCACCACCAGGCGCTGACCGTACGAGACCTGGTCGCCGATGCGCAAGGCGCGCACCACGTCGTCGGGACCCAGCAGGCCCAGCATGCCGCGCTGGCCCAGGCTGCCGCGCTCATAACTGCTGGTGAAATAGCCTGGCTCCACTTCCAGCATCACGATGCCGGCAAAATTGCCCTGAGCGTCATCGAGCCGCCGCGCAAAGTGCAGGTGCGCCTCGGCCCTGGCGCTGTCGCGCAGCACCTCGCTCACATACAGGCCGCCACTCTCGCGCTGCTGATGAAACGTGAAGTAAGGCTGGTCGGCCACCGAAAACGCCTGCTGCTGCGGATTGCTGGCCACCACCATGCCATGGCGGTCCACCACCAGTACGGCATACACGGCGCTCGACGGCAGCAAGCCCTCGCGGTTCAGTTCAGGCAGTGCGCCGGTCGGACCCGAGCGTTCGACGGCGTACTTGAGTACGCGCAGGGTCTGATCGATGCCATCGACGCTGCGCGCCACCTGCGCCTCATAGGTATTGAGCAATTCACCGACCGCTTCGACGCCGGCGGCGCGGGCGCGCTCGCGCCCCAGGTCGATTTCGTGCAGCGACAACAGCCACAGGCCGGCCAGCAGCGCCAGTGCGAACAGCGGCAGCGAGGTATAGGTATCGAGTCCGCGCCGTAGCCAGCGCACGCGCCGGCTATCCTTGCGTGCCGATGCGCGCGGGGAAGCCGATACTGGTGGCGGCAATGGCGGAAACTGCGGAACGGTCATGCGCTACTCCTGTCGATATGCCATGGCTGGCGTTGTCGCCAGTGCACATGGTGCGGGCGCCCGGGCGCCGGCAACCGCAGACGGGCGTCCGTAATGTCATTCAACGGGTAGGAAACTCAGGAAGGTCTGCGCTGGCAGCGCCCTGTACATTGATATGAGATGCTGATAAAACTACTACCCAGTGGAAATTTAATTCCACACGGCAATATACCAAAAAATCTCTCTAAAAACCACTGATTTATTTGATAGAAATACATCAATAGTTACTTAATGTCATAAATCCGCTGTCAGGCGGTGCCGAGCGCCGTCACCAGTTGATCGATGGTGAAGGGCTTCATCAGCAGTTGCGCGTCTGGCAATGCGCACTGGGGCGTCTGGCCGCTGGCAAACACCACGCGCAAGGTTGGCAGCAGAGCACGCGCCTTCAACGCCAGCTGGTCGCCGGTCAGTCCGGGCAGCGATATATCGGTCAGCATCACATCGAACGGCTGGTCCTGCAACGCCGCCAGCGCGCTGGCGCCGTCGCCGCAGGCGCAGACCTGGTGGCCGAGCAGTTCGAGCAGCTCGGTGGTGGTCTCGCGCAGTTCTGGTTCATCTTCCACCAGCAGAATGCGCAGGCTGCCGGGTACAGCCGTCGCCTCGGCCGGCGCCTGTTCTTGCGCCTGTTCTTGCGCCTGTTCCTGCGCCGGTGCTGAAGCCAGTGCAGCCGCCTGCGCCACCGCCGCCGGCAGCTGCGCCTGGTGCTGGCGGTTGGCCAGCACGTGGCGCACCTTGCGCGCCAGCGCCTCGCGCGTATAGGGCTTGCCCAGCAAATCGACGCCGGCGTCGAGCCGGCCGCCATGGACGATGGCGTTTTCGGTATAGCCCGAGGTGAACAGCACGGCGATGCCGGGCAGGCGCTCGCGCGCCTTGCGCGCCAGCTCGGGGCTGCGCAATGGCCCCGGCATGACCACGTCGGTAAACAGCAGGTCGATTGGCATGCCGCTGTCGATGATGCTCAGCGCACTGGCGGCATCGCTGGCCTTGAGCACGCGGTAACCGAGTTCGCTCAGCATTTCCACCACGGTGGCGCGTACGCCGTCATCGTCTTCGGCTACCAGAATGGTTTCCTGGCCGCCCACCACGGCGCGCATTTCCGGCACTGGCGGTGCATCTTCGATGTCGGTCGAGCGCGGCAGATAAAGCTTGACCGTGGTGCCGCAGCCAGGTTCGCTGTAAATCTGCACATGGCCGCCCGACTGCCGCACAAAGCCATACACCATCGACAGTCCCAGGCCGCTGCCCTTGCCTTCGGCCTTGGTCGAGAAGAACGGATCAAACGCTTGCGCCAGCACTTCGGGCGTCATCCCGGCGCCGGTGTCGCTGACGGCGATCATCACGTACTGGCCCGGTGTCAGCTCGGGATGGTTGCGCGCGTAGTGGTCATCCAGCATGGCGTTGCCGACCTCGATGGTCAGCTTGCCCACGCCGTCCATGGCGTCGCGCGCGTTAATGCACAGATTGAGCACGGCGTTTTCCACCTGCGCGGTATCGACCAGGGTGTTCCACAAGCCGCCGGAAATCACGGTTTCCACTTCGACTTCTTCACCGAGGCTGCGCCGCAGCATGTCTTCCATGCCGGCGATGAAGCGGCCGATGCGCACCACGCGCGGATCGAGCGCCTGGCGCCGGCCAAAGGCCAGCAGGTAGCTGGCCAGCTTGGCGCCGCGCGTCACGCCGGCCAGCGCCTGCTCAAGGCGGCGCTCGGCACGCGGCATGCCGGCAATGTCGCCCGCCAGCAGTTGCAGATTGCCCGAGATAACCTGCAGCAGGTTGTTGAAGTCGTGCGCCACGCCGCCGGTGAGCTTGCCGATCGCTTCCATTTTCTGCGCCTGCTGCAGCTTGAGCGAGGTGCGCCGCACCTCTTCGGCCGCAGCCCGCTCGGCCGTCATGTCGCGCCCCACGGCATGAATGAAACCTTCGTCCGGCACGGCGGTCCAGGACAGGATGGCGTAGCCGCCGCCCTTGCGCAAGCTGCGGTTCTCGAACTTGAACGTGGGTTTTCCCTGCGCCAGCGAAGTCATCTCGCGCGCCGACGCCTGCACGTCGTCCGGGTGCAGCAGCTTGTAGACCGAGGTGCCGATCACTTCCGCTTCCTCCCAGCCCAGCAGCCGGGTAAAGGCCGGATTGGCCGCCGTTACCCAGCCGTCGAGCGTGGTCACCAGCATCACATCGGTGGCGTGGCGCCACATGCGGTCACGCTCGGCGGTGCGCTCGGCCACCTGGCGCTGGAGTTTTTCGGCAGTCGATTTCTGGTCGTCGATATCGGTGCTGGTGCCCACCCAGCGCTGCACCACGCCGTTGTCATCGATAATCGGCATGGCGCGCACGATGTGCCAGCGCCAGGCGCCGTCGGCGCGGCGGATGCGGTACTCGATCTCGAAATTCTGCGCCGTGGCCACCGCCGCGCGCCAGCCGGCGCCCACCCGCGTGATATCTTCGGGGTGGACGATGCTGGTCCAGTCGTCGCCAAACAACTGCCCCTGCTGGGTGCCCGAATAACGGTACACCTGCTCGCTGAACCAGTTCAGCGCACCGTCGGCATCGGCCGCCCACACCTGGTTGGGAATCGCCTGCGCCAGTGTGCGGAAAGTGTTTTCGCTGGCGCGCAACTGCTGCCCGGCCTTGACCTTGTCGGTGGTCTCGACCACCACCACCAGCACGCCAGAAGGCTTGCCCGCTTCGTCGAGTATCGGCGCGTAATCGAGATTCATCCAGACCTGCTCCGGTTTACCGGAGCGCAGCAGGGTCATTTCCTGGTCTTTGTAACTGAGCGTGCCGCCCGCCAGGCCGACGCGGATCACGTAGTCGTTATGCTCGGCCACCTCGGGCCACGACTCGCGCACATTGGAGCCCAGCGACAGCGGATGGCGGCGGCCGGCAAATTCGGAATAGCCGTCGTTATAAATCATCACGCCGTCCTCGCCCAGCAGCGCCACCATCGGCAACGTCGAGCGCAGCATGGTGGCCACCGTGGTCTTGAGCGACTGCGGCCAGTCATTGATCGGGCCCAGCGCCGTGCTGCCCCAGTCGTAACTGGCAATGATCTGCGCGATGTGGCCGCCGCCGTTGAGGAAGGGATGATGAACGAACATGCCGGCTTGTATGCACTAAGTGTGACGGGAAAACGCGATTATAGGGGCTGTAACGGGGAAAAAGGTGGTGCCTGGTTCAATAGTGCATTGCATAGGAAATAAATGTCCGCTATAGTGAGAATAAGAATCATTATCACATTCCCTCACTTCTTCATACGCATGGATATTCCACAAGAGCTCCGCAAACTGGGCCTTAAAGCCACCCTCCCCCGCCTGCGCATCCTGCAACTGTTCCAGGAATCGAAAAGCAAGCACATGAACGCTGATGATGTCTATCGGCTGCTGCATGCCGAAGGCATCGACATGGGCCTAGCTACCGTCTACCGCGTGCTGATGCAGTTTGCCGACGCCGGCATCCTGATCCGCCGCCACTTTGAATCGGTGGCCTCGGTGTTTGAACTCAATGAAGGCGGTCACCACGACCACCTGATCTGCACCAACTGCGGCAAGATGGAGGAGTTTCTGGATGCTGAAATCGAGCAGCGCCAGGAAGCGGTGGCGCGCGAACGCAATTTTGTGCTGCATGAGCATTCGTTGTCGCTGTATGGATTCTGTAGCGAGTGCGCCGAGGATTTCAAGCCGGGCATGGGGAAAAAGTTCCGCCGTAACTGAGCGAAAAACTCAAAAAAAATAGCAGACAAGCAACCAATCTTGCGCCTATGTGGGCAAGCGCACACAGGCCGGCAGCGCTCCGGCCTACCATGGAGGCATGACCGAATCCCGCCTCCCACTCCCGGCGCGCCACCGTGTGCGCAACATCCTGCTGGCGCTGCTGGCCACCGTGCTGGTGCTGCTGGCGGCGCTCGTCATTTTCATCCTCACCTTCGACTGGAACCGCGCGCGCCCCTACATCAACGCCCGCGTCAGTGAAACCATCGGCCGCGAGTTCGCGATCAACGGCGATCTTGACGTGCGCTTTCGCCAGGGCGAGCCGGGCGAAACTGGCTGGCGCCGATTCGTGCCACGGCCACTGATCAACGCCGCCGATGTCCACATTGCCAATCCAGACTGGACCCGTAGCGGCGACCGCCTGGTCAGCGTCGGCAATATCGCGCTCGGCATTCACCTGCTGCCGCTGCTGCACAAGGAGGCGCGCATCAGCGATCTGGCGCTGGACCAACTGGTGATCGGCGCCGAGCGGCGCGCCGACGGCAGCAATACCTGGACCTTCAAGGATAACGGCCCTTCCACCTGGGACGTCAATATCGCCCGCGTGGCGCTGAGCGGCGCCACGGTGCGCTACATCGACGCCCCGCTCAAGATCGACCTGCGCGGCAAAGCCGAAACATTAAGCGGCGCTGCCCCGTATGGCCTGCGCTTTGATGTGAGCGGCAGCTATCGCGGCGCCGCGCTGACCGGCAGCGGCAAGACCGGCAACGTGCTGTCGCTGGAAGCCGAGCATGTAAGCTTCCCGGTCCAGGCCAGCGCCCGTGCCGGCAAGAACAAAATCGGTGTGGAAGGCGTGCTGACCGACCCGCGCGCGCTGGCTGGCATCGACCTGAAACTGTCGCTGGCCGGCGCCACCATGGCCGACCTGTACGCGCTGACCGGCGTGCTGTTGCCGGAAACCCCGGCCTACGCCACCGAGGGTCGGCTGATCGGCAAAAAAGCCGGCCAGGGCGACGCCTGGAACTGGGCCTACCGCGACTTTACCGGCACCGTCGGCGGCAGCGACCTGCAAGGCACGCTTGAATACATCGCCAGCGCCAAACGCCCGCTGCTCAAGGGCGAAGTCAGCTCGCGCCAGTTGCGCCTGGAAGACCTCGGCCCGACCATTGGCGCCGACAGCAAAGCCGGCAGGGCTGCACGCGGGCAGAAAACCGTGCAACCGGACGGCAAGGCGCTGCCAGTGGAGCAGTTCAATACAGCCAAGTGGGATGCGCTGGACGCCGACGTCAAATTTACCGGTAAAAAACTGGTGCGCACGCATGACATTCCGCTCAACGACGTGGAAACCCATGTGCGCATGCAGGACAGGATACTCACGCTGACGCCGCTCAACTTCGGCCTGGCCGGTGGCCAGGTCAGCTCGAATATCCGCCTCGATGGCCGCCAGAGCGTGATCGATGCCCAGATGCGGCTGGCCGCACGCCACCTGAAAATCCGCCAGTTGTTCCCCAAGCTTGAATCGATGCAGGCCAGCGTGGGCGAAGTGAATGCCGACGCCGCCATTGCCGGCAAAGGCAATTCGGTATCGGCCATGCTGGCCTCGTCCAACGGCGAACTGGGCGCCACCGTCAGCGAAGGCACGGTCAGCAAATTCATCCTCGAGGCGGCGGGCCTCAACGTGGCCAACCTGGTGTTCGTCAAGCTGTTTGGCGACAAGCAGGTGCAACTGAACTGCGGCGCCGGCGACTTCGCAGTAAAACAGGGCAACGCCCAGATCCGCAGCTTCGTCATCGACACCGAGGAAGCCGTGATCGATGTCACCGGCGGCGTCAACCTGGCGACCGAACAACTGGATCTCGACGTGCGCCCCAAAACCAAGGGCGCCCGCTTCATCACGCTGCGCACGCCGCTGTACGCGCGCGGCACCTTCACCGATCCCAAGGTGGGGCCGAATGCCGGACCGCTGGCGCTCAAAGGCGGCGCCGCCGTAGCGCTGGCTTCGGTGATCAATCCGCTGGCGGCCCTGCTGCCGCTGGTGAATGTCAGCAAGGTAGAACCCGTGGACTGCGCTGGCGCGCTGGCGGTCGCCACGCGCACGCGCAACCTGGCACAGTCGCCGAGCGCGGCGCGCGCGGCCAAACCTGCCGCGCCCGACGCGCAGAATGTCACGCCCAACGCCGCCAAAAAATAACACCTGGTTCCATAATGCAACCCGTGTAATCTTGGTCTTACACCGTCTCAAGGGGCACACCGATAGGTGTGCCCCGGCAGCCCCGGGATAATCGCAAGATATAAACGAGCTCCCTGGATTTTTTATGACGACCTCCCTTGCTTATGCGCCGACTGCGTCCGCTGCGCTGCTGCCCACTCATGCTGCACCGCTGTCATCGAAAGCGCTGTACTTCCTGCTTGAACACGGTGATTACGCAGCACAGCGCAACGCTGCACGCGACTATCTCGAACAGCAATTGCACGCCGCCCGCGCATTGCAGCAAAGCCTGCCAGCGCAGGAGCAGATACCGGCCCACGTGCACGAGCTGGAAGCATGGATGCTGGCGCGCAGCGCAGCCGTCGGTCGCCAGTACCGCGACTATCTGGATGACCGCAAAAATGGCGCGCCACGACGCTATTTTTCCAGCCGGTCGCAGGCGCTGTATTTCATCAAAAATGTCGCGCCGACCAAGCTGGTCGATGGTTCCTGGCTGTTTGGCCTGCTCGATCGCTGGGATGACCCCGATTTCCGTCCGCTGATTCAAACCTACCTGGAAGAACTGGGCGACGGTCTGCCCGAAAAAAATCACGTCGTGCTGTACAAAAAACTGCTGGCCGGTCTCGAATGCGAGCAATGGCGCAGCATCGGCGACGACCGCTTCGTGCAGGGCGCGATCCAGCTGGCGCTGGCGGCAGACCCCGAACGCTACCTGCCCGAAATCGTCGGCTACAACCTCGGCTACGAACAACTGCCGCTGCACCTGCTGATGACGTCCTACGAGCTCAATGAACTCGGCATCGATCCGTATTACTTCACGCTGCACATCACGGTCGATAACGGTGGCACGGGCCACGCGCACAAGGCGGTGCAAGGCGTGCAGCAACTGCTGGCGCGCGCGGCCGACCCGGCGGCGTTTTACCGCCGCATGCAGGATGGCTATTACCTCAACGATCTGGGCGCCTGCACCACTTCCGTGATCGTCGATTTCGACCTCGAGGCAGAGCTGGTGCAGATCATGCAGCAGAAAAGCGTGGTCGGCCAGAACATGCACTCCGATTACTGCCGCGTGGCCGGGCGCAGCATCAACGACTGGCTGGCCGCGCCGGGGCAGATTCCGCAGATGCTGGTGGAGCTGGAAAAAGCCGGCTGGATCAAGCGCGGCGAAGCGGCAGAAAACAGCCGTTTCTGGAAGCTGATCCAGAGCGAACGCGCCGAAATGTTCGGGGTGTTCAGCAGCTACGAACAGCAGATCCTGCGCGACTGGATCGCCACGCCACGCAGCGACAGCGCGACTTCTGCTGCCGCGCCAGTGGGCGCACGGGTGATCAGCTTCCGTGCGCGCCAGCGCGCACTCGACACGCTGGCTGCGGGTTCAGATCCAGGTACAGCTCCCAACATGCGCGAGCACGCCCACAGGCCACGCGGCGTGATCCGCCACCACCCGGCGCACGAAACCGAGCTCGATGCCGGCGACGGTGCTTCCGAACTGCGCCGTCTTGAACAGCGCGTGGCGGCCGCCGGCAGCAAAACGGCCGCCATGCAGATGCTGATCCCCTACCTGGCGCCGGCGCGCCACTACAGCGCCAGCGGCCTGATGGCCACCCGCATTTTCCGCCAGCTGCTGGCATAACCATGGCGATTGTTTGTCCCATCATCGTGGGATGCCCTGCGGCTGGCAATCAACCTGCACCAGAAAAGAATACCCACCCATGAACATCATCGAACAACGCGTGCTGCGCGGCCCCAACCTGTACAGCAGTGCACCCTGCCTGCTGACCATGATCGACCTGGCCGAATTGCAGGGCGTGAGCAGCAGTTCCCTGCCCGACTTTAACGATGCGCTGCTGGCGCTGCTACCGAGCCTGCAGCAGCACTATTCGCCGCCCGGCAAACCGGGCGGCTTTGTGCAGCGCCTGCAGCAGGGTACGTATATGGCGCGCGTGGTCGAGCATGTCACGCTGGAATTGCAAACGCTGGCCGGCGCACCCGCCGGCTTTGGCCGCTCGACCCCGATCGAAGCCGAGCCGGGACGCTACCGCGTGGTGTGCGGCTACCAGTTCGAGCAGGTGGCCCAGCATGCCTTTGCGCTGGCCATGGAGCTGGTGACGGCGCTGGCGCATGGCGCGCCGTTCGCCCTCGATGATCCGCTTGACGATCTGCGCGACCATGCCGCGCGGTGCGCCATCGGCACCAGCACCGGCGCCGTGATCGACGCCGCCACCCGGCGCGGCATACCGAGCCTGCGCCTGACCGACGAAGCCAATCTGTTCCAGCTGGGCTGGGGGCGCCAGCAAAAGCGCCTGCAAGCCACCGTTACCGGCGCCACTTCGCTGGTGGCCGCCAATATCGCCGGCGACAAGCAGTTGACCAAAACCCTGCTGGAGGAGGCTGGAGTACCGGTGCCGGAAGGATGCCTGGTCACGGATGCAGAACAGGCGCAGCGCGCGGCGCGGCGCATCGGCACGCCGGTCACCATCAAGCCGCTGGACGCCAACCAGGGCAAGGGCGTGACCACTGTCTGTGTCACGCCGGCCCAGATAACGTCAGCGTTTGAACACGCGCGCAGCTATAGCCGGCGCGTGATCGTCGAGCGCTACCTGCAGGGCGCGGACTATCGCGTGCTGGTCACCGGTAACAAGGTTGCCGCTGCCTCGCGCCGCCTGCCGCCGCAGGTAACGGGCGACGGCAGGCAAAGCATCGCCGAACTGGTGGCGCAGGAAAACCGCAACCCGGCGCGCGGCGACGGTCACAGCAATATTCTCACCAAACTCCGCCTCGACCAGATCGCCGACGACCTGCTGGCCGAACACGGTTATACGCGCGACAGCGTACCAACAGCTGGCGCCGTGGTGACGCTGCGCGGCAACGCCAACCTGTCCACCGGCGGCACCGCCGAAGACGCGACAGACCTGCTGCACCCGGCCACGCGCGAGCTCTGCATCCGCGCCGCCAGGACCATCGGTCTCGACGTGGCCGGCATCGACATCATCTGCCGCGATATCAGCGTGCCGCTCGACGAACAGGATGGCGGCGTCATCGAAGTCAACGCCGCGCCCGGCATCCGCATGCACCAGTACCCCAGCAGCGGCCAGCCACGCGACGCCGGCGACGCCATCGTCGAAGCCATGTACGGCGACGGCAATGGCCGCATTCCCGTCATCGCCGTCACCGGCACCAACGGCAAGACCACCACCAGCCTGCTGCTGGCCCACGCTGCGCGGCTGGCGCGCAAGACCACGGGCGTGACCACCACCGAGGGCGTGTTCATCGACGGTGTGCGCATCGACGATGGCGACTGCTCCGGTTACTGGTCGGCGCGCAAGGTGCTCACCTCGCCCGTGGTCGATTTCGCCGTGCTGGAAACCGCGCGCGGCGGCATCCTCAAGCGCGGCCTGGCGTTTGACCGCTGCGAGGTCGGCGTGGTGCTCAACGTCAGTGCCGACCACCTGGGCATGGATGGCGTGGAAACCCTGGCAGACCTGGCCGAAGTCAAGGCCGTGGTGGCGCGCAGCGCCGCGCGCGCGGTGGTGCTCAATGCCGAAGACCCGTACTGCGTGCGCATGGCGTCGCAGGTCGAGGAAGGCGTGGAAGTGCTGTACTTCTCGCTCGACCCCGAACACCCGGTGCTGCTCACCCACCTCGATCAGCGCGGACGCGCCGTGTACCTGCAGGACGGCGTGCTGATGGTGGCCGACCGCGAACGCCGCGTAGCGCTGATCGCAGCGGCGGCCATGCCGATATCGGTGCAAGGCCACGCCATGTTCAACATTGCCAACGCGCTGGCCGCCACCGCCGCGCTGATCGCCTGCGACTTCAGCCGCCGCCAGATCGCCGCAGCGCTGTCGAGCTTTGTGTCGAACAGCCACACCAATCCGCTGCGCGCCAACATCTATCACCTGGGCCATGCCACGCTGGTCATCGATTACGCCCACAACGCCGCCGCTTACCGCGCGCTGGGTAAAATGGCGCGCTCGCTGGCACAGGGCAAGGTGATCGGCGTGGTCACCGCCCCGGGCGACCGCCGCGACG
>JBEVNE010000124.1:0-10005 GCA_040508275.1 Duganella sp.
CGGGGCTTTTTTTTACCTGCAGTGGTAACGATGACCTGGCGCAACCAGTGCTGGTCGGGTTTCTCGCCTGGCTGCGCTAATCCGTGAACAACCTTTAACGGTGCGTCGCGTCAGCGCGCCGGGCGCAGGCTCAGTCGGCGGTGGCCTGTTCCAGTCCCCGCGCCAGGCTGGAGATGCTGGGATTGTCGATGAACACGCAGCGTTTGCCGGTGCGCTTGCAGTAATCCTTGACGCGCCAGTAAGCGCTGTGGCTGATGCAGCCGGTCTGGCAGATCACCAGATCGGCCGCCGCCAGGCTCGCTTCAAGCCGGTTGGCGTTGTCTTCCAGACCGCCGTCGTGGTGGCTGAACTGCGCGCCTTCGCGTTCGATCAGCTCGCGGTAGGTGGCGACATTGCCGCTGCGTCCGCCCACGCACAGCACCGCCTGCTGTTTCAGGCTCAGCGGCATTTTCATCACGTGTTCGACCACCTGGCGCGCTTCTTCCTGGACCGGCGCCGGCGCCGGTGCTTCGGCGGCGCGCTGCAGCTCCAGCTTGAGGTCGGCGATCTGCTGGCGCATGGCGCGTTCGCGCTCATCCATTTGCCCGAGGCGCTCGGCCAGGCGGGCGCGGGTTTCCAGGCCGGGAATCGACTCTCGCAACTGCTCGAGCTCGGTGCGCAGCGAATCGGCCAGGCTGTCCTTGCCCACCAGTTGGGCGCGCAGCTGCATCAGCTGGGCGCCATGTTTTTCGGCGTCCGCGCTTTTTTCCGCCAGCAGCACGGCGTTGCGTTGCTGAGCGCGGTTCAACTCTTGCGTCAGGCGGGCGTTTTCGGCCAGCGTGGCATTGAATTTGGTGATATCGGCACGCACGCAGGCGCCAGCCTGGTGTTGCACCATGTGCAGGTCGCGGCACATCTGTTCTTCCAGCTCCGGGCTGCAGCGCGGGTGCGTCAGGCCGGCCCAGAAAGCGCCGGCCACATCGCCTGCCGCCACAGCGGCGCGCCACAGTTCACCGACCTGCTCGGTGCTGCGGGCGGCGCGGAAGCGCAGCAATACGGCGGCGTAACGGCGTTCGAGTTCCTTTTGCAACGCTTCCGACAGGCGGTTGCGGGTGGCGCATTCGGTGACGGCGCCCACGTGGACTTCGTAATCGTCGGCCAGCACCTTGCCGTTGGTGACCTTGTCGACCAGCTTGCGCAACACGCCCAGCGGGAAGCCGACCCCGACCAGCGGGCAATGGCAGGCGTGACCAAGTTCCCACAGGCGCCGGCGGCGCGAAGTCTGTGCTTCGGCGCTGGCGGCCTGGTCCATCAGTGGTTTGCCCGACAAGTTTTTAACCGGACGGAT
This sequence comes from Duganella sp., assembly GCA_040508275.1. Taxonomy (GTDB): domain Bacteria; phylum Pseudomonadota; class Gammaproteobacteria; order Burkholderiales; family Burkholderiaceae_D; genus Rugamonas. Next base: position 1,328 of record JBEVNE010000124.1, read on the forward strand.
GACTTGCTGCACCACCTCGCCTTGGGTAGCTTGCGGGCCGGAGGCGGCTGGCAGGCCTGGGACGGCTTTGGCGGCCATATGGGGCATGGCGGCGGCGATAATGGCCGCCAGCGGATCGTGTTTCTCGCACATAAAGGGGCTCCGTGTCAGGCCGTGGCAGGCGTGCTGCGGGCACGCGCCATGATGCGGCTGAGGAAGTTGGTCTTTTCCTGTTCGCGCAGATTGCGTTCGACCACGGCCGCCCACTGCTCATGCAGTTGCTGGCAGGTGGCCCGCAGTACCGGCGCCAGGTCTGGCAGGCTGGACAAGGCTTTCAGGTGGCGTTCGATGACCGAGGCCAGCTTGATGCAGCCGCCGGCGTCGTCGCTGCCGGCCGTGTAATGCGACATCAGGTGCAGCACCGCCGACAACATCAGCTCGGGATGGTGGCCGCCTTGCGAGGTGGCGAGGAAAATCGGATTGCTACGGTCGAGGTCTATGGCCATCAAACGCTCCTGGTTCGGAAAAAGAGTCTGGCTCGCCGGAGGCTGGCAACTCAAGGGGGGTAAGGTGAACTGGGTGCCGGTTCACCGATGGTGCACCGGCGCTGCTCAAGCTCAAGCTGAAGCAATCAGGCGGTCAGGATCAGCTTGTTGAGCTGGGTGACGCGCAGGCGGTACACGCGGCCCGAGTGTTCGATTTCGAGTTCGCGGCCGCCGTCCATCAGGTTGGCGCTGCTGATGCGTTTGATCGGCGTCACGGCCGACACCACGCTCGGGGTGGCGCGCAGCGTGTGGGCAGGTTGGGTGATAGGCATGGTCATGGGCAGGGCGGTAGGCATCGTCATTTCTCCTTTAAATAAGAATGATTCGTATTTGCATTCATTATTGTAGAAGGTGGGAAGGAATGCAAGCCTTTTCAGTGCCAAATCTCTTAAATGATAAAAAAGATAAAAAAAGCCCGGCGCGGGGCCGGGCTGAAGGCTGGGTGATGCTCGGTGGTGTTGCCAGTGTTTGCTGGTATTGCCGGTGTTTGCTGGTGTTCCTGGCTGCGCTGGCAGTGACTCACAGGGGCGCCAGGGCCTTGGCGGCAGGCGCGGTGTCGCCTTTGCTCTTGGCGGCGGCCAGCTGCTTGGCGCGCGTGCGCGAAGGGGGCAGGCGGCGCAGGGTTTTCAGGGCTTCCGGGTCCTTGATGCCGATGGTGCGCTGGTCCACGCTGATCAGGCCGATTTCGTTGAAGGCCGACAGCGTGCGGCTCACCGTTTCCAGCGTGAGGCCCAGGTAGCTGCCGATTTCGTGACGCGTCATGCGCAGGTTGAACAGCTTGCTGGAATAGCCCATGTGGGCAAAGCGGTCGGCCAGCGAGACCAGGAAGCGCGCCACGCGTGCTTCGGCACTGAGCGCCCCGAGCATGCCGATCATCGCCTGTTCGCGCACCAGCTCGCGGCTCATGACGCCATACATCATGTTTTCCAGTTCGAGGTGGACGCGGCCGAGGGAGGTGAGTTTTTTGAAAGGCAGCAGGATCAGGTCGCAGTCGGACAGGGCCACCGCTTCCGACGAGTAGTGGCGGGTGTGGATGCCATCGACCCCGAGCATATCGCCTTTCATGGGGAAGCTCAGCACCTGCTCGTTGCCGAATTCATCGATGAGCACGGTTTTCAGAAAACCGGAGTTGACGATGTACAGGGTGTCGAACGGTTGGCCGATGGTGTGAACGCGTTGGCCGGTTTTGAACTGCACGTGCTGGAACAGCAGTTCTTCGGTGCTCATCGACACCGCCGAGGGGATATGCAGCAGGTCGCAGACTTCCTTCAGATTGGACCAGAGCCGCCCTTGACGCTGGCGGCCGGCTTCCATCGACGACGATTGCAGGGTCGTCGTGGTGACCGGACGAATTTCGGACGCTTGCGTGGACAGCATGGTGGGCTCCTGTGATCAGGTAACACATGGGTTGGGCTGGAAAATCTGCCGTGCTCAGCAAACGAACGTGAGGCTGCACGGCATCGGGCTGCACCGCTTGTAGCGGTGCAACATGAGTCAGTGATTTCAGTATGCCAACAGGGATGTGGGATAGATATCAGCAATGGCTGAATATGCTCGTAGGAGCGCACCCGGTTTTGTAGGACTTATCTTACAGCCGAGCCTGGGTTCAGGTTTTGAAGGGGGACAACAGGCGATGTGCTACAGCATATTGCACCATCTCCGACAGCGAATTCATGCTCATCTTTTGCATGATGCGGGTTTTGTGGGTGCTGACGGTTTTTACGCTCAGATGCAGGCCGTTGGCGATTTCGGTGATGGACTTGCCAGCCACCAGCAGGGAAAAGACTTCGAATTCGCGGTCCGACAGTTGTTTATGCAGCAGACTCTCATTCGGTACCATGATGTTGAGCGCCAGTTGCTCGGCCACTTCGGTGCTGATGTACGGGCGGCCAGAAGCCACCTTGCGGATCGCCCCGACCAGCTGGGTGCCGGCGCTTTCCTTGGTCAGATAGCCCTGGGCGCCAGCGCGGATGGCGCGTACTGCATATTGTTCTTCCTCGTGCATGGTGAGGATTAATATTGCCATCTTCGGTGCTTCGGTCTTGATCTGGCGAATCAGGTCTACCCCGCTGCGGCCCGGCATGGACAGGTCGAGCAGCAGCAGGTCGAAGCCGCCCTGGCGCACATGGGCGAGCACCTCAAAGCCGTCGATGGCTTCGCCGACGATGTCGATATCGGGCGCACCGTCGAGAATGCGTTTAAGGCCCTCGCGCATGATGGTGTGATCGTCAGCTATAACTATTCGTATCATAGATTGGGTAAACACCAGTTGCGACAGGCCCGGGCAGGGCACCGCCTAAGTGATCAAAAGTAAATGCAGTTGCTTTTGAATTAAGCTTGTGATGTTACTATAGATATCCGGCCAGCGCCCTGTTATTTGCTGTCTTTAAGCGTTTTTGCCTTCAGGCTCGGCAATCAGGCGGTGCACCAGCACGGGGATGCGGGATTGCGACAACACCTTGTTGGTTACACTGCCCAGCAATAACTGGCCCCAGCCGCTGCGGCCATGCGAACCGATGAAGATCAGATCGCAGCCATGGCTCGCGGCAACGGCGACGATTTCCGTGGCGGCGCTTTCGGCAAAGGTAGTCAGCGCATTGCAGCGCACGTTGCGGCGGGCGCAGGCTTCCACCACCGCCTGGGTATGTTCCTGGCCGGCGCGCAGCATGGCGGCGCGGTATTCATCTTCGCTCGGATAGCTGGGCGGGATGATTTCGACATAGATCGGATACTGGTAGGCCGGCGCGGCAAATAGCACCAATACTTCGGCGCCGAGCTGCTCGGCAAATGTGACGCCGGCGCAGGCGGTTTTACTGGAAACGGCGGAGCCGTCGGTGGCGATCAAGATCTTGCTGTACATGGCAACCTCCCGGGCGATATGACATAAAGCAGATTGTAGACGCGATTTACATTATTGCTAGTCTGTAAAGAGTTGATGATTCTCAAACAAAAGCACTTTAGCAGCGGGAACGGTGTTGGTTTACGCGCGTTTTTTTGCACAGAAGCATCAATTTTGTGTCATTGGCCGTACTTGGCCGTTCTTTCCGATGATAGTATCTCCAAATACAACGAATTGTGATGTGAGAGGGAAACGTCTGCTGTCGCGGTTTGGCACAATTGGCGCGGCCCTGCTACACTCGCGAGTGTTTTGTTGCCGTGCGTCATTATTGTGCATAGGGTTTTAGGGCAGCATTTTTACAGATTATGGAGAAGCAGGGATTATGACCAACGCCGCTGACGATTTCGACGCCTTATTTGAAGAAGTGTCCGCTCAGAGCAAGACCGCCACACCGGCGCCCGCGCCCGCTCCAGCCGCTGCTGCGGCCGAAGACGACCTGGAAAGCCTGTTCGATGAAGTATCGTCGGCGCGTCCGCCGACCGCTACGCCTGCTGCCGCTGCTGCGCCCGCAGCGCCCGCAGCGTCCGCCTCCGAGGCGCCCGCCGCCGACAGCGACGAGAGCGAGAAGCCGATGTTCGAGCGTCTTGGCGGCATTGTGCGCCTGCTGCACGACTCGCTGCGCGAACTCGGTTACGACAAGGCTCTCAACGAAGCATCGTCGCAGATCAACGATGCCCAGGACCGCCTGGAATACGTCGCCACGCTGACCGAACAGGCCGCCAACAAGGTATTGAACACGCTCGACGAAGCGATGCCGGAACAGGACACGCTGTCGAAGCAGTCGAAAGACATGGAAAACCGCTGGGCCGACCTGTTTGCAGGCAAGCTCAGCCTCGACGAATTCAAGAAGCTGGCCGGCGATTCGCAGGCGTTCGCGGTGGCCGTCTCGGCCGCTACCGAGTCGGAAAAAGCGCGTCTGCTCGAAATCATGATGGCCCAGGACTTCCAGGACATTACCGGTCAGCTGATCAAGAAAGTCGTGATCATCACCAAGGCCGTCGAGCAGGACCTGGCCCAGCTGCTGCGCGATAATGCGCCAGCCGAGGTACGCGAGAAGATCGCACAGAAAGAAGTGAACCTGATGTCCGGTCCATCGACGCCGACCGTGGCGCTGAGCCAGGACAGTGTTGACGACCTGCTTGCCGATCTGGGGTTCTAATGGACGATATGCTCAAGGATTTCGTCGTTGAGGCGATGGATCTTGCTGTCAACGTGGAAGAGCACCTGCTGGCGCTCGAACGCGACCCTGACAACAAGGAAACCCTCAACGCGGTGTTTCGTTCCTTCCACACCATCAAGGGCGGCGCCGGCTTCATGGGCCTGCCTGCGCTGGTGGCCGCCTGTCACCTGACGGAAAACCTGTTCGATGCGCTGCGCACCGGCGCCGCGCCGGTCACGCCGCTGGCGATCGAAGCGGCGCTGCAAGCGTCGGGTTTTGTCGCCGACCAGCTGGCCGAATTGAATAACGGCGCCGAGGCCGACAGCCTGCCGGCGCTGCCCAAGGATCTGGAAACCCTGCTGAACGAAGCCATCGAAGGCAAGTCCGAGGTGGCGCCCAAGGCAGCGGCTGCCGCGCCGGCACCGGCCGTTGAGGCTGCGCCTGCGCCAGTGGCAGTTGCCGCCGCACCCGTGGTGGCGCTGGCGCCGGTCGCCACCGCCTCGCCGGATGGTCTGGACTGGGAAGCCATGTACGAAGCAGTGATGCCCGCCGGCAGCTATACGCGCCCGGCGGCGTCGGCCGTTGCCAGTGTTGCCACGGCTGCTGTTGCCACTGCTGCGCCTGTTGCGGCGGCAGTCAGCGCGCCGGCTGTCGCTGCCCCCGCCGCCAGCGCCGAGGTGGTTGCCGTGGCGGCAGCGGCTCCGGCCCGCCGCGAAGCGCCGGAAAAACGCGAAGAGCGTCCGCAGACTGCGCCGGCCAAAGAAGAGTCGATCCGTATCGATGCTGTTAAACTGGACGCCTTGCTCGAAGTGGCCGGCGAATCGGTGCAGGCCGCCAACCAGGCTGCCGTGCTGCTCGAACGCCTGATGCAGTTCAAGTTTGAAGGCCAGGCGCAAACCCTGATGGCCACGCTGGCGGAAACGCTGGAGCGCGCCTCGCGCTATTCGACCGAACTGCAGCGCGCCACGCTGGCCACCCGCATGCAGCCGGTGGGGCGCCTGTTCCAGAAATTCCCGCGCCTGGTGCGCGAGCTGGCCAAGGATCTGGGCAAGGAAGTTGAACTGACGATTGAGGGCGCCGAGACGGAAGTTGACCGCGTAGTGGTCGACAGCCTGTATGATCCGTTGGTGCACATGTTGCGCAACTCGCTCGATCACGGCGTTGAGTCGCCGTCCGACCGGCTGGCCGCTGGCAAGCCGCTGAAGTCCTACATTTCGCTCAAGGCGTGGCAGGAAGCCAACAGCGTCATGATCGTGCTGCAGGATGACGGCAAGGGCATGGACCCGGTCATGCTGCGCAACAAGGCGCAGCAAAAGGGCCTGATCAGCGAATCGGCGCAACTGAGTACCGAAGAATGCTACCAGCTGGTATTCCTGCCGGGCTTCTCGACCAAGGAAGTGGCGTCGAGCGTGTCGGGCCGGGGCGTGGGCATGGACGTGGTGAAAACCGCCGTGGAGAAAAACCGCGGCGCCATCCATATCGAGTCGGGCCTGGGCAAGGGCACCAAGTTCTCGATCCGTCTGCCGATCGAGTTGTCGATTGTGCCGACCATGCTGGTATCGACTTCCGGCGCTGCGCTGGCGTTGCCGATGGCAGTAGTGCAGCGCGTGGTGGAATTGCCCGACGTATTCATGGAAGTGGGCGGCGCCCCGGTCCTCAAGGACCAGGGGCGTCCGCTGCCGGTACGCTCGCTGGCCGACTCGCTCGGTTACGAAAGCTGCCGCGAGAAGGTCGGTATTGTTGTCGCCGCGCCACAGCCATATATTCTGGCCGTGGAAGCGGTCGATGGCACTGCCGACCTGGTAATTAAACCGATGACCGCGATTACCGTCGAGGGCATTACCGGCACCGCCCGTTCGGCCGAAGGCGAACTGGTGCTAGTGGTGGGCCTATCGTTCCTGATGGACGGTTGTCGAAGTAGTGTACGCATGGCGGCTTGAGTCGGTAGACCGAGCCAGCAACACCCAAAGCCTGCGTTCACGCAGGCTTTTTTCGTTTTCAGTACCCCGCACGGCGACAAGGTGCGGGTTAAAGCAGACAGGAGTCATACACAGTGCATGGTCACGCGCAACGCACGCGCCGGCTCACGAGGCCAGGCAGCGGCGACCGCTTTCACATAGCACAATATGGCATAATCAACGTGCATCAATCACACAGGCTGTAGCAGCACACATCATGATGAAGACGCTTTACGACAAACTCTGGGAATCCCACGTGGTCAAGGCCGAGGAAGACGGCACCACCATTCTCTACATCGACCGCCACCTCGTGCACGAAGTGACCAGCCCGCAAGCGTTCGACGGCCTGCGCGCCGCCGGCCGCGAACCCTGGCGCGTATCGGCTAACCTGGCCGTGGCCGACCACAACGTGCCCACCACCAGCCGGGTGGACGGCATTGCCGACCCGGTCTCGCGCCTGCAGGTCGAAACGCTGGATAAAAACACCGCGTCCTTCGGCCTCACGTACTTCAATATGAACGACAAGCGCCAGGGCATCGTTCACGTGATCGGACCTGAGCAGGGCGCCACTTTGCCGGGCATGACGGTGGTCTGCGGCGATTCGCACACCTCCACCCACGGCGCTTTCGGCGCCCTGGCGCATGGTATCGGCACCTCGGAAGTCGAGCACGTGCTGGCCACCCAAACGCTGCTGCAGAAAAAATCCAAGGCCATGCTGGTGCAGGTCGATGGCGCCTTGCCGGCCGGCGTAACGGCCAAGGACATCGTGCTGGCGATTATCGGCAAGATCGGCACGGCCGGCGGCACCGGCTACTGTATCGAGTTTGGCGGCTCCACCATCCGCGCGCTGTCGATGGAAGGCCGCATGACGGTCTGTAACATGGCGATCGAAGCGGGCGCGCGCGCCGGCATCATCGGCGTCGACGACACCACCATCGATTACGTCAAGGGCCGGCCGTTTTCGCCGGCCGGTCCGCACTGGGACATGGCGGTGGCCTACTGGCGCACGCTGCACACCGATCCGGGCGCCAAATTCGATCTGGTGGTCACGCTCAACGCCGCCGAGATCAAGCCGCAGGTCACCTGGGGCACCTCGCCCGAGATGGTGATTGCCGTCGATGGCCGCGTGCCCGATCCTGACCAGGAAAAAGACAGCGTCAAGCGCGACGCCATGGAAAAAGCGCTGGTCTACATGAACCTCAAGCCGAATACGGCGATTGAAGACATCCGTATCGACAAGGTGTTCATCGGTTCCTGCACCAACTCGCGCATTGAAGACCTGCGCGCCGCCGCCCAGGTGGTGCGCGGCAAGCAGCGCGCCTCCAACGTCAAGCTGGCGCTGGTGGTGCCAGGGTCGGGCCTGGTCAAGGAACAGGCCGAGCGCGAAGGGCTGGACCGCATCTTCCGCGATGCCGGCTTCGAATGGCGCGAGCCTGGCTGCTCGATGTGCCTGGCCATGAATGCCGACCGCCTGGAACCGGGCGAACGCTGCGCCTCGACCTCCAACCGCAACTTCGAAGGCCGCCAGGGCCAGGGTGGACGTACCCACCTGGTGTCGCCGGCGATGGCGGCGGCGGCGGGGATTGCCGGGCATTTTGTCGATGTGCGCAGCCTGCGCTGAATCTGACTGGCGGCGGCGTTAAACCCTGCCTGCTGTCCGGGGTCAGCGTCATTCGCCACTGCGGTAATAAAAAACAACTGTCTACACGAGAGCCCAGCATGAAAAAATTATTCGCACTGTCCCTCATGGCCGTGATCCTCACCGGCTGCAACACTGTGTCCGGCGTCGGCAAGGATATCCAGCGCGCCGGTCAGGCGGTGCAGGGCGCCTCGGGCAAATAAACCACGCGGCCGCGCCGAAGGCGGCGGCCGCATAGCGAGAACACCATGGAAAAATTCACCATTTACGAGGGACTGGTGGCGCCGCTTGATCGCGCCAATGTCGATACCGACGCCATCATCCCCAAGCAATTCCTCAAGTCCATCCACCGCACCGGCTTCGGCCCCAACCTGTTCGACGAGTGGCGTTATCTCGACCACGGCGAGCCGGGCATGGACAACAGCAAGCGGCCGCTCAACCCGGACTTCGTGCTCAACGAGGCGCGCTACCAGGGCGCCTCGATTCTGCTGACCCGTAA
>JBEVNE010000125.1:0-5757 GCA_040508275.1 Duganella sp.
CTCGCAACGATGCCATGATCTGCGGTCGATAACATGTGTTGGTGCTACGTGCTATCCTGGTATCGCGATTAAGTCGAGGGAATTTCATAGATCGATGCCCCCTTGTGAGATTTAGGATCGAATTTCAAAACTAAAAAAAGCAGGGGAGCGATAGCTCCCCTGCCTTTCAATAATGGTGGCGGCACGAAATGATGATTAATTCCTCATCATGCACTTCGTAGACCAGCCGGTTAGTTTCGTCAATTCTCCTCGACCAGCAGCCACTAAGACTATGTTTCAATGCTTCAGGTTTGCCAACACCAACAAAAGGATCTCTGATTGTGGCCTGGATCAGATCGTTAATGCGTTTGAGGGTTTTCCGGTCTTGCGTTTGCCAGTAGATGTAGCTTTCCCAAGCCTCATCCGTGAACTTCAAGTTGCGCATGTTGCTGTTCCTCAGCGTCGGAAATGTTGGTTAATTCCCGAGGCTTCGCTTGGCCTGAGCGCGCCTGAGCAATGGATTTGGCAAGGTGAGCCGCATTAGTTGGCGAACTCAGCAGATGCACAGTTTCCATGAGGCTGCTGTAATGATCGAAGGACATGACTACTGCATCTGGCGCATCTCTACGCGAGATAATGGTTACGTCAGCATCCTCAACCACTTGGTCGATCACAGCTCGAAGGCTGTTGCGAGCATCGGAAAAGTTGATGATTCTCATTTGTTACTCCGTTCTTTCAATACTTACCAGTGTCAGTAGTCGTTGTCAGTATCAGTAGTAGTTGTCATTGTCAGTGTCAGTAGTAGTTGTCGGTTTCAGCGAAAAATTTGAATGGCATTAACTTGTACAGCAAATTGTACATGTTAAAGTATATCCCAAATTTCGTGGATGGCAAGCATATAGGTTGGCGATGAGTGAGGGCACAGTGAATGCGCCGCCCCCAACGTGACAGTGTAGTGTTCACATGACGCTCACCGTCAATAAACCACCGCTACCCCCGCATAAAAACTGCGCCCGTTATTGATCTCCTGGTTGAGCAACTGCTGGTCGGTGCCTGTTACGCGCACGCGGCGGGTGTTGCCCAGGTTTTTACCCTGCACCACGAACGAGAGCTGCCTGGATGGAAAGTATTTGAACTGGGCGTCCACGTAGCCGTTGGCCTTGTAATACACGTCCTGCGCTTGGTTGGTAGAGGACAGTGAGATCAGCGTCTTGCCGGTGCGGTTGTAGCTCACCTGGCCCGAGAACGGTCCGCTGCCCCATAGCAGCGAGGCGTTGAACATCGACTTGGGCGACTCCATCAGGCTCGGCATCTGGCGGCTGCTGCCGTTGGCCATGACGATGGACGATGGGTTCATCAACAGCCGGGTGAGATTGACCGAGGCGCCGAAGTTGTTGAACGGCGGCGGCAACTGGGTGAAACGGGTCTTGACCAGCCCCAGTTCGACGCCGGTCAGGCTGGCGTCGCCCACATTTTGCGCTTGCGTCACCTGGTTCTGGTACACCACGTTGCCGATGGTGAGGTTCTGGGTGGCCGTCAGGCTGGCGATCTCGTTCCGGATCGCCTTGTGGAACAGGCCGGCGGCGATCATCGCGCGTGGTAGCGGGTACCACTCCAGCGACAGATCGAGGTTGGTGGCCTTGCGCGGCGCCAGGTCGGGGTTGGCCACGGTCTGGCTGATGGTGGTGCCGTTGATGCTGGTCGAGTTCTGGCCCAGTGCGGCGTAGGTGGGCCGGCCGATGCTCAGACTCGCGGCCGAACGCAGCTTGAGCGTGGCGCTGATGTCGTAAGCCAGATTGGCCGAGGGCAGGGCGTTGCTATAGGATTTGCTGAGCGCCACCGGCGTATACACGGTGGTCTGGTTGGCCGGCGACGGCGTGAATGTATCGACATCGAAGCGGGTGCGCTCGTAGCGCAGGCCGAACAGCGCCGACCATTGCGCCGCGCGGTAGGCAGCCATTGCGTAGGCGGCGGTGATGTCTTCGCCAATACCGAAGTCGCGCTGGCTGCTGTTCTGGGTATTGGTCGCGGCCAGCGTGTAGCGGCCCGGGTTGGCGTCGAAATAGCGCTGCGCGGCTTGCGGATCGACCAGCAGCAAACCGAGGCCATTGCTGCTGTAAGGCGTGAGCGACTGCGTGCTGGCGCCCACTGCGGACAGCGCAATAGTATTGCCGCTGGCGGGAACGTATTTCAGTTCGTTGAAGTCGTAATCCTGGGTGAGCTTGCGCAATTGTGCGCCGCCCTTGTAACCCCAGCCGGTTGCGCCTTCAGCCATATTGTGGGCCAGCGACAGCTTGAAGGTGCGGGTGCGGTTGTCGCTGGTTTCGCGCTGGGTGGTGTTCTCGGTCTGGTTGAACAGGGCAGCGTTGTTGAAGGCGCCAGCGGTGGCAGGCGTGAATACCGGCACCTCGCCAGTGTCGTAATCGTAGCGATAGGCCAGGCTGGTGCTGTTGGCGCTGGCAAAGGTATAGAGTTTTGCGTCCTGCCGGTAACTGCCGCGCGCGTCGTTCACCGTGAAGTCGATCGCCTGCATGGATGAGGGCTGGTACTGGCCGCCCAGTTCCACGTATTTCATCTCGCGTTTCTGGTCGAACTTGGCGTAGTCGGTCTGCGACTGGCCGCTGGCCACCCTGCCTGACGTAGGGCCGGTCTGGGTGATGGCCGAGGTGGCGGTGGTGGTGTTCTGCAGCCACTGCGCGCGGCGGTCCTCATCGTTGATGTGCTGGAAAATCCCGCCGCTGACATGTGCGCGCAAGTTGCTGTCGTTGTCGTAGTCGAACTTGCCGAACACGTTGCGGCGCTCGCGGATATTGTCGTAGCTGAGCCAGCGCATGCGGTCGGGCATCGCCATCAGGCCATCGACATCATTGGTGGACTGGTTCACCTTGGCGGCGTTGGTCTGGCTGGCGGCGTTGCGGAAATAGCTGTAGCTGTCGATGGCCGTGTTGAGCGAGCTCGATACGCGGCGATAGTAGCCGGCCGACAGCAGCGCGCCGAACTGCTGCCGGTCGCCGAAGGTGTTGCTGACAGTGCCCTCGACCTGGCCCGAGGTTTTGTCGGCGCGCAGCTTCGGCTTGTCCCAGTTCGTGTAGTCGGCCCTGGCGGTGGCATGCAGTCCGGTGCGGTCCAGCGCCGAGCGGGTGGTCAGATCGGTGATGCCGCCGATGGCGTTGCCTTCCATCTCGGGTGTAAAACTCTTGTAGACGCTCACGCGCTTTGCCAGCGAGGCGGGGATCACGTCGAGCGACACGGTGCGGCGCGTGGTCTCGGTGCCGGGCAGCGCCACGCCGTCCAGCGTAACGGTGTTGTAGTCGGGGTTGAGGCCGCGCAGCGTCATGAACTGCGCTTCGCCCCTGCCGTTATTGGGGATCATCGATACGCCGGGCACGCGCTCCAACGCTTCGCCCAGACCGAAGTCGGGGATCGAGCCGATTTCGTCGGACGAGATGCCGTCCGAGATTACCGGTTTGTCGCGCTTGTCGACAATCGCCTTTTGCATCGCCAGGGCCTTGCCCGAGACTTCGATGGTTTGCATCGGGGCGGAGGCAGCCTGGCCTCGGGCATCAAAGGCGCCCATGACCAGCAGCGACAGCAGCAAGGGACGTGCGGTGGCGGCGGCGGAAAAGCGGAGGGGCTTCATGATCGATCTCCTGTAAACAAACCATTATTTAACTGTGAGTGAATTATAAAATAGAAAAATATTGAGGCATTTGTAAAAATTTTGCGATTTTTCATTGAAATTGGGGATGGTGCGGCGGAAAAGGGGAGTGATCGAATTACAAACTCACTCAGAGTATAATATTGCTTTATTTCCGCTTGATGACAAGGCCCGCCATGGCTTCCAAATTCAACCTGCCGGACCGGTTTTTGCGCGGTGAGCGCGAGCAACTGGTTGCCAGCGCCAACGAACGCCTGATTCTCGACCTGGTCCGCCGCCACGGGGACATGACGCGCGCCGATCTCACGCGCGTGACCGATCTCACCGCGCAATCGGTGATGCGGCTGGTGGACGACCTGATCGCGCGCGGCCTGCTGCGTTTTGGCGCCACCGTCTCCATCGGGCGTGGCAAACCGAGCCCGGTGGTGCAACTGGTGCCGGACTTCGCGTTCTGCGCCGGCGTGTCGATCGCTACCGACGCCGTCACGCTGGTGCTGGTCAACTTTGCCGGCGCAGTGGTGGCGCAGCGGGTGGAGCCGATGGCGATCATCACGCGTGAGTCGCTCACCGCTTTCCTCAAGCCGGCGCTGGCCAAGCTGCTCGCTGGCACGCCCGGCGCACGTGAACGCCTGTTTGGCATCGGCGTGGCCATGACCGGTTTCTTCATTGGCAAGGGCACGTCGCTCAACCCGCCGCAGCCACTCGACGACCTCGCGCTGATCGAACTCGACACGTATCTCGAGCGCGCGCTGGGCTACCCGGTATGGATCGACAACGACGGCAACGCCGCCGCCATCGGCGAGAGCCTGCTGGGCCTGGGCCGCGAACACCGGCATTTCGCCTACCTTTACTTCAGTCATGGCTTTGGCGGCGGCCTGGTGTCCAACGGCGAATGCCTGCGCGGCGTACATGGCAATGCCGGCGAATTCGCCGGCATGCTGCCGATGCAGAATTTGCCCCGGCCCACGCTGGAACTGCTGCGCGAAATGCGCGTCGAAGACGGCCACCCGGTGGCGACCATCTATGAGCTGCTGGCGCAGTTCGATCCGGCCTGGCCGTGCGTGGACCGCTGGATCGCGGCGGTGGCGCCCAGCATGTCGCTGGTGGCGTCGGCCATCATCGCCATCTTCGATCCCGAGCTGATCGTGCTGGGCGGACGCATGCCGCGCGCGCTGGCCGACAAGCTGATTGCGCACATCCGTATCGACAATCAGCCGCGTCGCGGCGTGCAGCGCCCGCAGGCGTTGGTGGTGGCGGCGCAAGCGCGCGGCGATGCGGCGGCCATCGGCGCTGCCGCTGCGCCGCTCAAACGGTATTTTTTCCTTTAGCCCGATTGCCTGTAGCCCCTTTGCCTGTAAACTCGATCTCGCCGTGGCGCTGTACCCAGCACCACGCGACAGCGGCCGTGGCTACTGCGCACAGTCCCATGCCATAGGCCAGCGCTTGCGCGCCGGCCGCAAGGTTCCACTTCATCAGTTCACCAGCCACCACGGCCACCAGCACAAGAACAAAGCCCGACAGCGACGCTGCCGTGCCGGCGCATTGCGGAAACGGCGCAGACACCGCCGCCTGCCCGCACGACTGGTGCATCGCATGGCCGAACATATATAACCACTGCGGCGCGATGATCGCCCACGCGCTGTGCACGCCTGCCCATTGGAGCAGTGCGAGCGCCACGCCGCCGGCCAGTGTGGCGGCGCCAGCGCGGCGCAAGGTGGCGCGGATGCCGGCGTGTTTGAGCCAGCGGCGGCAGACGAAGTTGGCGCCCAGGTGCACCGCCGAACTGGCCGACAGCACGTAGCCGTAGTCGAGCGCTGTCAATCCGCGCTCGCCGATCAAGGCGAACGGCGACAGGGCCAGGAACAGATAGTGGCCGGTGTAGCTGGCGGCGGTGAGGGCCGTATAGGCGATGAAGGTGCGGTCGCGCAGCAGCAGGCGCCAGTCGCGCATCCAGCTGGCATCACGCGGTGCTAGCGGTAGAGCTGCAGGCCGGGTCTCCGGCAGCCGCAGCAGCACGTCGAGCAGGGCCAGCGCGGCGCATGCCGCCATCAGCAGCAGTGGCGCGCGTGCGCCCCCGAAACCGGCCAGCGCCGCGCCCAGTGGCGGACCGGCCAGCGCGA
>JBEVNE010000133.1:0-3096 GCA_040508275.1 Duganella sp.
CCAATCGATGCGGAAGGCCGACACGTCGAACGAAAACACGCCATCCTTGCTCAGCGATTTAAAGCCGATCTCGTAGCTCATCACCGAATCCGAACGGTAGCTGGGCGGCGTGCCGGCCGGTGCGTTGGGCGGCAGCAGGTTGGGGCCACCGGGACGGAAGCCCTTGGCGGCGCGCAGGTACAGCGCATTACGCTCGTCGATCTTGAACTTGGGCGCCAGCGACCAGGTACTGACATGCTCGGACGAACGGGCAAAATTGTCGGCCAGACCACCGGCCAGCACGCCATTGCTGTACTGGCGGGCGGTCTGGCGGTTGCTGCTGTAGCGCACGCCGGCATCAACCTCGTAGCGCGGGCTCAGATGAACGGTGGCGTTACCAAACGCCGCGTACTCGCGGTAGGTCGAGCCCAGCCGCGAATCGGCCAGCAGCGGCAGGCCGGCCAGTGGCGTCAGGGTACCGGGCGCCACGGCCGTGTAGTTTTGCAGGATCTTGCCTTCTTCGTCCGTGTAATACACGCCGGCCAGCCAGTCGACCATGCCCGGTTCGCGCGAACTCACGCGCAGCTCCTGGGTGAATTTATCAACATTGGTGCCCTGCCCCAGGTACAGCTCATTGGCCACGCCCAGAGCGCGCGCCACCAGCGGGCTCAGATTGACGCTCATGTCACCGCGCAGATTCTGCTTCTGGCTGCTCCAGCTGGTCGATGAGGTCAGGCTGACCGGGCCGGTGTTCCAGTTGGCGGTGGCGTTGTACACGCGATAGTCGATGTCACGGAATTGCGGCACGAACTGCGACTGGGTCGGCCGGCCATACAGGGTTTCCAGCGTCACCGGATTGCTCTCGACCGTGCCTGGCGCATCGGTCTCGATGTTTTGCGCCACGGCCGTCAGGCGCAGCGAAAAGTCGGCGCTCGGCGTGTACATCAGCGATGCGCGGCCGCCGTAGTTGCGGGCGCTGTTGATGTTGCTGGCGCGGTCCGAACCGGCGGTGCCGATCGAATCGATAAAGCCGGGCTCGCGCTGGTAAGAGCCCGATACGCGTAATGCCAGCGTCTCGCTGAGCGGGGTGTTGACGACCAGGTTGGAACGATACGACATGCCGCCGCCATCGACCGAGGCCAGGCCGGCGCGGGCGCGCAGCTGGAAGGCGCTGGCGTCCGGCGTGTTGGTGACAAACTTGACCAGGCCGCCGAGCGAACTGGCGCCGTACAGCGCGCCTTGCGGACCGCGCAGCACTTCGACCCGGGCAATGTCGAAGGTATCGAAATCGCCGGCCATGGTGGCGCCGTTGGCCATGCCGCTGCTCGAACCGAACGGCGTTTCATCGAGATACACGGCCACCGTGGAGGCCACGCCGCCAGTGTCGATACCGCGCAACACCAGCCTTCCGGCGCCCGGCGTGCTTTGCACCAGCTGCATGCTTGGCACCAGTTTCAGGTAGTCAGCAAAACCGGTGGCCTGTTCCTTTTCCAGCGTGTCACCGCCGATCACCGACATCGACTGTGGCACGTCGATGGTGGTCTGGCTGCGCTTTTGCGCCGTGACCACCACTTGCTGCACACTGTCATTTGCCACCTCAGGCTGCGCTGCGAATGCGGCAGAAACTGCCAACGCCGACGAAGTCAACACCAAGCTTTTCTTCAACTTCAACATACACACTCTCCCGGTTGGATTGCATTGCACTAGTTATCCTGTTTAGGACATGCTAATCCTGATTGGAGAATTTTTGTATATCTTTATCTGTTTTCTTCCTGTTTTTATCGATCTTTTCGGTTAATCCGTTTAAAAGCCACAACATCACTGCGGAGACGGCCGCCAGCGCTGCCAGCAACACAAAAAATACCGCGTGATCGAGCCTGCTCCACAGCGTGCCGACCAGGCCAGCGGCCAGGCTGCCGCTGAAAATGATCAGGAACCAGGCGCCCACCGTGGTGGTGCCCAGGCCAGGCGGCGCCAGTCGCGCAAACAGGCCGAGACCGGTCGGCAGGATGAACACCTCGGCAAAGGTGAACAACAGGAAGAACAACGCCAGCCAGGCCCAGGCAGTGAGCTGGCCATCGCCATGCCAGACCACGGCCGCCAGCATCAGGTAGGCGCCAGACAAAATCAGCGCCCCGAGCGCCATACGCAGGGCCGGCGGCTGGTCGTGGCCAGCATCGGCGCGGCGGCGCCAGTACGCCAGCAGCGGCGGCGTCATCAACATGACAAACAGCGGATTGAGCGACTGGAACCAGGTCATCGGGATCAGGAAGTCGCCGGCCTGGCGGTCGATTCCGGTATCGGCCCATAGCGCCACGGTATTACCGACCTGCTCGTAAGCAGAGCGGAACACCGTCACGGCCAGGCCGATGCCGATCAAGACCAACACGGTCAGGCGATCGAAGCCGGCCGTTGCGCTGGTCTGCTGCGCCACCGCTGGCAGTGGACGGGCCGGCTCGGGCGGCAAATGGCGCTGCCCGGCCAGGTAGATCAGCAATCCCGCCAGCATGCCGATGCCGGCCAGGCCGAAGCCATAATGCCAGCCGTACACTTCGCCTATCGTGCCGCAGGCCAGCGGCGCCAGGAAACCACCGATATTGATGCCGACATAATAGACGTTGTAGGCCCAGCCGCGGCGCGGATCGTCGCGCCGGTACAGGTCGCCGACCTGGCTGGGCAGGCTGGGCAGGAACAAGCCATTACCGAGCGCTATCGTCGCCAGCGCCAGATAGAACAGCGGCTCGAACGCCATCATGAAATGGCCGAACGCCATCACCGAAGCGCCGATGATGATGGCGCGCCGCTTGCCAAGATAGCGGTCGGCCAGCATGCCGCCGATGATCGGCGTGAAATAGGCGCAGGCGGTGTAGATGCCGTAAATGAAAGACGCCTGCCCCTGGCTCAGCAGCAACTGCTTGGTCATGAAATACACCAGCAGCGCGCGCATGCCGTAATAGGAAAACTGTTCCCACATATTGGTGAGAAACAGCACCGTCAGCCCGCGCGGGTGGCCGAACCAGGTCGGCGCCGCGCTGTCTTTGACGCTACCCTTCTGCGCTGGCGTGCTCATGCCGGCTCCCGGCCGCCACCCCACACGCTGGCGCCCGACCAGATCGT